>CAYRWY010000063.1:2278-18430 GCA_964427955.1 uncultured Anaerolineaceae bacterium
AGGGCTTATTCCTCGCCCAACCGCAGCACCTGGTTCACGCTCATGCGCCGCAGGAAGATCGCCGCCACCGCCATCAGGATCGAGAACGATCCGGCCAGCGCCAGCAGCAGCCCTAACAGACTCGTCCAGGGCAGGCGCAGCGACTCGCTGCCGACCAGCGATAGGAACGGCAGCAGCAGGTACGCCAGTCCCGCCCCGATCAGGCTCCCGATAATCAGTGCCGGGACGATCAGCACGGCCTGCTCGATGAACAACAACTGCCAGATGCGCGCCGTGTTCCAGCCCAGCGAGCGCAGCACGGCGAACGAGAACAACCGCTGCCGGGCGGTCACGACCAGGTAGAACGCGAAATCCAGCAGGCTGAGCAGCAGGCTGATCCAGAATCCCGCGAACAGCATCCCGGCCACGGCGCTGGGCAGCGGCTCGCGTTGGATTTCGCCGTAGCGATCCCAGGCCCAGATCGTCCCGGTGATGCCGGGTTCGGCGGCCAGCCGGTCCTTCAGCGCCGCGCTCGGCTCGCGATCCGGCAGGTTGAGCCAGACCTCGTTCCCGGCGAAAAAGTGAATGGCGGACCCGGCCTGATTCAAGATCGGCTGGATCAGCGCCGCGTGCGTGAGCATGAGCGGATCTTTGTCGCCCACCGCCGGGATGTCGTCGATGATCGCGACGATCTCGTAACCGATTTCGACCGAGCCGCTGCCCACGTTGAGCACGACATTTTTGGTATCGCCCACCGCCAGCGGCAGATCGGCGGCGGTGTGAGTCGTGCCGTGTCCGGCGAACTGCTCGGCAAAGATGCGGTTGACCACCACCGGCACGCGCCCGATGGTCGGCTCGTTGACCACGAGGCTGGGTTCGCGCACGCGTCCGCCCACGCGCCCCATGCGGTACGTCAGCCGCAGCGCCGTCTGGCCCTCGATCTCCGGGATCTCGCTCACGGCGGGCTGCATCGTCACGCCCTGCACGATGCTGCTGGTCGCTTCGGACCACGACGCGGCGTAGGGGTTGGCGACAGTCGCTTCCGCCCAATGATTCGTCCCGTCCTCGAAGCTTTCCTGGGTGACGGAGGTGCCGAAAATGTCCTGCGTGGCGATCCGGTCCAGGTAGAGGGTGTGCTCGAAAGTGTCGATGTTGCCCTCGACGCTGTTGATCCCGATCCGCATCAGGTGGAACGGACGCCGCCCGATACTCTGCGGCGGCATGGAACCGCTGAAAGTCAGCCATTCGTCGGTGGGTGTCGGCGGGACGATCTCCGACTGTTCGCCGCCCGGCGCGGTGGACGCGATGTCCGGCGCGCTCAGCTTGACGAGGTAGGGCACGCCGATATCGTCCTGCAAATAGGCGGACAGTTCGACGGTCACGCCGGGATCGTCCGGGTTGGACTGGGGCAGGGAATAGACCTGGACGGTCAGCACGGCGGCGTTGTCGGGCAGCGCCAGCCCCGGCGCGGCGGGCACTGTGACGTCCCGCAGCGGCGCGACCGCGCTCGCCAGCTCAGGGAAGGCTCGGGCCGCTTCCGCCGGATCGACGCCCACGAGGTGCACGTCGCGCATGGCCGACGATCCGGGATCGCCGGTGGTGTGCAGGAAAATCGCGGCGGACGTGACGCCCGGCAGGGCCGACCAGTTGATCGTGCTGGCGTCCAGCGCCGCCGGATCGATCTCGACGCGGGCGCTGCCGCCGGTTTCTTCGCGGGCGGTGGACCACGCTCCCTTGTCGCGCGTGGCCGACAGCCCCAGCGAGGCCGTGCCCAACGCCAGCGTGCCGATCAGCAGCAGCACCAACTGGGCATAGTGGCCGGGATCGCGCGCCACGTTCCAGACGGCCAGCGGCGTGGTCAGGTGCGGGCTGTTGCGCAGCAGCCGCGAGAGCAAGTCCATCAGCCAGGGGAAGAAGCGCAGCCACAGCATGGCCGCCCCGGTCAGGATCAGCGCCGGACCCAGCAGGTTGAACGGGTCTTTGAGGCCGCCGGTCGCGGTGATGTTATCCGCGATCAGCTTGATCACGTCGCGCGGGGCAGCGATCAGGTTGTTCAACAGCCGCCCGAAATCGCCGCCGACAAGATAATACAGCCGCAGCATGAAGCCGATCCCGATCACGATCAGCATGACGTCCAGCATATAGCGCGCCCAGGTGGGCTGGGTAGGCGGGCGCGATACCAACTGCTTGAGCCGCAGCAAGCTGCGCCGCGCGGCGGGCAGGGCGGGCGTCGTCAGCACCAGGATCGAGGCGATGGCGGCGGCAGTGCTCAGCGTGATCGAGATGGTGGGAATGTGCGTCGAGCCAAGCGGGCGCCCGCCGAGCGCCTGCGACAGCGGGCCGAAATGCTCCATGACGTGCATGAAGACGACGCTCAGCAGCGGGCCGATGATCATCCCGGCCAGCCCCAGCACGCCCACCGTCAGGAATTGCAGCAGGATCAACTGGGGAATGCTGCCGCCCCGGCTGACAATCGAACTCCATTCGGTGCCCTGCTGTTCGAGCACCAGCGCCACGGTGTTGATCAGGTGGTACATCATCATGATCAGGATCGCGCCGGAGAGCAAGATAATCGGTCCCTGCGTGTCGGAGACATTGCCGGAATAGCGATCCAGGATGCCGAGCAGGCCGGACAGCACCGACGCGCCGGGATGGTAGGCGCTCAGGCGGTTTTGCAGCACGCCCAGGCGGCTTTTCACGTCCTCGATGTTGTCGGCGGTGATGGTGTCCGGGTTGGTTTTGATCTGGTAGACGAAATTGTTGCCGGGCGTGACGCCTTTCAGCCAGTCGATGTACGCTTCGGGGATGGTCGCGAAGCCAAAGTCGTAGCGGGTTTCCGCGATGCCCAACTGGACCTCGCCGCCTTCCAGGAAGTTGCGGCTGCCGTCCCAAAACGGATCGTCGGGATTCTTCGGATCGACGATGCCGACCACGACCACCGAGGCGACCGCGCCGGTCCCGTCTTGCAGCTTGGTCCCGACTACCCACCGGCTGCCGATCTCCAGCCCGGCTTTCTGCGCGACCGTGGACGTGACCACGATCTCGACCTCGCCCCGGTTGTAACTGCCGACCTGGCGGGCCTGCTGCTGCGCGTCGCTCAAGCCGGTGGGATCGACCATGTCCGGCGTGGCGCGGCGCACCGGCCAGCGCCCTTCGGTCAGGGTGAACAGCTCCGGCATGTCGGAGAAGGCGAACGGCTGGAAGGTGCGGCGTAGGCGCGGCGAGCGCGAGGTGACTGCTTCGCCGTAGCGGTATTCGTAGCCGCCCGTGGCCAGGCCGGGATTATCCAGGCCGCCTTCGGTGGTGGGCGGGGTGTAATCGGCGCGGATGAAAAACCGGTAGCTGACAGCCAGGCTGCCCAGTTCGTCGCTGACTACGCCCAGGGCCTCGGACGAGATCGGCTCGTTGTCCAGGATCAGCGCGATTTGCAGATTCTCAGGCTTGGCGCGATCCAGCTCGTAGCGCAGGCCGACTTCGGTCACGGCGCGGATGTAGAACGGCCCCAGCGCGAAGAATCCGGTCAGCAGGCAGACGGCCAGCAGCAGGATGCCCAGCGAGCGCCATTCGCGCCGCATACGTTTGAGGATGAGTCCGATGGTCATGATGTCAAGCTCTCAGCCGTCCGCTTCCAGTCAATGTGCCCGTTCTTGGTAGGGGCGCTCGCTCGCTGCGCCCGATTTTTCCCTGACCTCACCCCCCGACCCCCTCTCCACCCGGTGGCGAGGGGGAGAAGCGCCGAGGAAACGTCGATGTAGGGGCGGACCAATGTGTCCGCCCGCGGGAGCACACGCTGGTGCTCTCCAGCTTGCCTGGAGAGGGGCCAGGGGTGAGGTAAACCGCCCCTATTTGGCCCCCTCCTGCGCCCACGGTGCAGGGGCGGACAGGCATTGGGACAATCTTCATTTTTCAAAGCAGGGCGCGGCGCCCCTACACCAACCGCGGCCCCGCTTTCTCCCCTCTCTGTAGGGGCAATTCATGAATTGCCCCTACAAGGAACATTTTCCGTTGTCCGCCAGGGGTGAGGGCTATTCCTCCCCTAACCTTAGCGTGCGCGCCAGCGACAACTGCCGCACCAGCAGCAGGCTCGACGCCAGCACCAGCCCCAGCACCACCGCCATCAGCAGGGCATACTCGACCAGGCGGCTGAATTCGATCCGCATCACGAACGGCGGGATCACGCCCTCGCCGGTCGCGCCGATGGCCAGCGTGGGGACGACCTGCGCGGCCAGCACGCCGCCCAGCACCGCGCCCAGCGTCACGCCCACGCCCATCACGAAGCCCTGTTCCAGCGCCAGCCCACCCACGACGCGCAGCGACGACAGCCCCAGCGCGCGCAGCACGCCGAATTCGGTGCGGCGCGATTGGGCGGTCAGCCCGGCGTAGGTGAGCAGGCCCACCACGCTCAGCGCCAGCGCCATGATGAAGGCGAGATACATCAGCCCCAGCAGGCCCAGCCCCAGCGGATCGGTGCGCAGCTTGCCCAGTTCTCCAGCCAGCGTCATCTCGTCCAGGATCACGAGACTGCCCGCTTCGGGACGATCCAGGTGGCGCAGGAAGGCGTTGACCGCGTCCTCATTCTGCGGATCGCGACTGCCGTCCAGCCGCAGCCAGACCTCGTCCGGGTAAAAGGTCGCGCTGGGCCGCCGGTTGAGCCGGTAGAGCAGTTCTTGCAGATCGACCACCATGAACGAGTTGCCCTTCGGATCGGCATCGACCGGCGTCGTGTCGAACAGCGACGGGTAATAATCCGTCACCTGCACGGCGCGGAACTGCGGGTTGATCCCGCCGACGTTCAGCAGCGTGAACGGCACCGCATTCGCGCCCCAGTTCAGGCCGTTTTCTTCCTGCATCCGGCGGCTGACGATGGCGTCAATCGGGCCAATATCCGGGTAATTGAGCAGGATGCCGATGGTGGTGCGCTGCGCGCTCTGATCCCATTTGACGTACAGCGCGTCGCCGCGCTCGCCGGAGACCTGCCAGCCCGACGTGACGTCGCCGGTCGCCAGCGCGCCGCGGTCGTAGCTGAATTCCCAGTTTTTCCCGGAGAAGATGGGGAAGGTCGCCGCCGTGCCCTGCGCATCGATCAGGGTCATGTCGGCCAGGGTCAGGCGCAGCCCGCGCTCGCCGCGCGTCTCCTGGCTGCGATACTGCCAGTAGATCGACACCAGGTTGAGCGGGGCCACCGGGGTGTATTCCAGCGCCGCCAGGTCGGCTTCGCAGTACACCCAGCCGCTGGTCAGGAAGCCCGCCGCGCCCATGCCCGGCGCATCGTCGCCCGTGCGGTTGTACTCGATTTCGACCGGCTGGACCGGGACTACCACCCACGCGCCCGCGGCATCCAGCAGGCGCAGATTGATCGCGGTGCGCTGCGTCAGCCGCACCACGTCGGAGCGCATCCCCTGGATCGGCCCGGTGCGCGTGATCTCGAAGCGCACCCACAGCCCGATCCGATCCGGGACGCTGGGCAGGGCTTCGCCGCGTTCGGGCAGCGGGGTGGCGCTGCCCGGCGCCCGCGTGGAATAAACCGGTCCCAGGTCGTCGCGCCAGTACAGCGTCGGGCCGAAGGTGTCCGGATCGACGGCCAGGATCGTGCCGCGCATGTCGCCGGTTACGTTGGTGCTCAGGTTGGCGTTCGCCACGCGGAAAGCCGTGCTGGCCGCGGCCACGCCGTCCTGCGCCTCGTACTCTTGCGGCGGGCGGGCGCGGTTGACGTTCAAGCGGGTGTCGCGCTCGGTGAAGCGAATGTCGGTCCCGACCAGGTAGCGGGCCTGGTCCTCGTGGCTGTTGGTGACGGTGGCGCGAAAGCTGGTCGCGAACCAGCCGATCCCGACCGCCAGCGCCAGCAAAAAGGTGATGCGCCCATAATGCACCGGCTCGCGGCTGAGCTGCCAGCTCGCCAGCGCGCTCAACAGCCCTTTGCCCGCCGAGGCCGTGCGCGAGGCGGCGCGGGCCAGGATCGGGAAGAAGCGCAGCGCCAGGCTGCCCAGCGCCATGAACAGCAGCGCGGGAGCCATCAGCATCAGCGGATCGGCCTGCTTGCCGCCCAGGTTGACGTCGCTCAGCGGCGATCCGCGCTGGACCAGCAGCCACAGCGCGCCCATGCCGACCACCGCCAGCACCGCGTCCAGGTAGTAACGCTGCCACCAGTGTTGAGACTCGCTGCGCGAGGCCGCGCCGCCCGCCAGCACCAGCGGCAGCCGCAGCACCGACCGCAGCGTGCCCATCAGCGCCAGGAAGGTGACGCCCGCCGCGATCCCCGCATACAGGAATACCCGCCCCGTCAGCGGCAGCGGGAAATCTTCGGTATTGGCGACCACCGGGCCGAGCGCGATCAGCAGCCGCTGCGAGAGGAAGGGCGCGATCAGCACGGCCAGCGCGCAGATCAACAGCGCCTCGATCCCGCGCAGCAGCACGATCTGGCTGTCCCACGCGCCCCGGCTTTGCAGCATGGCGATCTCGCGCCGCTCGCTGCGCCGGACCAGCGCCGCCGTCACCATCAGGAAGAACAGCACCAGCGCCCCGACTTGCAGCAGCAGCAGGCCAAACGGCGCGTCGAGTAGCTCCTGGCGCTGGGCATAGTCGAGCAGAATGCCCCGGTCCAGGTCTTTGCGGAGGGCGTCGTAATCGATCAGGCGGGTGTAGTAGGTGAAGCCCAGGTCGATCTGCGAGGAACTGGACGTCGTGTTGGCGGCTGGTTCCAGCGTGAACATGGCGCGCAGGTTGCGGTCGAAGGTGCGCAGCGCCGCGCGCGCGGTGTCGATGCGCGCAAAGGGCAGGTTGTCGTGCGCAAACAGAATCCGCCAGCCGAAGTGGTTCGGCGTGTCGGGCAGAAAGTCGATGGCAGCGCGGTACAGGGCTTGTTCGGTCGTCAGGAACAGCAGTTCATCGTCCCACAGCCCGGACCCGGTCTTGCGGTCCAGCAGGCGCAGCGGCGAAGGGTCCATCCAGTAGGCGGACTCGTCGTCCAGCGGCGTGATGATGCCCACGATCCGGGCGCGGATCGGCTGGCTGGTGGGATGCCCGCCGCCGGTCGCGCCGGTCTGGTCCATGCCCTGGTCGAGCAGCACCACTTCCCCGGCTTCGAGATTGACCTCGTTGGCGACGTTCAGCCCGACGGCCAGTTCCATGTCCACGTCGGTGGGATTGTCTTGCGGCAGACGCCCCTCGACGACGCGCACCTCGCGCTCCCAGCCTTCGTAATAGCCCAGCCGGGTGCGGATGCCGATCAGCGGCTGCGTGCTGCCGTCGTCCGCGACCTGCGACACCCCCACCGCTTCGCTTTCGCCGTAGAAGACGATCTGGTGCACCCAACCGGGGATCACGCCCAGGTCACGCTTGGCCCGCTGGCGCACCAGCGCCGTGGATTGGCTCACCTGGTCGGCCAGCGTCCCGCCGGACGGCCAGGCCGTGCTGGCGCGCAGGCTGATGCTGGCCGTGATGTTGACGTCGCGCGCGGGTTCTTCGTCCAACCGCTGGGTCATGCCGACTTGCGCAATGGCGGTCGTGTAGAGCGGGACCAGCGCCCCAATCGAGGCGCTCAGCACCGTCCCGGCGATGATCGTCACCAGCGAGCGCCACTGGGTGATCAGCCGCGCGGTCGCCAAATGAAACGCGAACCGGACCGGCGTGCGGCCCAATTCGCGCAGACCCTCTCCCAACCGTCGAAGCCAACGAGTGCGACGAGTATGCATGAATGAGAATTTCCCTACCGGTTACCAGACAGACCCGACCCCGCACGGCGCCGGATCGTTGCATTCGCCCTGAATCTTGTTATACGCGCCGACCGGGTCACTCCGATCACCCGCTCGCGCAGGGTGCTATTGTAACGCATCCGGGGCCAGGATCAATTGAGGAGTTGGAAAAAACTCTGAGCCGGGTGGTTCCCGGCTCGACTGAGGCTATACCTTACTCTCCTCCCCCATCGTTTTCTATGGGGGAGGGGTCGGGGGTGAGGGCCATCATTCCGTCCCGAACAGCTTATCGATCACCTGCTGCACGTCCGGGGCATTCGGCACGAGGATCGCTTCACCCGTGGGCGAGACGGCGCTTACGATCTGCTCCAGCGTGAGCTGGCCCGCCCGGATGTTCTCGCGGGGGATGGCGTTGGCGACGTAGGCCAGCGCGAGCAGCTCGTCCAGCGTCAGGTTGGTGGTCATATTCCCCTGGAGCGTGCTCCACAGAGTCGGGGCCTGGGTGACCAGCGCCGCCAGGTGGCCGGGGGCGAAAACCTGATCGCGCGCGCTGAGCAGCACTTCCAACTGGCGCGCCGAGCGGGCGAAGTCGCTGTCGCTGTGGCGGACGGTCACGTATTGCAGCAGCCCGACCGAGTCCTGAAACTGGCAGCCCGCCGTGAAGTGTACGGTCATGAGGCCGTAGACGGGATCGCGGTACGCGTCGTCGTGGATGCTCTCGGCGGGACAGACCTGGAGCGGGCCGACTGCGTCGAACAGCGTGGTCAGGGCGTCCTGGTTGATCCGGACGTAGTAGGGGATTGTGATCCCCGTCAGCTTTTCCACCGTCTTGACGGCGAACATCGCGCCCCCGCCTGGATAGTTGATCTCGCCGCCGATCCGGCTGGCATCGCCGAGCACCCCGGACCGGTCCAGCCCCGGATAGTCCACCCACAGATCGCGCGGGAGCGTGAGCGCCGCCGCCGTTTTGGCGGTGCTGTCCATCGCGAGCAGGATCAGCGACCCGGTCGCATACGATCCGGTCGTGTCAGGCTCGGCGCTGGCCCCCAGCAGCAGCACGTACACCCGGCCCGCGTCGTCGAAAACGTCCGTATCCGGGGCGGGCGTGGCGGTCGAGGACCCGTCGGCGGCGCAGCGGAAGCCGATGGAGGCGGCTCCATAGCCCGGATCGGCGGACATGCGGTGCATGGAGCGCAGGAACAGCGGGTAGGTGTCCCAGCCGCCGCCGCGCAGGACTCGCTGCGTGCCTGAAAACGGCCCTGGCGGGTTGGCGACCGCGCCGTCCGCCGTCTGCGTGCTGTAATAATCGGGCTGGTACCAGTCGGACACCCATTCCTCGACGTTGCCCGCCATGTTGAAGAGGCCGTAAGGGCTGGTCCCGTTGGGATAGCTGTAGATGGGCACTGCGCCGGGCTGAATATCGTAGGCTGACATGGCGCGCGCCGCGTCGAACTGGTTGCCCCAGGGATAGAGATACCCCTCCGGACCGCGCGCCGCGTGTTCCCATTCGGCTTCCGTGGGCAGACGCTGTCCCAGCGCCTTGCAGTAGGCCGCCGCACCCCACCACGTCACGTAGGTGGCCGGGTAGCTGTTGTACAACTCGGCGTTGCGCACCGAGTAGGTGCTGCCGTCGAACAGGATGTTGCTGAATTCACTAGGGTAGATGCACGCCTGGCCCTCGCAGCCGGTGGAGCCGCCGCTCGGCCCAATCGAGTTCAAGAAGGCGACGTACTGGCCCAGGCTGACCTCGTAGACCTCCATCTGGTAGCTGTTCAGCGTGACCGCGTGCGCGGGCAGCGAGTCGGAGACCAGGTTCACGTCGGTGCACGTCCGGCCATAAGCGGCGCATTCGTCCATCGCGGTCTGGGCTTCCTCCGCCGTGGTACCCATCATGAAGGTGCCGCCGTGGATCGTGACCAGGTCCGTTTTGAGGTTGTTGAGCGTCGTGGTGTCCGGGGTGGCGGTGACGGTTGGCGGGGGCGTTGGCGTGACCTCGACCCCGATGGCCGCGGCGGCGGTGGCCGTCGCTTCGACGACGATCTGCGTGACCGTCATCTGATACGGCTCCAGCGTGGGGGGAGCGACGGCAGCCGTCCCGGTCACGGCGGCGACGATGGCGGTCGAAGTTAGCTGGAAGTGGCTGGGCGTGCGGCTCGGCGCTGGCGTGCGGGAGGGTCCCGGCGCTGGCGTGCGAGAGGCGCGCGGCGTGAGCCGGGCAGCAGCGGTCGCGGTGACGTTGCCCACGATGGAGGTCGCCGTAAGCTGGAACTCGTTGAGGTTGGGGGTGGGCGAGATGACCTCCGCGGTCGCCGCCGCGGCGGTATGGGTGGCGTCGGCGACGATGTGGGTCATTGTTATCTCGAACGCTTCTACCGTCATTGTCAACGTCGGCGTCGCCTCGACCGTGATCGGAGCCACTGCGACGGTCGCCTGTCCGAAAGCTAACGGATCGGCGCTGGCACTGCGCATGAAAGCCTGGACGGCGAAGAAGTGGGCATTGTAGGTCATGATCAGCGCGAGATCTTCGGCAGCCGCCGGGGTGTTACCCTGGGCGGCGGAGGCCAGCGCGCGCCAGTAGTACGCCTCTTCGACAAAAGGCGTCGTGGCGAGCGTCGCTTCGGCCAGGGCGGTCACGTCGGTGTAACGCCCGGCCAGGAAGAAGGCTTCGTAGGGGCCGAACTGGTACCACAACATGCGCCAGGGCAGGCCGATCTTGAAGGCTTCGTCGTAGGCCACCCCGGCCAGGTCATAGTCGCCGAGCAGGGTGTACGCCGTGCCCATGTTGAACCAGGCGAAAGCATCCTCGCTGTTTTGGGACGCTTCGATCCGCGCCGTATCGAGCGCCCGCTGGTAGCCGTACCACGGGCTGGCGTAACCTTGCAGCGCGTCCCGCAGCGTCGACTCGTCCGCCGGGCGATAGACGACGACCAGCGTCCGGTTGAAATCCTGCCAGCGGTCGTCGAAGATGGTATAGGGGGACGGACGCCCTTGACCGTTATTGCTGCCCAGGTAGCTGTCATAGGTCAAAAACTGCTGCTGCTGCTCGTCGTAGCCCATCAGCAGGAGGTAGTGGCCCATCCAGTCTTCGCCTTGCGGCTGGAGGCTCACTTCCACGACCACCGGGAAACCTGCCGCCAGCAGGCGCTTGAGCAGGACCAGATCGCCGCCCAGGCGGGCGATGGCCTGCGCGCCGGTTTGGGCATAAACGCCGGTCGTCTCGTCGTTCACGAAGGCGACCAGCTCGCCGGGGCTGACGTTTTTGTCCTCCGCGTTCGGTTTCAGCCACTTTGCCGCCCTTTCCTCGTTGTGCGTCCAGCCGTAGTACGACAGCGCCATCGTCAGCGCCGCCGGACCCTGGTTGTTCCAGCCCTGCTGCTCGTACATGATGCCTTCCAGCCGGACGAACGCGGGCAGCGCGCCGTCCGGAGACACGGTGAGCGGGGCCGGGGTCGGCGTGGCGATCTGATCCGCCGGAGTCGGTGTGCCGCCGTCCGTCGGGCTGGGCGTGAGGCTGACGGTCAGCAGTACGGCGCCGGGCTGGGCGTCCGGGTGCTGATCGTTCAGCACGACCAGCGCGCCGACGAACAGCACGATCACCAGCAGCGCCGCCGCCAGCGTGATCGCGGAATAGCGAGATTTCGTCCGGCGTTTGGGCAGCGCCGCCAGGGAAGGGGCATAAACCATCGCGGGATTCGTCATCAGATCCTCCTGTAGGGGATGGTAGGCAGGCAGGGCCGGGAACCGCTGCACCCGGCTGGCAGCGGTCGCGCGCACCTCGTCGGCGACGGTGTGCCAGTCGTCCAGCGCGGCCCGGCACGCGGCGCACGCGGCCAGGTGTTCGTCCAGCGCGGCGCGTTCCGCCGGGGCAAGCTGATCCGCCACGTAAAATGGGAGTTGGTCCAGGCAGTGTCGGTGATTCATCGGTCTTCCCCCAGGCGCAGCAGGCGGCCTAACAAGGTCTTGGCACGGTGCAGACGGCTTTTGACCGTTCCGACGGAGATGCCCAGGACCTCCGCTGCTTCCGGTCCTGACAGGTCGTGGTAAAAGATCAGCTCCAGCACGGCGCGCTGATCGGGCGGAAGCTGCCGCAGCGCGGCCTGCACCCGGACCCGGTCCGCCTGGCGCTCAAGCGTTTCGAGCGGTCCGGCGCTGTCTGCGGCGATATTCTCGTGCAGCAGCCCGTCGGCAGGGGGGCTGTGCTGGCGCGCCGTCACGGCCCGGTGGTGGGCGATGGCGAGCAGCCAGGTGGAAACTTTGCTCTCGGCCCGGAACTGCGCCGCGCCCTGCCACACCGCCAGCATGACTTCTTGCAGGACGTCCTCGGCGGCGGCGGGGCTGTCCAACTGTCCGATCAGGTACGACAGCAGCGCGCGGCCATGCCGCTGGTATAACGCTTCCAGCGCCTGGGTGTCACCCCCGGCAATCTGCCGCAGCAGCGCCTGATCGTCCTCGTCGCCGGGGACGCAGGTCGAAACCTGGCGCGCGGCCAGTCGAATGGTCTGGGCCATGCTGATCCTGTATTTTGTCACCGTCGTCTCACACCCAGTTAGTCCGGGCAAGGGAACAAAAGGTTCCATTTTGCACGCTCGGCACGACTTTACGGGAGAAATCGTGAAAATGACCGCCCGCAACCCCTCTTTAGGATGATTGTTACGGCCCGAATTGTCAATAAATTGTTAGTAGTCATCAAGAGATTATGATTATTGCGCGGTTTTTTCGGTCAGACAGCGGATGACATTTGTCATAACTTTCACCGCCAAGCTTCTTTTTGGAAAATTTGATCTCCAAAAACTTTCCGAAAAAAATCCGCGAATCTTTCTCTCGTAAGTCCCCCTCAGTTTTTCGTTGTGAAAAGTATCACAATATTGTGACAAGTTTCACAATATTGTGAAGAAAGTCACAATCATTGGTGGAAAATGACACTTTTCTTCCTGCTGGCCTCTGGCATAATTCTGCGCGGCATTTCGAAGGGCGTTCCACGGCTTTTTCATCAACGAGGTTGTCCCATGCGAAACCAAGCAGACATTCCTGCTCCTTCAGATGATAAGCGGTGGAAACTGGTAGAAGCGACCATGCGACGTAACGGTTATCGCCCTGATGGCCTGATCGAGACCCTGCACACCGTGCAAGAATCGTTCGGCTATCTGGATGATGAAGCACTCCGCTACGTAGCCCGCAAGCTGCATGTGGCTTCTAGCCAGGTCTATGGTGTAGCGACGTTCTATCACTACTTCACGCTCAAACCGCAAGGGCGTCACGTTTGTGCTGTCTGCACAGGGACGGCGTGCTACATCAAAGGGGCCGAAAAGCTTATCGAAGAAATGAAAGAGCAGTACGACATTACACCGGGTCAAACAACGCCGGATGGCGAAGTGTCCCTGGTGACGGTGCGCTGCGTCGGGGCCTGTGGTCTGGCACCTGCCGTCGTCCTGGACGGCGAAACCCACGGCAACATGACTCCTGACCGGATGCAGGCGGAAATTGAGGCGGTTATCAACCGCCGTCCTATCGAAGCTGTCGATACGACGGCCATTCCTGAGGTGATGACACCATGACTTTGTATGACGATCTACGCATCGTCGCCGATATGGAGCGCGAAAAAGAGCGCCGCTATGGCTACTGCCTGCGCGTCTGTATGGCCGCAGGCTGTGTTTCACAGCACAGCGACACGCTCAAAAAGGCGTTCGATGCCGAGGTGAAAGCACGCGGCCTGGACGAACTGATCCAGGTCAAAGGTGTAGGCTGTATGGGCCTGTGCGCTGCCGGCCCGTTGGTGTTGATTGAGCCGGTGCGCGAAAATACGCTGGGACCGACCCTGTACGAAAAAGTGAGCGAGCAGGACGTCCCCGAAATCGTCGAAGCGCTGTCCGAAAAGCGCGCGGTCGAGCGGTTGAAGCGGGACATCAACATCCCGTTCTTCCAGCGCCAGACGCGCATCGTGCTCGAAAATTCGGGCATGATCGATCCGGAGAGCATCGACGATTACATCGCCGCTGATGGTTATCAGGCGCTCAGTAAGGTCTTGACCGAGATGACTCCCGCCGACGCGATCCGTGAAATCACGCTCAGCGGCCTGCGGGGGCGTGGCGGTGGGGGCTATCCTACCGGGTTGAAGTGGTCCACCGTCGCCAAGTCGATCAGCGATGTGAAGTACGTGGTCTGCAACGCCGACGAGGGCGACCCCGGCGCGTTCATGGACCGCAGCGTGTTGGAAAGCGACCCGCACCGCGTGCTGGAAGGCATGGCTATCGCGGCGTATGCCATCGGAGCGAACAAAGGCTATGTCTATGTGCGCGCTGAGTATCCGCTGGCCGTAGATCGTCTGAAGACCGCCATCAAGCAGGCCAAGCGTAAGAACCTGCTGGGGCACAGCATTTTCAACACCGAGTTCGATTTCGACATCGAAATCCGTTTGGGGGCGGGAGCCTTCGTGTGCGGGGAAGAAACCGCGCTGATGTCTTCCATCGAAGGGCGGCGCGGGCAACCGCGCCCCCGGCCCCCGTACCCGTCGGATCATGGCCTGTGGGGTAAGCCGACGCTGATCAATAACGTCGAGACCTATTCCAACGTCCCCACCATCATCCGCAAGGGGCCGGAATGGTTTTCGAGCATCGGGACCGAAAAGAGCAAGGGCACCAAAGTCTTTGCGCTGGCCGGACAGATTCAAAACACCGGCCTGATCGAAGTCCCGATGGGCGTCAGCCTGCGCGAGATCGTGTACGACATCGGCGGCGGCACGCCCGCAGGCACCACCCTGAAGGCTGTCCAGACCGGCGGCCCGTCGGGCGGGTGTATCCCGGCGGAGTACATGGATCTGCCCGTGGACTACGAATCGCTGACCAAAGTCGGCTCGTTCATGGGGTCGGGCGGGATGATCATCATGGACGACACGTCCAACATGGTCGAAGTCGCCCGCTACTTCCTGGACTTCTGCAAGTCGGAATCGTGCGGCAAGTGTATCCCCTGCCGCGTCGGCACGGCCCACATGTACAACCTGCTCGACAAGATCTGCAAGGGGCAGGGGACGCAGGCCGACCTCACGCTGCTCGAATCGCTGTGTGACCTGGTGGCCAATACCAGCCTGTGCGGTCTGGGCAAGGCTGCGCCGTCTCCCATCCGCAGCACGATGCGTTTCTTCCGCCAGGAATACCTGGATCGGCTGATTGATGCGGAGCCGGACAAAGTCTCGGAGTGATCTAACTCATGGCAAACACAGCAAGCACCACCACACGTGCACACATCAAGACTCTTAAGATCGATGGCAAGGACTACAGCGGCCACGAAGAGGAAACGATCCTCGACATCGCCCGCGAGAACGACATTTTCATCCCGACGCTGTGCCAGATCGATGGCCTGTCGATTGCGGGGGCGTGCCGCCTGTGCCTGGTCGAGATCAAGACCTGGAATAACCGGCTGGTCCCGTCCTGCGCGACCTACGTCGAAGAGGGGATGGAAGTCGTCACCCACTCCGAGCGCCTGGATCACTACCGCCGCATGATTTTGGAGCTGTTGTTCTCCGAAGGTAATCACGTTTGCTCGGTGTGCGTCTCGAACGGCCACTGCGAACTGCAAGCCCTGGCGCAAAAGCTGGGCATGGACCACGTGCGCGTGCCGTTCCTCCAACCGCTGCGCGGCGTGGACATGACGCACGAACGCTTCGTGCTGGATCGCAACCGCTGCATCCTGTGCTCGCGCTGCGTCCGCGTGTGCGACGAGATCGAAGGCGCGCACACCTGGGACATCACCGGGCGCGGGATCGATACGCGCGTGATCAGCGACCTGGATCAGCACTGGGGCCACTCGGATACCTGCACCCGCTGCGGCAAGTGTGTCAACATCTGCCCGGTCGGCGCGCTGGTCGAAAAAGGCCGCACCATCGGCGAGATGGTCAAACATCAAGACTTCTTAGCCCACATCGCGGAAATGCGAGAGGTCCGGGAATGAGCGAGCAAACCACCAAAGTTACCGTCGCGACCGTCTGGCTGGACGGCTGCTCGGCCTGCCATATGTCGCTGATCGACATGGACGAGCGGCTGATCGAACTCACCCAGTACATCGACATCGTCTACAGCCCGCTGGTAGACACCAAAGAATACCCGGCGATGGTAGACGTGGCGATTGTCGAGGGGGCGGTCAGCAGCGGCGAAGACCTGGAAAAAATCAAGAAGATCCGCGCACACAGCAAAATCCTGATTGCGCTGGGCGACTGCGCGGTCGCGGGCAACATCCCGGAAGATTTGCACCATCAGCGGCCCATAGTCACGGCGATAGTCCGCCGGATACAGCATCAACAGCGCGCGGTAGATGCGCTCCGACAGTGCAAGCCATCGGTTCGTCATCGTCTGGTTCATGATGGTGCGCTCCCCATAAGCCTTTTCGACTGCGCCACGTCCAGCAGTCGCTCCAGCCGTTCGGCTTCAGCCTGAGCGACGCGCTGACCAAAAGCGGTCAGGCGATAGTAGCGGCGGCGTTCATCATCCAG
>CAYRWY010000064.1:0-18425 GCA_964427955.1 uncultured Anaerolineaceae bacterium
GTAGCGGCACTCCGCAACTGCGGTACGAATTCACTCTATCCGGCCAAGCGACGATCGCTTCGCTGGCGGTCTGGCTCGCTCGCACGCACAGCTACGGCTTCTGTAGCACGCGCGATGCTGCTGCGCCGGGCGTCCCAGGCGTTCGATTGCGCCCTTTTCCGCCAGAACACCCGGCTGAACGGCGCCGCAGCGACGTGCAGCTTCCGCGCCATTTCGAGCCGGACGGGAAACTAAACGGGGACGACCTGGCGGTCGGTCTCGTGGACCGGGTCGCCGCGCCGCCCGCCAACCCCGCCGCTTTGCGCTGGATGATCCCCGCCCCCGGCCAGCATTCGATCCTGCCCGCGGCGCTGGCAGTGCGGACCACAGACGGGTGGCGTCCTGCCGTGATCTATTTCCGCGATGGCGTGCTGCTCGGGTTCCAGATCGCCGCCTCCGAGTCTGCCGACGGCGGTCCACCCGTCCTGGCGGTCGATGCGAAGGGCGACCTACACCTGGCATGGCAAGGACTGGACGGCGCGTTTCCTCACCTGTTCACGGCGGAAACCGGCGGACAGGGACTGGGGCGCGCCCACCAGCACGATCCTATCGCCGCGCTGGACGTGATTGCCGGGGTGATCGCGGGGCTGCCCTGGGCGCTCGCCTGGTTGATCTTCCCGACGTGCGTGGTGGCCGTGGCTCCTCGCAATACCTGGACTCCGCCGCTGGCGTTTGCGCTGTACGGCGGGGCCAAGCTGCTGTGGCCGCACGAGCTGTTCGCGCACCTGTCGCCGCTGCTGGCGGCAGCCGGGCTGGATCGCTTCGATCCCAGGCTGGTGACCTATACTGCCACGTTAGGGATCGCGACCCTGTCGCTGATCGGATACAGCCTGATCTACCGCCGTCCTCTCTGGCAGCGCTGGCTGGTGTACGTGGTGTGCGACGCCAGCCTGACCTGGGTCCTGTTTGGGACCAATCTCGTCCGGTAGGGCGGCGGGAAGCCGTTGGTTTATGCCTTTTGTTTTGCGCTACAATAGCGCCGTTTTGGTGCCTGTTGCTTATCAAGTAGTGAGGACGCTATGTCTCTGCGACGTACTCTCGGGCTGATCGCCGTGACGATCAGCCTGTTGGCCGGATTATGGGCCGCTCCGGCGAAGGCTGCCCCTGTGCGTCAGGGGAGTTCACCGCTCCGTATCGCCATGCCTGAGCCGACCACGCTAGACCCGGTGCAGCTTTCGCGCTTCGATCTGCCGACGCGCGACCTGGTGGAAAATCTGTTGGTCGGCATGACGCGCTTCGATCCGGCCACGCGGCAGGCCGAGCCGATGCTCGCCAAAAGCTGGACCACCAGCGACGATGGCCTGAAATGGACATTCGAACTGCGCGACGACATCCAGTGGGTGCGCGTTGACCCGCAATCGAAAGCAGTCAGTGCGCTGCGCCCGGTCGTCGCCGGAGATTTTGTGTTTGCCATCCAGCGGGCCTGCGATCCGCTGCGCCCTTCCCCGGTTACGACCAATCTGATGGTCGTCAAAGGGTGTTTGACGATTGCCAACGCCTTCCCCCAGACGATCAACGACCTGTTCATGGCGCGGACGCTGGGCGCGCGGGCGACATCGCCCACCACCCTGGAGATCGAGCTGGCCTTCCCGGCGGCGTACCTGCCGATCCTGATGAGCACGCCCGAATTCCGCCCGCTGGCGCGCGAAGCCGTGTCTGACACCGCCAACTGGACCCTGCCGCAGACGATGGTCTCGAACGGCCCGTACGTGCTGACCGGCTGGACCTCGTCCGGCATGACTTTGCAGCGCAATCCATTCTGGCCGGACTCGTACGCGGGCAACGTCGAGCAGGTCGCCGTGACCTTCACCACGTCGGGCGGAGCAGCGACCCTCGCGGCCAGCGGTCAGATCGACCTGGCGCGGCTGAGTGAGGAAGAAGTCGCCGCCGCGCGCAGCACCGTCCCCCAGCTTTTGAAAGTGGGCGAAGGCAGCTCGCTGACCATGATCGGCTTCTCGTTCGACCGCAACATGGTCAACGTCGCCGGGGTGCGCCGCGCGCTGGCGATGGCCATCGACCGGGACGCGCTAATCAGCCAGTTCTTCCCGGACCAGGCGCTGGCGGCGGACCGTCTCAGCCCGGCGAACGTCGCGGACGCGCCGACGTTCGAGAGCACGTTGTACAACCCCACGCAGGCGCAGGCTGACTACAGCGCCGCCGGCTATGCGGCGTGCAGCAACGTCACGGAGAAGATGATCCTGCTGGTTCCGGACGACGATCCGATCTGGGTAGAGGTAGGGCAGGCCATCATCCAGCAGTGGGCCACCACCCTGGGCTGCAATCCGGCGCTGTTCGAGGTCCAGACGCTCTCCCGCACCCTGCTGATCGACCTGGCCCACGCCACCTACGATACTGAGAAGATCACCCGCTCGCACATGTGGCTGACCGTCTGGAGCGCCGATTATCCGGACGCCAATGCCTGGACGACCGACGTGCTGCACTGCCACTACGGCTACGTGCGCACCGAGCGGGACTGCGATCAGGCCGACGCCTGGATGGATCAGGTCGCGCTGCAAATGGACCCGGCCAAACGTGCCGAAGTCTACACGCAGATCGAGCAGTCGTTTTTTGGGAGCACCGGGTCGTTCCCGGTCATCCCCCTGTATCGATCATCTGAGGATTGGCTGCAACAAACGTGGTTGACCGGCGTGAATGAGGTGGGAGCCGCACGCTTCGACCTGTGGACGCTGGGCACGCCCGCTTCGTAGTTTCTCCTGGCTCAAGGCGAGGGAGGGACGTATGGACCATACGCCCCTCCCCTGAATTACTGCGACGACACCTGCTGTTGGAAGTTGACCCAATACGAGGTAACCGCGGTACTGCCGTCGTCGGCCTCACACGGCGAAGCGTCCACCACCGGCGCAGTACCACGCAAGCCGGGAATAGACACCGAATAGGAACGTCCCGACGTCATGTCGAAGTCGGCGTAGCCCAGTTCACGTTCCGGCTTCAGCCCGGTGTAGAACGTGTCGGACTGGTTGCCGCTCCAGGTCACCTCGACCGGAATACCCGGCATCCCCTCGCCCAGGCGATCATACACCCGCACTTCGATCACCCCATTGGACGCCGGATCGCAGAACGACTGCAAACGCCCCAGGGCAAAGGTCCCGGTGGATGGCGTGCTGGTCGCGATGGGCGCCTGATAGGGCGTCGGAGTCGGGATCGGCGGGGTCGGCGTCTTGGTGAAGGGCGGAGTGAGCGAGGGAGTGGGACTCGCTTCCGGCGGCGCCGTCGAGACAATCACCGGGGCCGGGGTGGGATAGCTGTCGTCGGCACAGCCTGTCGCCCCTTGCGGCTTGTAGAGCTGCACCAGTGCCCGGATCACACGAATGTCGCCGTTGGTCACCGTCTTGCCCTGCTTCTTTCGATCACAGGCGATGTCGGCCACCATCGCCCACACATTCTGATCGGGACGCAGCGCGCGCAGCCGGTTGAAGGCCAGCGGGAGATCGTTGTTGTGCGCGTAGCTGAGGGCTACGGCCACGACATAATCCTCGCGCGCCTGGGCGCTCAACTGCCAGGGCGACGTATTCCGCTCGATGACCGGATCGATCTGCCAGGTGTAGATCAGCCCCACCGTGATCCCCAGCCCGATCCCCAGGATCAGGGCAAACCACGAGAGTCCGCTTCCAGTGCGAATATGCCCGCTTCTGCTCATAGGTCCTACGGATTGCCTGCCGGGGTCGAACGATAGATTTCCATCACAGGCGTCAACCGGCCCACAGCCTCGGAGAGCGCCACCATAACCGGGATCAGCGGCACATTGCTTTGCGCGATGTAACGCTCGGTCAACTCCTGAATGTAGTTGAAAATATTCTGTTTGTCGAGCGGCTGCAAACGCACCAGCGCCGCATTGACGTCCCGGTCATACTGGTAGCCTTCCGCCACCATGACCGTATATTCCTCCTGGTACGCGGGGGACATGGCGCTCAACGAGCTGTTTTTGTACTCGACCGGGAACTGTTCCCAACCAAGAAACACGCCGACGACCAGACCGATCAGCACCCCAACCAACAACGAACCCACATAACGTTTTGTCATATGCGTCAGGACCCTTGCCTAGACTGGACCAACACACCCTGTTATAATCCGCCCGTGCCCAATCGCACAAGCGGTTGAGATCAAAAAGAGCCGAGATATTGACTGATCCCGGCTCAAGTTTAACAGATTTAGTGCCGAAGGTGGGAGTTGAACCCACATGGGTGTTACCCGCGCGATTTTGAGTCGCGTGCGTCTGCCATTCCGCCACTTCGGCTGAAGTTGTAGTAAGTATATGGCGAAATGGCCGTTCCGTCAAGGCGAAAACAGTCACTCTTTATGGATGAAAACGCGTTAATCCGGGCAGCCCGGCAGGGCGAAGTCGAGTCGTTCAACCGGCTCGTGCTGGCGTACCAGGACGCTGCCTACAACCTGGCCTATCGCATCGTGGGCGAACCGGATGCCGCCGCCGATGCGACCCAGGAAGCGTTTATCGCCGCCTATCGCAAGCTCCACCAGTTTCGCGGGGACCGGTTCAAGCCCTGGCTGATGCGCATCGTCACCAACGCGTGCTACGATGAGCTGCGGCGGCGGCAGCGGCGGCCCGCCTCGTCGCTGGAAGAACTGGAGGATGGACCGGCGGCAGCCGACTCGCAGCTTTACAGTATGCCCGAAAACCCCGAACAGCAGGCCCAGCGGCACGAATTGAACGCGGCGATCCAGGACTGCTTGAGCGCCCTGCCCGACGATCAGCGCGTGATCGCCGTGCTGTCGGACATCGAGGAATATCATTATCAAGAAATCGCGGAGATAACTGGCCTCCCCTTAGGAACCATCAAGTCACGCCTGAGCCGGGCACGCACCCGGCTGCGCGACTGCTTACAGGCGGTCAAGGAACTTTTACCGGCAGAATACCGTCTTATGAACGACTAGAGTAGGCCAGCGACGAAAAACCATGCCCACCGTTTCTCATGCACTTCCATCCGAACCTGATCTAGAGCTGCTGTCCGCGTACGTGGACGGCGAGCTGACCGGTCGCGAACGGGCGGAAGTCGAACAACGCTTGACTCACGATCCTGAACTGCGCGCGGCGCTGGCAGACTTGCGCCAGACCGTGGCGCTGGTGCGAAGCCTGCCGCCCCTCAAAGCACCGCGCAATTTCACGCTCAACCCGGCTCTCTACGGGCGCAAAAAAGCGTGGTGGCGCGTCGAGACCCGCCTGGAATGGGTGGGGATGCTGGGCACGGCGGCCTCCATCGTGCTGATGGTGCTGGGCGTGCTGATCAGCCAGAACCGCCAACAGGCCCAACAGAAAGCCACGTCAGAGACCGGCGCCAGCGAGGCGGTAGCGATCACCAACGCCCAACCGACCACGCTGGCTACCCTGCTGACCTCCGCTCCTACGGAAATCGCCTATGCTGGCGAAAATATCCAGATGACCGGCGAGTTCCAGGCGACCTACTTTGGCGGGACGGAGACGGCAGTTGCCGCCGCGCCGATGATCGCCGCGGCGGCTGCCCCGCCGGTGGGCACGGCGTCGCCCGTGGGCCAGGCTGGGCCGATGGACGAGAGCGTGGGAGGGGCGGCCCCCCTGGCTGCCGAAGCGCCATCCGGCTTCGACGGCAGCGCCGCCGACATCGCCAGCACGGGCAGCGAGGAGTATTCGCCCGATACGTCCGTCGCTCCTGGCCTTTACGAAGGCGAAGCCGCGCTGGGCGCAGCGGCGATGCCCGCGCCGGAGACAGCCACCCTGAAGCAGACTGAAGAAGTACCTGCCCCTGGCGAGCCTCCCGCGGCATTCCGCCAGACAGCGCCCTCCCCGACCGTAGAAGCGCTGAACGACGTCAGCGTGACCGCTCCGCCGACCCTGACCACACAAAGCTGGCGGGCCGCTGACGAACACGTCTCCGAGAAGAAGGAGACGACGCGCAGCCGGTGGTGGCTGCTGGGACTCGGAGGGATTACGCTGGTGGGATCGATCCTCATCCTCCTGGCAGGCCGCCGAAAGGCGCGTAGCTGATGCGTCCTCCGGTCAACTTCTGCCAGGTGTGCGGCCAGCCCATGACCGACCAGATCAAATTCGGCAAGCCGCACCGGGTGTGCCCGGACTGCGGCTTCATCCACTTCGACGATCCCAAAGTCGCGGTCGTGGCCTTCGTGGAACAGGACCAGCGGGTGCTGCTCGTGCGCCGCGCCATGAATCCGGAGCGCGACCGGTGGGCGCTGCCGGGCGGCTTCGTGGATTACGGCGAAGATCCGCGCGAGGCGACCCGCCGCGAAGTGTTAGAGGAAACAGGTCTCGACGTGCACGTGACGCGGTTGATAGACGTCAACGGCGGACAGCACGGTTCCGGCAGTGCCTCCATCGTGATCGTCTTTGCGGCGGAAGTCGTCGGCGGGACAGCGGAGGCGCGCGACGATGCGGATGCTCTCTTGTGGTATGCCGCCTCCGATCCCCTGCCGGAGATTGCCTTCGAAAGCACCCGCAGCCTGTTGGAAACGTGGGTTCAGGAGCAGATCAGCGCCTGCCGCCGCTCATCGTAGCGGACCATTCGGGCGTGAGCCACAGCCGCCAGTACCAGCGCACCAGCATCGGCGCGTACCGCTCGGTCAGGATGCCCATCCGGGCGAAAAAGCCTCCCAGGATCACTTCGTTCTGGCCGCGCACCAGCCCCAGGAGCGCGCGCTCGGCCACTTCATCGGGATGATCGACCCGGAAGCCGTAGCGCTGGACCAGGGCTTCGACGTCGGCGTTGATCAGATCGGTGTGCGTCCAACTGGGCAGCACCAGAGTCACGTAGACGCCGGTGCGGGCCAACTCGCGGCGCAGCGCATCGCTGAAGCCAGAAATCCCGTACTTGCTGGCGACATACGACGAAAACATGGGGACCGCCGTCCGGCCCAGGCCTGATCCGACGTTGAGAATATAACCGTGACGGCGGGGCAGCATGTGCGGCAGCACCAACTGCGTCAGCCGGATCGCCGCCCCCAGATTCAGCCGGATCATCTGATCGACCTGCTCCGAAGATTGGTCTTGCAGCGGGCCGCCGATCATGATCCCGGCATTGTTGACCAGAATGTCGATCCGGCCAAAGGTCTCCAGGGTACGATCCACGACCTGCTGTAACTGCGTGTCGTCGGACACGTCCGCCGGGATGACCAGCACGTCCGACGTATAAGGCTCGATCTCGCGCCGGACCGCCTCCAACCGCTCCTCGCGGCGGGCGACCAGGACGACTTTGGCGGCGCGGCGGGCAAACGCAAACGCCATCGCCCGCCCGATCCCCGACGACGCCCCGGTGATGATCACGACCTGATCGTTCAGGACCAGCGTCGAATGCCGGGGACGCAGGTAGCGGAACAGCCAATAGGCGCCGCCCCCGGCAGCGCCGCCCAGCAACAACTGGCGCAAAAATCGCATCGTGTGTGCCCTCCTACGAGTTTTTCCGCGCAATGACAATCTGGTTCACCCCCATCGACAGCGGGATCAGGGTCGTCCGCGTCAACACCTGGAACAGCGACGGCAACCCGAACAGCCCGAACTGGATGGACTTGGGCAGCACCGGCAGATAGGGTACGTCCCACAGACCATCCCCACAATGCCGCAGCACGCGGAAGCCGTTGGCTTCGCACCAGGCGCGCCACTGCCGGGGGGGCTGGACATTGATATGGGTCGGGTCCTTGCCGATGGCGTCGGTTTTGACATCCTTGAAGCGCCGCAGACTGTAGCCAGGATTGGGCGTCGCAAACAGGAACAGCCCGCCAGGCCGCAGAAGGCGGTGGACCTGCTGGATGGTGCTGACCGGATCGGGCAGGTGCTCGACCAGATGCAGAGCCACGACCACGCCGAACTCGCCGTCGGCAAAAGGAGAGAGGTCGTCGGCACTCATCACCCGGCCCTGCGCACGAGGGGCATTCCGTTTGATCTGCTCGACGCTGTAGTCCGCCAGGTCGATCCCCGTGCAGTCGAAATCGTCTTGCAGGAGGCCCAGCAGGTGGCCCAGTCCGGCTCCCAATTCGAGCAGTTTTCCGCCACCGGGCGGCGCGTAGTGGCGGACCAGGGCGGCATAGTAACGGCGCGCGAACCAGTACATGCTGTAGCGCCCCAACGGGCGATCCGCATAGTTGTAGCTCTCGAAATACTTCTGGCCGTACTCGTCCAGCGGGACGGCAGGCTTTGAATCCGGTTGTGACATGAGTTTCGTCTCTTTAGCTTTAGAGTAAGTACACCAATCCGGGCGAATCCCTCACCACTCCGCGCGAGATTGTAGTGCGCGCCAGCGGGTTGGGCAAACAAAAAGGGGCAGGTTGTCCCCCTGCCCCCGACTATCCACCCAAGTAGGGTTAATGCGCAAATGCGAGCGTGATGTCCCGCGCCATATCGGACAGCAGGTACGGGAAGATGCCCAAAAACAGCGTGCCGACGGCAGCAATGCTGATGGCGGAGGCCAACGGCCAGGGCACCACGGCTTCGGGCGTGCCGTCCTCGAAATACATGTACCAGACGATGCGCAGGTAGTAGTAGGCCGAGACCAGGCTGGTCAGCACCCCCACCACCGCTACCGGGATGAGATTGGCCGACATGGCCGCCTTGAAGACGAACCACTTGCCGACAAACCCCGCGGTGAGCGGAATCCCGGTCAGGCTGAGCATGAACACGGCCATCGACGCGGCCAGCAGCGGCTGGGTCCTGGACAACCCGCGCAGGCTGTCCAGCCCGGTATTGGTCGCGTCGTCTTTTTCGACGGCGATCACCACCGAAAACGCGCCGACATTGGTGAAAGCGTAGGCCACCAGATAGATCGCCACGGCGCGCGCCGCTTCGTCGGTCACGCCGAGCGATCCCGCCGCCGCGACGGCGATCAGGATATAGCCCGCGTGAGCGATGCTCGAATAAGCCAACAGGCGTTTGAGATCGCTTTGGGCGATGGCGACGAGATTGCCCAGCAGCATGGTGAGCGCGGAGATCACCCAGATCGACTGCTGCCAGGCGGCGGTGCTGTGACCTTCCAGCACGAAATTCGGCATCCCCGACCCAAACACGCGCACCAGAGCCGCAAAACCGCCGGCCTTGGCCGCCACGCTCATGTAGGCGACGACCGACGTCGGCGCACCCTGGTAGACGTCCGGCGTCCACATGTGAAACGGCACTGCCGCGACCTTGAAGCCCAGGCCCACCAGGGTGAGCGCGGCCCCCAACAGCAGCAGATACTTGGTCGAAGCATCGTCGGCCACGATCTGGTTGACGGACTGCCAGATCTTGCTGAATTCGGTCGTCCCGGTCGCGCCGTAGATCAGCGCGATGCCATAGACCAGGAAGCCCGACGAAAACGCGCCAAGCAGGAAATACTTCATCGCGCTCTCTTCGGACTGTTCCTGCGGCCAGCGAAAGCCGCTCAGCACGTACAGCGGGATGGAGAGCAGTTCCAGCGCCACAAACACGGTGACGAGATCGCCCGCCGATCCCATGAACATCACACCAATCGTCGTGAACAGCAGCAGGTAGTAGTATTCGCCGCGCTGTCTGCCGATGCGCTGCAAGTAGTTGTAGGCCACCATCACGCCCAGCAGCGCGGTCAGCAGCGCCACCGAGTTGATCGCGTCGGTGAAGCGGTCGGCGATATACAGGCCGTTGAACGCTTCGCGCTGGTCGCTAAACTCGACGGCCCCACTCAGTGACAGCAGCGACAGCACCAGCGACGTGGCCAGGCCCGCCGCCGTCAGCAGCGCGGTGATCGCTTTGCGATCCTTCGGAATGAACAGATCGACGATCATGAAGATACAGGCCCCGAAGGCCAACAACACCGCCGGGAGGGCTGCAACAAGGTTGAGATCGCCTAAACCAGGAGCTTCAAACATGGGCTGCACCCGCCTTTATCGACCTGCCGCCACGAACGTACCGACCTGTTCGACCAGCGTTTTGACCGAGCCATCCATGTACTTGAAGAAGAACCCGGCCTGCAAGCCGATCAGGAGGGCAGCGACGAGCACCGGGATCAGCGACCAGAGTTCCTGCCAGTTCAGATCGGGCAGGCGCTTGTTCTCTTCTTTGTCGAGCGCACCCATAAAGACCGTGTTGAACATATACAGCATGTACACGGCGGCCAGGATGACGCCCAGCGTGGCCAGCGGCGTGAACCACCAGCTAATGGCGTGCGATCCGGCAGCGCCGAGCAGGATGGTGAACTCGCCCACAAAGCCGTTTAGCCCCGGCAGGCCCATGCTCGACAGCACGATCACCAACGCGATCCCGCTGTAGAGCGGCATGGCGCGCCAGATGCCGCCAAAGGCGCTCATCAGCTTGGTGTGGCGGCGTTCGTAGAGCACGCCGACCATCAAGAACAAGCCACCCGTGCTGATGCCGTGATTGACCATCTGCAAAACAGCGCCCTGGATGCCCGCCGGATTAAGGGCGAAGATGCCCAGCATCACGAACCCCAGGTGGCTGATCGACGAATAGGCGACCAGCTTCTTGACGTCCTTCTGCCCGTAGCTGACCCAGGCGCCGTAGATGATGCCGATGACCGCGAGAACCGCGACGTAGGGCGCAAAGGTCCGGCTGGCTTCGGGAAAGAGCGGCAGATTGAAGCGCAGGAAGCCGTAGGTCCCCATCTTGAGCAAAACGCCCGCCAGGATGACCGATCCCGCCGTCGGCGCTTGCACGTGCGCGTCCGGCAGCCAGGAGTGCAGCGGCCACATCGGAACCTTGATGGCAAACGCGATGCCGAAGCCCAGGAACAGCCAGCGCCCGGTGGCCGTGCTGAAGTGCAACTGGCCGCTCTGGAGCTGCGCCAGGATGTCGGGCACGCTGAAAGTTCCGGCCTTGTTGCCCAGCCACAAGATCGCCAGCAGCATCAGCAGGCTGCCCGCCATCGTGTAGAGGAAGAACTTGACCGCCGCGTAAATGCGCTGCTCCGCGCCCCAGATGCCGATCAGGAAATACATAGGGATCAGCGTGACTTCCCAGAAGATGTAGAACAGGAACAAATCCTGCGCCACGAAGACGCCCAGCATGGCCCATTCCATGAGCAGCATAAACATGTAGTACAGGCGCACGCGGTCTTTGATGGGGCGGAACGACGACAGAATCGCCAGGGGCATGATGAAGGTCGTCAGAAGGACCAGCCAGATGCTGATGCCATCCACGCCCACCGCGTACTTGATGGTGAAGCTGCCCGCCGTGATCCAGTCCACCGACGAGCCCATCTGCAACCCGCCGTTTTCAGGAGTCCGAACGTAATGCAGATCGAAATTCTTGATCAGCAGCAGTGACACGCCGAACGTGACCAGGGAGGTGACCAAAGCTCCCCACCGATAATGCTGGTCGGTGCGCGCCAGGATCAGCAGTGCCAACAGCCCGGCCAGTGGCAGCATCAAGACCAGGGTGACTAGCGAAGAAAAGGTATCTTCCATAATGTTCGGCCCCTCTGCGTTATAGACCCAACAATTCACCAATCACGGGTAAAAGAATCAAGACCAACACCAGCAGCGCGCCGAACAGCACGCTCAAGGCGTAGACACGGACATAGCCCGTCTGAATGCGGCGCAGCCGGAAGGCCGACGCCCGCGTTACTTCGCCAACCTGATTGAACGAGCGATCAATCACGCCCTTATCGACCGGCTGCGTCAGGAAGGCCGTGGCCCGCTGGAAAGGCGCGAAGATCAGGCGTTCGTGGACGAAATCGTGCCAGATGCGCCAGTCCAACTGCTCGGCCAGCCAATAGGCGGCGCGCCGGTAGGGGAAGATCAGGTACTTGAAGTAGAACTCGTCCCAGTACAGCTTGGCGTTGGCCAGTTGGAACGCGCCCGCCGTGCGGTGATTGAGTTCCAACGGATCTTGCACCAGATGGGCCAGCACCCGGTCGTTGTAGATCGCCCGCGCGGCGTAGATAGCGCCCAGGGCCAGGACGACCGCCAGCGTCGCCAACAGGAAGTTGAAATTGCCCGCATGGGCGTAGACCACGCTGTGTTCCAGGAAGCTGGTGAACTGGTGCTTGCCGAAGATCCAGCCCAGGATCGGGAAACCGCTGGGGATGTTGATCATGCCGATGAACAGGCTCAAGAAGGCCAGCACCATCAGCGGCCAGGTCATCACGCGAGATGACTCGGAAGCGTGTTCGGCTGCCGCATGGCGCGGCTGGCCCAGGAAAACCAGGCTGACCTGCCGCCACATGTAAAACGCGGTGAAAACTGCCGCTGGGAGCAGCAGGGCAAAGGCGACATAGCCGCCGACCCGGCCCTCGTTCACCCCGCTTTTCAGGGCGTCGAGCAGAATTTCATCTTTGGACCAGAACCCGGCAAAGGGGATGATCCCGGCCAGGGCCAGCGTGCCGAAAATGTACGTCCAGAACGTGACCGGCATTTTCTCGCGCAGGCCGCCCATGAAGCGCATATCCTGCGGATTGAAGCCGTCGTCCTCGTGGTGGCCATGCTCGTCGTGAGCCAGATGGTGATGGCCGTGCTCCATGCCGTGAATGACCGAGCCGGAGCCGAGGAACAACAGCGCCTTGAAGCAGGCGTGCGTCACGAGGTGGAACATCGCCGCCGCATACGCCCCTACCCCGACCGCCGCCACCATGAAGCCCAGTTGGCTGACGGTGCTGTAGGCCAGCACGCGCTTGATGTCCCACTGTCCCAGCGCGATGAACCCCGCGACCAGGGCTGTCGAAGCCCCCACGACCGCCACGACCAGCGACGTCACCTCCGCCGCGTGGAAGAAGACGTTGGATCGGACCATCATATACACGCCCGCCGTGACCATCGTCGCGGCATGGATGAGCGCGCTCACCGGAGTCGGACCGGCCATCGCATCGGGCAGCCAGACGAACAGCGGGATCTGCGCGCTTTTGCCGGTCGCGCCGAGCAGGAACAGCAGCGTAATCAGGGTCAGGGTCGCTTTCAGGCTCAGCGACACCGACCCGAACTTGACCTTGTGATCGCCTTCGCGCAGCCAGGTATCGGCCTGGTTGAAGACGCCTAACGGCCCGCTGTAAGCGTGCGCCTCTTCGTGTTCCGCCGGAACGTCCGGGGCGAACAACGGCGTCGGCGCGGGTGCTTCGTGATGGATCGGGGTCTCGCCGTCGTGGTAGAACGTCAGCGTGCCGAAGGTCCAGAAGGTGATGAGCACGCCCAGGATCACGCCGAAATCACCCACCCGGTTCACGATGAAGGCTTTGCGCGCCGCATCGCTGTTGCGCCACCCTTCCCCGCCGGGTCGGTCGAACCAGAAGCCGATCAGCAGGAACGAGCACAACCCCACGCCTTCCCAGCCGACGAACATCATCAAATAGTTGTTGCCCGTCACCAGGATCAGCATGAAGAACAGGAACAGGTTGAGGTAGACGAAGAAACGCTGGAAGCGCGCATCGCCGTGCATGTAGCCCACCGCATAGAGGTGGATCAGGCTGCCGACGCCGGTCACCACCAGCATCATCGTCACGCTCAAGCTGTCCACGCGGAATTCCCAGGGGATCACGACGTTGGCCGACGGGATCTTGATCCAGTCGGAGAGCAGCGGCGCGGCGATCACCCCGGGCTGGTAACCGGTGTTCACCTGGGCGATCCACAACAGCACCGCGATGAAGAACGCCGTGAAGCTCGCGCCCACGCCGATGATCGCGATGCCACGCTCGTCCAACCGCTTTCCGG
The DNA here is from genome assembly GCA_964427955.1 of uncultured Anaerolineaceae bacterium. Taxonomy (GTDB): domain Bacteria; phylum Chloroflexota; class Anaerolineae; order Aggregatilineales; family Aggregatilineaceae; genus JACRBK01. Next base: position 13,666 of record CAYRWY010000064.1, read on the forward strand.
TGAACAGGTTGAGCAGCATCCCGATCAGCGGGATCAACACCACAAGCGGTACAAGGTTAAAGAAGTTTTCCATGTGCGTCCCTTGTGCCAGAGAACACCAGGCTAATCTTTGAACAGGTGCAAATCATCAATGTCAATGCTTTTCTTGGTGCGGAAGATCGCGACGATCAGCGCCAACCCGACGGCCACTTCTGCCGCCGCGACGGTGATGACGAAGAACACGATCAACTGCCCATCGCCGTTCTGCCACTGGCGCGCGAAGGCCGCCAGCGCCAGGTTCCCGGCATTCAGCATCAATTCCACCGACATGAACACCAGGATGGCGTTGCGCCGGAGCAGCACGCCCATCACGCCCATGATGAACAGGATCGCGCTGAGCAGAACGTAAAGCTCGGTGGCTACTTCAGGTGTCTTCATAGAGTCTCCCTCCTCACGCGCCAGGGCCTTTGTCATAGCCCGCCGGAGGATTGGCCAGCCGCCGGACCGCCGCCCGCCGAGGGGTCAGCGTCTCGTGCGTCAGGACAATCGCGCCGACCATCGCCACGAGCAGCAGCAACCCGACCATCTCAAACGGCAGCACGTAGCGGCTGAACAGAAGCTGCCCGACATGGACCGGGCCACCAAAAGAGGGTGTGGCCTCGTTTTCGAGATTCAGAACGACGTTGCGGAACGAGTTATCGGGCTGCTGCTGCTCGGAAAAGACCACCAGGGCCATGCTGTTCGAGTCCAGTTTGACGTCTTTGAGCGCGGCGATCTCGCTGCGATGGTTGCCTTCGGGATAGAGGCCCAGACTGTAGGTGCCCTCGTCCAGCTCGATCTCGGCGGACTGGCCGTAGCCTAGATGCTCGATCAGCGCCCGGTTGTCGTCGCCCTGATCCAATACATCGACCTGCGCCCGTTCCGGCAGCCCATTCACCGCCGCCAGCCGCAGGGTGTTATTTTCGTCGCGGAATTCCGTGCTCTGCCGGACAACCACCAACGCCGCCTCGTCGGGCCGTCCCACGGCGGCAAAGGTCAAGGCTTCGCCGCGCACCACGTCCAACGGCTGCGGGTCCGTCAGCGGCGTGGCGGCCTGCGGATCGGCGCCCGCGGCAAACAGGGCCAGTGTGTAACGACCCTCATCCCAGACCTTGAAATCCGTGTGCTTCTGGAACTCGACGTCGCGGGCGACGGGCGTATCGTCCAGGTAGACGTCCACCGCCGGGACGCCGTCGAGCGCATTCACCACCCGCACCTGCGGATCAAGCTGCTGCGGCACGGTCAGATCGATTTTGCCGTCAATGATGGCGACACTGGCCACCACCACAAAGACCAGCACCAGCCCGATCATGGTAGGCGTCAACCAGCGAAAACGCGGCTCGGTCGTCGGCAGGACACGCTCGGCCCCCAGCAGCATGATCACGAAGAGGAAGAGGACCATGATCGCGCCGGCATACACCGTGATCTGCACCATCGCCAAAAACGGGGCGTTGAGCATGAGAAAGAAAAACGCGATGCAGGCGAAGTTCACAATCAGGAACAGGGCGCTGTAGATCGCGTTCTCGCTGATCAACATCATTGCAGCGGAAATCACCGCCACCGCTCCAATAATGATAAATAGCGTTAGTTCCATGGATGGGCCGTCCTAAAGGTTATGACCGGCTAAGATCTATGGTGCAATTTAGCACAAGTTACAGGCCAAGCCAAGTAAATTTCCAGCGCGGCGGGCGCGCATCCCCCCGCGCTGGCGCTGACACTGGATCGCTAGGCCGGGTTATGCATCTCCGGGATCGAACGGGTGTAGACGCCCGGTTCCGTTTCACGGGGCGTGCCCGGCACATCCGCCAGCGGCGGATCGAGCAGCGCCTCTTTGGTATACACGGCGTCGCGCCGGTCATGGAAGCTCAACCGGAATTCGTGTTCCAGGACAATCGCCTCGGTGGGACAGGCGTCCTCACAGTAGCCGCAGAAAATGCAGCGCAGCATGTTGATCTCGTAGGTCTTGGCGTACCGCTCCCCAGGGCTGTACCGCTCCTGGTCGGTGTTCTCCGCCGCTTCCACCCAGATCGCGTCCGCCGGGCAGGCTGCCGCGCACAGCGCACAGCCGATGCACTTTTCCAGCCCGTTATCATAGCGTTTGAGCGCGTGCCGCCCCTTGAAGCGCTCGCGCAGGGGGCGTTCCTGCTCAGGATACTGGACGGTGATCGGACCCTCAAGAATGTGTTTGAATGTCGTCGCAAATCCGCGTACCAGGTTCATCTACAGCTCCCATTACCATCAGCGAGGTTACTGGTTATCTTTCCGACCTGCACGCCCCATCGGGATACTGACCAGTTTATCCAGCGCGCGCAGGACAGCCGATCCGGCCCCCGGCTTGCCCGACAGCGAGACGACCTCGACGCGCTGGCGAGCCGACACAGGGTCTGGACGGCGTCCTACGTGCTCGAACCAGTAATTCATGACCAACAGGAAGACGATCCAGACGGCCACGACCAGGCCGACGTTGGCAGCGGTGCTGAGTTCATCGGACAGCACCTCGGTCACCGCGCTCCACACGATGGCGACCAGCCCCAGCGGGATCATCACTTTCCAGCCGAACGCCATCAGGCGGTCGTAACGAATGCGAGGCAGCGTGGCGCGCACCCAGATCATCACCATCAGCAGCACCACCACCTTCGCGCCGTAGACAATCGGACCCAGCAAGGGAGCTTTGTCGATCAGAATGAAGTGGTAGCCGCCAAAGTACAGCGCCGCCGCAATCGCGCTCATGGCGATCATGCCGATGTACTCGGCCAGGTAGAACATGGCGAACTTCATGCCGCTGTATTCCGAGTGATACCCGGCAGTCAATTCCTGTTCGGCTTCGGGCATGTCGAACGGCGCGCGGTTGACTTCCGCCAACACCGCCAGCCCCATGATGGCCGCGGCCATCGGGTTACGGAAGACAAACCAGCCCAGAATCGGGATGTGGTTCTGCGCATCGATGATCCGGCCCACGCTCAGCGATCCGGCCAGCAGCACCGGCACGACCATCGCCAGGCTCATGCTTAATTCGTAGCTGATCATCTGGGCCGAGGCGCGCAGGCTGCCGAGCATGGCGTACTTGTTGTTGGAGGACCACCCGGCCAGGGCGATGCCGTAGACGCCGATGCTGGTGATGCCCATGATCCACAGCAGACCCACGTTGACATCGACCAGCCCCTGCGACATGCGGTACCACTTGCCGTCGAACCAGGGGATCGAGATCTTCGGGCCAAAAGGCACAACGGCCATCACGATCAGCGCCGGGACGACTTTGATGATCGGGGCCAGCCAGAAGACGATTTTCTTGGCGGCAGCCGGGGTCAGGTCTTCCTTGAAGATCAGCTTGATGCCATCCGCGACCGGCTGGAGCAGCCCGTAAGGCCCCGCGCGGTTCGGCCCGATGCGGGCCTGCATGAACGCCAGCAGACGGCGCTCAAGCACGGTGGTGTAGGCAAACCCGGTCAGCAGCACAAAAAACAGGATCAGTGACGTCATGATGGCGTGGATGACGGCGCAGGTGGTCTGCCCGGAGCACTCGACGATCACGCTGGATTCACCTGGTCCAAACATAAACGATTACTCCCCAATCTTCTGCACCGTACAAACGCCCGACGCGAGCGGCGTCGCGGCCAACCGTTGTGGAAGCAGGACAGCCCCGGCAGGAGCCTGGAGACTGACGCGCACCGTCACTTCCACCTGCTGCTCGCCCACCGAGATCGCCACGGTATCGCCGTCGGCCACCCCTACCCCGTCGGCATCCTGCGGGTTGAGCACCGCATAGGGCGCGGGGATATGGTCGTGCATCAGTTGGCTGGGCGCGAACAAGACGTCGCGGTCGTACAACACCTGGACCGGCACAACTTTCAGCCCGGAGTGCTTCTCGTGCGTGGTCTTCACCGGGCGCACCGTCAGGCGGTACTTTTCTTTTTCGGCGTTGGTCGCCCACTGAATACCCAGGCCGCCATCGTTGCTGTACGCCGTGCCCCCGTAATAAAGATCGTGGCCGCCCACGTTCGGGAACTGCGGCTCGACACGCGCCAGATCGACGTAATCCATGCCCGCATAGCGCAGCACGTGCTGGGTCATGTCGCGCATGACCTGCGCGGGCGCGATGCGCGGCTTTTCGCCGCCCGGCATCGCCGCGCCGATGTGCGCGAAGACCTTCCAGGCGGGCACGGTGCCGTCCAGCGGCGTCTGCGCCATGTAGAAGCGCTGCACGCGGCGCATCCCGTTGGTAAAGGTTCCTTCGCGCTCGGCAAAACTCTGGATCGGGAGCACCAGGTCGGCTTTTTCGGCGGTGGGCGTCATAAATAGAGTGCTGACAACCACGAACTCCGCCCGATCGAGGAGCTGCGCCGCGCGGGGATCTTCCGCCACGGGATCGGCCTCGCCGATCACCACCATTGCGGGTGTCTGCCGGAACATCTCGACCGTCGCCTCGGCGGTGAAGCCCAGGTCGAACGCTCCTTGCATATTCGCGCCCGGCCAGACCGCCACCAACCCGTTGTTGGCGCGACCGACGTGCCCGGTCAGGGTCAGCAGATTGGCCGCTGCCTGCATCAGTTCGCCGTGCTGTTCCAGGGTCAAACCTTCGGCCCCGGCGAAGATCACGACGTTCGACGCGCCGAGCAGAAGTTCGGTCGCTTCGGTGTGCGGCTTGGGGACGCGCTTGCCCTTGAGATCGGCTTCCAGGTCGGCAAAGCCATCGACGCGCGCCCGGATCAGCCCCTCGTCCAGTTTGTCGCCTCGACGCGCTC
>CAYRWY010000065.1:0-12507 GCA_964427955.1 uncultured Anaerolineaceae bacterium
ACATGATGCACGAGCTGCAAGCGATCCGGGATCGCACCCAGCCCGCTGAGGTTCTGCTGGTCGCCGATGCCATGACCGGCCAGGAAGCCGTCCGCATTGCCGAGGGCTTCAACGAGCAGGTCGGGCTGACCGGCCTGATCCTGACCAAAGTGGACGGTGACGCGCGCGGCGGTGCAGCCATTTCCATGCGCGCGGTGACCGGTGTGCCGATCAAGTTCCTGGCGACCGGCGAAAAATTGACTTCTGATACTATCGAAGAATTCCACCCCGACCGGCTGGCGTCGCGCATTCTGGGAATGGGCGACGTGCTGACGCTGATCGAGCGTGCCCAAGAAGAATTCGACGAAAAAGAAGCGGCGGCGCTTCAGCGCAAGATGATGCGCAACGAGTTCACGCTGGAAGACTTTCTCAAGCAACTTCAGAAAGTCAAGCGCATGGGGTCCATCGGGCAGATCCTGGACATGCTGCCCGGTATGGGAAAGCTCCGCCAGCAGTTGAACATCGACAACGAAGAAGCCCAGCAGCAGCTTAGAAAAGTCGAAGCGATCATTTATTCGATGACGCCCTCCGAGCGGCGCAATCCCAGGGTTTTGAACGCCAATCGCAAAAAGCGCATTGCCGCCGGAAGTGGCACCACGGTTCAGGACATCAACGCGCTGCTCAAGCAGTTTCGCGAGATGCAGCGTATGATGCAAATGATCGGGAAGGGGCACATGCCCCGCATTCCCGGTCTGAAGTAAGGGCGCATAGCCCCTCTGCGACAGCTTGCACGGCGGCTCCTCCCCGCCGGACCCCTCACGCACGCTGAAGCAGGCTTATCATCCGTCAACTAAAAAGCGTTTGCTATCAAACGAGGTAGGTGTCAAAGAATGGTCCGTATCCGTTTGCGCCGTGTAGGGCGCAAGAAGCAACCCAGCTATCGTATCGTGGTGGCCGATGCCCGTGACCCGCGTGATGGTCGCTACCTGGAAATTATCGGCTTCTACAACCCGCTGACCGAACCGGCCACGATGACGCTCAAGGAAGAACGGGCGCTCCATTGGCTGCATGTCGGCGCGCAGCCCAGCGACGCCGTCCGCCGCATTCTCGACAAGCTTGGCACGTCCAAGCGGCTCGAACGCCTGCACGCGGGTGAAGCGATGGAAGCCCTGGTCGCCGAAGCCGCCGCCGAAGCGGCAGCGCGTCCGCCCGTCAGCCCCAAGACCCGTTACCCGGCCAAGCCGAAGCCGGTCAAGGCGGCTGAACAGCCCGCTCAGACCGAATCGACCGGAAAAGTCACGGTCTAGTCTGAACGGCGTCGAAGGCTGCGCTAGTGCAGCGTGAATAGTCATAAAGGCGGACAGCCGACCGAATACCGACCTGCTGTCCGCTTTTTGCCTTACCTGAGATGGAGGGTGAAAAATGAAAGAATTGGTTGAGTATATTGCGAAGTCCCTGGTGGACGATCCCTCGCAGGTAGAAGTATTTGAAACCGGCGGCAGTGCCCCCACGATCATTTTGGAAGTCTCCCCCGAAGATATGGGACGTGTGATCGGCAAGAATGGCCGCGTGGCCGACGCGATGCGCGTCCTGGTGCGGGTCGTGGCGGCGCGGCAGGGCCGGCATGTGTCGCTGAAGATTGGCCGCAGCGAAGACTGATCTATGCCGTCTAAGCCACCTCCGTTTTTGCTGCTGGGGCAAGTTTTGCGACCGCATGGGGTACGTGGTGAACTGCGTATCAACGTTATGACTGCGTACCCGGAACGGATTGGCCCCGAGATGACGCTCTATCTCGGCTCCGAGCCGGATAACCCTGCGACCGCCGCCGGCTATGAAGTGATCCAGGCCCGTACGCACCAGCAGTACCTCATCCTGCAATTGGAAGGCATTACTGACCGCAATGCCGCGGACCTGCTGCGCGACCTGTACGTGATGGTGGCGCTGGATCAGGCCGTGCCGCTGGGCGACGATGAGTTCTACCTTTATCAGGCCATTGGCCTGGCGGTGATCACGGACGAGGGCGAGACGCTGGGGCGGGTGGTCGAAATCCTCGAAACCGGCGCCAACGACGTCTACGTCGTTCAGGGGCCGCGCGGCGAGATTCTGCTCCCGTCGATTGACGACTGCATTCTGGACGTTGATGTCGAGGCCGGGAAGATGACCGTTCACCTGCTGGATGGCCTGCTGGGCGAGTGATCGACCAGCATTACGATCTATGGATGCGCGAAAATACTGGCTGGGTTTCAACGTCGTCAAGGGGATTGGCCCCGTACGGCTGCGCGAACTGCGCCAGTATTTTGGCAGCCTGGAACTGGCCTGGAACGCGACCGAGGCGGATCTGGGACAGGCCGGGCTGGACCGCCGCACCCTCGCTAATCTGCTTCTGGTCCGCCAGTCGGTCGATCTCGACGAAATGCTGCACCAGGTCGAAGTGATCGGCGCGGCGGTACTCACCCTGGACGATCCCGACTATCCCGCCTTACTGCGCGAAATTCCCGATCCGCCACCGGTCTTGTATACCAGAGGTAAGTTCACGGAAGCTGACCAATGGGCCGTGGCGATGGTGGGGACGCGTGCGGCGACGGTCTACGGGCGTGACATGACCCACGAGCTGGTGGACGCGCTGGTGCGGGCCGGGATCACGATTGTCAGCGGCCTGGCGCGCGGGATCGACGCGGTGGCGCATAAGGCCGCGCTTGAGGCCGGGGGCCGCACGATTGGTGTGCTGGGTAGCGGAATTGATATGATCTACCCGCCAGAGCATCGCAGACTGGCCGAAGAAATGGCCGACAGTGGGGTCGTGGTTTCCGAGTTTCCGCCGGGGACTCCCCCGGACGGGAAGAATTTCCCGATACGCAACCGGATCATCAGCGGACTGGCGCTGGGTGTGGTGGTGGTCGAGGCCCCGATGGACAGCGGCGCGCTGCTGACCGCGGATCGCGCTGCCGAGCAGGGGCGGGACGTTTTCGCTGTGCCCGGCAACGTGACGTCGAAAAAGAGCCTGGGTGCCAACTATCTGATTCAGAATGGGGCCAAGCTCGTGGTCCGCGCTGAAGATATTTTGGACGAGCTTAACCTGTCTCACCCGACGGTCGAGACGCGCACCCAGTTGCACGAGATTGCGCCTGTTGGCCCGGTGGAGACGGCGCTGATCCAACACCTAACGGCGGAGCCGCAGCATATCGACGATCTGTGCCAGCTTACGGGACTGCCCATCACGCAGGTGAGCAGCGCGTTGGCCCTGATGGAGCTGAAGGGATTGGTACGCCGCCTGGAAGGAATGCACTACACCGTTGCGCGGGGCAGCGGCGGGCCATACCGCCTCGATTGAATCGTTATGAAGGGACCGTTGGGGCTCCCTCGTAGAACTGAGTGAACTCATGAAAAAACTCTATGCACTGATCATGGCGGGCGGTGGCGGCACGCGGTTGTGGCCGCTGAGTCGCAAGGGCCGTCCCAAACAAATGCTGCCGCTGGTGGAAGATCGGACCATGTTCCAGATCTCGGTCGAGCGTTTGGCCCCGCTGCTGCCCCCCGAAAACATCCTGGTTGTCACCGGACGGGACCAGGTCGAGCAGTTGAGCAGCAGCACCCCGCAGATTCCGGCGGAAAACTTCATCATCGAGCCATTTGGGCAGAACAACGGCCCCGCCGTGGGGATGGCGCTGCTGCACGTCCGGCGGCGCGACCCTGAGGCGCTGGTGGCGGTACTGGCCGCCGATCATCACATTGCCAACAAAGAGCGTTTCCGCCAGGTGTTGGCCGCAGCGGGCGAACTGGCGACGCAGGGCTACATCGCGACGCTGGGTATTACGCCGACTTTCCCCTCGACCGGCTACGGGTACATCAAGCGCGGTGAGCGCTTGAACCCGGTGGGCGAGTTTGAGGCGTACTGCGCGGCGGGATTCATGGAAAAGCCGAATCTCGAAACGGCCACCCAGTTTTTAGCCGATGGGCGTTATAGCTGGAACAGCGGCATGTTCATCTTCGAAACGGGCCAGGTGCTGGCGGAATATGCCCGCCAGCAGCCCCAGATGTACGCGCTGTTTCAGGAAATCGACGCCGCCATTGGCACGGACCGCTACGAGGCGACCATCAATCGGGTCTGGCCGCAGATGCCCAAGCTCTCCATCGACTATGCTATCATGGAGAAAGCCGCCCCTATGGCGGTGATCCCGGTCGAAATGGGGTGGAGTGACATCGGCAGTTGGGCGACGCTCTACGAAGTGCTGGAAGGCGATCAGAACGGCATCGTGACCCGCGGCCAGGGGCAGGGGCACATTCACATCGATACCAAAGATACGCTGGTGTTGAGTGATCGCCGCGTGGTGACCATCGGCCTGGAAGACCTGGTGATCGTGGATACGGATGATGTGCTGCTGGTGTGCCACCGTGACCGCTCGCAGGATGTGCGGAAAGTGATCGACCAGCTCAAAGCTGCCGGGGACGAGGCCCCGCTCTAAGTTCCTCAAGCTATGGTGATTGTTGCGGCTGTCATCGATTTGTATCTGCCGGGGGTGGCCTCTCTCAAAGAGAAGCGCAGCATCCTGAAATCGTTGATCGCGCGTTTACACAAGGAATTCAACATCGCCGTCGCCGAGGTCGATCTGCATGATGTCTGGCAGTCCGCGGGCCTCGGCGTGGCGATTGTCTCCACGGCGGCTGGACACGGCGAGTCGAAGCTGGAAGCCGTGCTGCACTGGATCGAGCGCAACCGGCCCGACGTGGAGATCGAAGATCACACGCTGGAAGTGATCCACCTCTAGAATGAATCAGGGCGCTTGCGGCGCCCTGATGTGTTCTAAACCCGAGTTTGTCCTGTGTTTATTCGGTAATGATCTCGATCTGGTCGATGTCCTGGCGCAGCTTGCGCGAGACTTCTCCTTTGGCGCGCAGGGACTCGGTTTGAGCCTGGTAGCGGTCGCGCAGGACGCCCAGTTGGCTGAACACCGGTGAGAGAATCTGCTGCCCGTACTGTACCAACCGGCTGCGCTCGCGGTTGGTCAGGTCGATCATCGCCTCGTGGTAGCTCGTTTGCAGCGCGTTGACCCGCTCGTCCAGTTCGACGTTGGCATCGTGCTTGATCTTGCGCCAGTACAACATCGCCGCCGCACTGCCGCCGACCAGCAGGGCTGGTCCGACTACCACCGCTCCCAGGATGCCGGTCGCCGTCGCGACGACCGATCCGTGCGCGGCCAGCCCGAGGACCAGCGCGATGATCCCGCCCAGCGCCGCTGTGAACCCGGCGGTGAAGCCGACCAGGTTGGTGCGGAACGTGCTGCGCAGATTTTCCGCCAGGCTGTTATCGGTGTAGGACTTCAACTCCCGGTCGGCAATGGCAATGGCTTCTTGCAGGGCGGCGCGCTGTTCGGCGTAGCCGGTCGCATCTACCGCGCCGATCTCGCGATTCAGCTTGGTCTCCAGCTCGGTCAGCCGATCCAGGATGCTTCGCCAGTAGCGGCGGCTGTTATCGACCACGGCGTTGACGTACTGCTCCGAAATGCGGGTGATCTGATCCAGCGTGTTGCCCACCACCTGTTTCTCGAAATCCTTCTGCATCTCCTCGCGGTCGAGCGTGCGCGTGGCTTTCGAGATGGTCAGGTTCTTCTGGATGAACTCGTGCCCGCGCGCCCGTAGGTCATCGAAAATGCGATCCAGCTCGCGCCGCGACGCGGCCATCTGCTCGTCCAGGCTGCCCGCCTGCCGGTCCAGTTCCTGGCGCAGGCTCTCGGCCAGTGCGGTATCGCTGGTGATCAGCGCCAGTTCTTTCTCCAGGGCATCGAGACTCCGGCGGACCAGGCTGTCTACGAAGTCAAGCTGAGTGTAGAGCTTCTGCTTGGCCGGGGGAACGCGCTCGAAAATCGTCTTCAGATGTTCGCGGACGGCGTTCATGCCGCCCGGATCGTTGGGCGTGAGCGTGAACAGCCCTCCGCCGCTTTTTTCCTTGAGCGCCTGCCGGGCGGAGATCATGAAGATTTCGGGCTTCAGGTCGAGCAGCTCATGTAACTGCTGCTGCACGAAAGCCCGGACCTCTTTTTGTTCGCGCTTATCCAGCAGATCCATCTGGTTGATCACCACGATGATCTTCTTGCCATAATCGCGGGCCAGCTCCAGATAGAGCCGTTCGGTTTCCGCCAGTGCGCGTTTGGCGGACAGTACGAAGATCACCAGATCGCTGCGGCTGAGAAAGCTCTTGGCGATGCTTTCGTGCTTGCGAAAGACCGACCCGGTGCCGGGCGTATCGACGATCACCACGCCTGGGCCGCCGGTGTTGGGATGCAGCCATTCGCGCACGATTCCCGGCTCGCGCCAGGCGGCATCCTGGCGGCGCTTGCTGGACCACCGGATCAGCTCGATGGCGTCGGTGGTGGGGGTGATGCCCATCGGCAGCATGTCGTCGCCGATCAGGGCGTTGACGAAGGTTGATTTACCCGCGTTGAATTCGCCGACGACGACCACCAGGAAGAACATCTCCTGAAGATCGGCAGCGTTGAGCTGGAGGCGTTTCTTGTCGTCGGTACTGCCGTTACCCAACTGGCCGATGATTTCGGCGGTCTCATGCAGCAGCCGAACTTCCCGCTCGCGCGCCTCGGCAATCGGGCCTTCCAATACGATACTGGTCATGGATTGCTTCCACCTTCACCGTGCAGGCAAGTCAGCGTTTGGTGTGCAGCTCGGCCAACCCGCCCTGGATTCTCACGAAAACTTGTTGGTGTGCGGCCAGGTCGGCCCGCTGTTTTTCCAGCAGTTCCGCCTGGGACGAGATTAACCGGGTCAATGGTGCCGTGGTGTCGCGGCGCAGTTGAACGCCGTTCGCCACCGATTCCGCGGTCGCGCGGCGCAGGATGTCCAGGTAGCGATCCCGGTGGGTGCGCAGCCGGGCTTCATAGTGGCGGCGCAGGAACCAGCCCCGCAGCGGCACCATGCTCAAGCCGCCTAGCACCAGGGCGATCCCCACGCCGAAGACTACTAGCAGCGTGCCGACCTTCGGTACCGATCCGGACAGACCGCCCGCCGCGACGGCCAGGGTCAGGCACAGGGTCAGAATCTCCCACAGCGCCAGGATGATCAGCCAGTTGCGCAGCGTGCGATCCAGGTGCTCGGTCTCGAACTGCTGGGCTTCGCGCAGGATGTCGTCCAGCGAGCTGCGCACGTCGCGCAAAAACCCTCGCTCATAGTGCAGCGGCGTTTGGAGCTTGCCGATCATCTTACTCGACAGGTTAGGGGGCATGGTCTGCACGGCCTGGCGCGTGTAATCGACCAGGTCGTTGATGTCCTGCACATCGCGCCCTTCGAGGCGCGGCCCCAGTTCATCGACCGTTTTGGGAATTTGCAGCAGCGTCTCGCGCACCTTGTGCTGTTCGAAGGCGGCTTCGGCGCGCGTCCGGCTGCGGAAGCGGCGTGTCAGCCGCCCCAGGCCAATGATCTCGCCGACCCCGCCAAAGAACGAACCGATCCCCCGCGAAAACTGGAACAGGTCGCCAATCGTCTCTCCGCCGCGCGCGGCGGCTTCATTCCAGGTGTTGGCGATGGCCGTCAGCGTATCGTCCACCGTTTTTTGCTGCTCGCGCCGTCCCTGCTCGATCTGCGCGTCGATATTCTCGACGGTCTTGCGGTGCTGATCGAGCGCCGTCTGCTGTTCCTGGACGAGCGCCAGGGCGGTCCGTGTGACGTTCTGGCTGATCTGGACCGGCGTTTCGAGCTTCTGCCGGAAGCGTTCGACATCGCCCAGCGTCTCTTTGATGTAGGCTTCGATGTCGGCGAACCCGCTCTCGTCCCAGGCGATCTCGTCGCGCGGGGTTTCCTGCTGGGCGGCGAGCGCCTGCCGGGCTGATACCAGCCAGACCAGCGGCTCGACGCCGAGATGCTGGCGGCTCTGCTCGATCACGAAGTCGCGCACCTGGGAACGCTCGTTTTCTTCCAGCACATCGACCTGGTTCACCACGACGATCACGCGCTTGCCGAAGGCTTTGAGCTGCTGGAAGGCTTCCATGTTGCTGGCAGTCAGCACCTGGGTGGCGATCATCACCAGCAGCACCACGTCGGCCCGGTGCAGGAAGCGCCGCGTCACTTCGTCGTGGGTCCTGAAGACCGACTCTAGACCGGGCGTATCTACCAGGCTCAGATTTTCGAGCAGCGGGCTGGGGTGGAAGATCGTCTCGACGTCGCCCGCGCGCGACCGCTGGACGTCCGCGCCGCGCCGCAGGATCACGATGTGATCGGTGGTCGGGATCGGCCCGACTTCCATGATTTCTTCGCCCAGCAGCGCGTTGATGATGCTGGATTTTCCGGAGCCAAACGGCCCCACCATGACCATCAGGAAAGGATGGTTGGTATGGAACAGGGCATCGCGCACCTGCTCCATCTGGTCGTCGGGCAGGCTGTCCACGCGTTCGAGCGTATCCAGCAGCGCCGTGATCTGTTCGTGTTCCTGACGCCGGACTGCTTCATACTGGCTGAGCAGCTTGCCGGGCAGTTGTTCGGAATCCATTGTCACCACCCTTGTTTAAGCCTGGCCAGGAATATAGTCGCGCAAGATCGAGCCGCCGATGAACTCCCGCAGCAGCGAGTTATCGGGGACCAGTTCGGCATCCATTGTCTTGAGCCAGCTCAAGATCGACAGCAGCCGCCGCGCCTCGATGTAATGCGGCTGGCTCGGTTCGATCTGGAGCAGCAGCGGCTCGGCTTTGGGGCGCAGCACGGCCAGTTCGTAGAGCAGGGCGGAATTGAACATGGCGTCGGCATTTTCCTGGTAGGGGAAGATATTGCGTTTTTCGCCGCGCCGCACGCTTTCCCAGCGCGAGAGTGTATCCAACGCCGAGTAGCCCCGCGACATCGAGTCGCGCACGATGCGGCGAATCAGGCGCACGTCGGTCGTCGGGACACGGTTGTGGCGGTCGGTGTTCAACTGGGTCAGCGCCGAGACGTAGATGCGGAAGACCTGATCGGTGGGCACCGATTGGACTAGCTTCGGATTCAGGCCGTGAATGCCTTCCACGATCAGGATGTGGTCCGCCGAGAGCTGCGTCTGCTTCTCGTCCGCATACCGTCTGCCGCTGACGAAGTCGAAGTGGGGAATGTTCACCTGCTGGCCCGACGTGAGCGCCAGCATTTGGGCGTCGAACAGCTTCAGATCGACGGCACCGAGCGCCTCGAAATCGAACTCGCCATTTTCATCTTTGGGGGTCTGCTCGCGGTCCACGAAGTAGCGGTCCATTTCGAGCGTGTAGGGTTTCAGCCCATGCGCCATGATCTGGATCGCCAGCCGTCGGGAAAAGGTCGTCTTGCCCGACGAGGACGGCCCCGCGATCAAGACCAGCCGCAGCCCGTGCTCATGCCGTTTGGAGATTTCGGTGGAGATCTGGGCGATGTGCTGCTCGTGCAGGGCTTCGTTGACCAACACCAACTCGCGCGCGCGTCCATCCCGGATCGCTTCGTTCAGGTGGCCGATGTCTTCCACGCCGAGCAGGCTCAGCCATTCTTCGGTCCGCCGGAAGACTTCCATCATTTGCGGCGATTTGACGTAGGGCCGCACGCTGTTCGGAGTTTCTCGGCGCGGGTACTGCACGATGAAGCCGCCCTCTTCGGGCAGGATGCTGAACAGCGTCAGATAGCCGGTGCTGGGGACCATATAGCCGTAGAAGTAGTCCACCTCGCCGCGCAGTTCGTAGATGGTCAGGTAGTTCTTGTTGCGGAATTGCAGCAAGCGCAGTTCGTCGTCGTCGCCGCACGCCTGGAACTTCTGGATCGCTTCGTCGAGCGGAATCTGCTTGCGGGTGATCGGTTCGTCCGCCGCGACGATCTCCAACATGCGGTTCTTGATCGCCGCCAGCTCCTTGCCGTCGAAGGGATCGCGGCCCTTAACCTTGCAGAAGTAAGCCCCGCTCGGCAGGGCGTAATCGATCACGAGCTGCGTGCCGGGGAACACTTCGCCGGTAGCCACCACCAACAAAAACGCCAGCGACCGGCGGTAGATGCGGGTGCCGTCGCCCGAATTGGTCTTGACGAGCTTGATGCTGATGTCGCGCGTCACGGGCAGCGTCAGCTCGCGCAGCACGCCGTCCGCGATCGCTCCGACCGTCAGGGCCGTCTGCGCCGTTTGTTGGTCATCGTAGAGACGCACGAACGTTTCCAGCGAGGTGCCCACCGGGCCTTCGAGGATGGTTCCATCTTCGAAGCTGACCTGCACCGAAGTGCGGGGTTCGCTGCGATGTATTGCGGTATTCTGAGCTTCCATGATCGTCATCATTCAATAGTCTGCGAATTTGAAGGGCTATGCCAACTCAATCACCGTCCCGGTGCGGGCGTCCGCCTGGATCGTCAAGCCGCTCTCGGCGGCGACAGCCTGCGCCGTGCCGAAGACGACCTGCGGCTGACCGGCTGGCGAGTCCAGCGGTACCGACAGGGTCATCGGGCGGGCCGCGGTGTTGAAGGCGACCACCAGGCGCTTATTCTCATATACGCGCTCGAACGCCAAGAGTTCTCCGTCGGCCAGCAGCGTGCGGTACGTGCCCCGCCGTAGGGCCGGGTGGGCCTTGCGCACCTGGATCGCCGCGCGAACGTAGTCGCGCAGTTCGCTATCCCAGCGCGCCTGATCCCAGGGGAAGGCACCGCGCGATCCCGGATCGTGCCCCCCCGTCAGCCCGATTTCGTCGCCGTAGTATACCATAGGCGCGCCGGGCATCGTCATCTGGAACAGCGTGGCCAGCTTCAGCGCCGACTGGTCCTCCTGGACCATGTTCACGAAGCGCGGCGTATCGTGGCTGCTCAACAGATTCATTTGCACCGTGGTGATCTGCCAGTCATACAGGCTGAGCATGTGCTCGATGGTTCGGGCGAAGCCAGCGGCGTCGAGCGACTTCACCGGCGGATAGCCGCCCCCCGGTTCCTGCGGAGACACCGACCGCGCCCCGAAGAAGGCGATGCAGGCGCGGGTGAAGACGTAATTCATGACCGCGTCGAACTGGTCACCTTGCAGCCAGGACTGAGCCTCCTGCCAGATCTCGCCGACGATGTAGGCTTCGGGGTTGGCGGCTCGCACGCGGCGGCGGAATTCCTGCCAGAAGCTGTCGTCCTTGATCTCGAAGGGCACGTCCAGTCGCCAGCCGTCAATGCCGAATTTGATCCAGGTCTCGGCCACGTTGAAGATGAACTCGCGCACCTGGGGGTTATTGGTGTTGAGCTTGGGCAGGGCAGGCAGGCCGACCCAGGCTTCGTAATTCAGTTTTTCGGTGTGATCGTAGGCGTTCAGCGGGAAGCCCTTCACGGTGAACCAGTCCAGGTAAGGCGACTGCTCGCCGCATTCCAGGATGTGATTGAACTGGAAGAATCCCCGGCTGGCGTGGTTGAAAACGCCGTCCAACACGATGCGCATCCCGCGGGCGTGGGCCGCGTCCAGCAGTTCGCGCAGCGCCGCATTGCCGCCCAGGAGCGGATCGACCTGGTGATAGTCGTGGGTGTGGTATCGATGGTTGGAGGCGGACTGGAAAATGGGCGTGAAGTAGATCGCCGTGACGCCCAGGTCCTGCAAATAATCTAGATGTTCGGCCACGCCGAGCAAATCCCCGCCCTTGAACCCGTAGACGGTCGGGGGCGTGTCCCACGCTTCCAGATGCGACGGCTTGATCACCCGGCTGCTCCTGGCAAAACGGTCGGGAAAAATCTGGTAGAAGACTGTGTCTTTGACCCATTCGGGTGTAACGATAGGTTGTGTCACCGTGCTCCCTCAAGTAGGCTGAGACTGGTTAAGACATCAAGAATCGTAGCGACTTCCGGCACCAACGGCAAAAGTTGCCTGGCGAGCTACGGCATGTCGTCACCTTCGATGAATTCGGGCGGCTGCCCCTGGTATTCGGGTGAGATGGCGAGGAGTTGCTCCTCGGTGACGACGCGTCCGTTGAACTCCTGGTACAGCTCCTGGTTCTCCACCCGGTCCACGGCGTAACGCCAGCGCTGGGGCCCGACCTGCCGCAGCACGGACCGGCAGACGTCGCAGCGTACCACGCGCCGCACGCGCGGAATGCCCAGCACCCGGTGACGGCGGTCTTCGAGGTGCAGGTTGCCCTCCAGGCACACCGGGCAGATCGTCAGCACGAAGCCTTCCTGGTAGCGGGCGATGTTGGCGGATTGGACCACGTAGACGCCGATGTACAGCACGACGGCCAGCGCCAATCCACCGCCGATCAAGAAGGTGCCGAGGGGCGTGCCCTGCGACCCACCCACGTCGCCATTGGCTGCCGCCACGGCCAGCGGGGTAGGGGTCTCGGAGGCTGTGGCGCTCGGTGTGGACGTCGCCGAAGGCAGCGCCGTCCAGGTGGCCGAAGGTGGCGGGGTCCAGGTCGCCGTCGCGGTGATGGTCGCTGTTGCAGTTTCAGACGGGGTCGCGCTGGGCGTATCCGTGGCCGAGGGCAGCGGGGTCCAGGTGACGGTCGCCGCGGCGGTTTCAGACGGAGTCGCGCTGGGCGGCTCGGTGGCTGACGGCAGCGGGGTCCAGGTGGCGATTACGGGCGCAGCCTGGAACTCCGTGGG
>CAYRWY010000065.1:12607-18388 GCA_964427955.1 uncultured Anaerolineaceae bacterium
TCGCTCGGCAGCGGCGTAGCGGTCGAGGTAGGAGCCGGAGTCTCCGTCGCCGTCTCCGACGCGGTGGCTGTGGCGGTCGAGGTTGGCGTCGTGCTGGGCGTCGCGGACGGGATCGGCGTTGCCGTGTAGGTGCTGGTGAACGTCAGCGTAGGCTCAGGGGTCTCGGACGGTTCTGGCGTTGCTGTGAGCGTGGCGGTGGCAGTCGCGCTGGGCGTGACGTTCGGGTCCAGCGTGGGCCGGACGGGGACCGGCGTGAAGCTCGGCGTCAGGTTCGGGATGTCGATGACGGGCAGGGCCGCCACGTCTTCTACCCACGCCACCAGGTCGTAACGAATCCAGCCGTAGCCGCCGCCATAGCGGACCAGCACCCAATCGAGCGCCTGGTCGTGCGCGACCGGGTCTACCACGTCGCCGGTGAGCACCACGCCCAGCGGCGGATAGCCCTGACCCGGTCCGGACCGGATGTACGCGCCGTCGGTATCGGTATCGACCCAGTTGGCGTTGGGCGTATAGGTCGGTCCGCCCGGCGTGTTGTAGTACAGCGGGCGCGGGATCGGGGTCGCACCGGGATTGTCGATCACGGGCAGCCCGGTGGTATCCAGCCGCCAGCTTACGCCGGTGACTTGAATCCAGCCCTGCGTGGTCAGGTAGGTGATCAGAATCCATTCGCCGTCAGGCGTTCGCGCCAGGGGCTGCACCCAGGCGCCGACCGGCAGCACGCCGTTGACGTCGTAGTTGAAGCCGGGGCCGCTGCGCACGTTGACCCCTTCGGGGATGTTCACCCAGTTGATATTGGGGGTTGCCGTGGGGCCATCTTGTGCCAGGATCATCTGGTTCAGATCGTGCCGGGCCATCCATCCCACCAGCACCACCAGGATTATCCCCAACCCGTAACGACGGCGAATACGCAGCATCGGCACTCCCAGCCCCAACAGCGGACAATGCCCGTAATCCTACCACGAGCTTGCGGCTCAAACCAGTTTACGAATAATACAACGATTAAGGCGGCTTCGTCTCAGAACCAGCCTGGACGCCGCCGCCTTAGGAGATCGAACGCGCGAACTTGAGGGGCTATTGGGTCAGCAAATAGGCCACGATATCGCTGATTTCCTGTTCGCTGAGATTCTTGCCAAACGTGGGCGGCATGATGTCGGAGAAGCCGTCCACCACGAACGCCCCGGGTTCGACAATCGACTCGTGCAGGTAGTCGGCAGCGGACATGCCCGCGATGCGGGTAGCCGCCCGCTCACCCATGCCCACCCGGGCCGGACCGGCTCCGTCGGTGTCGCCGTGACATCCCGCACAGGAAGACGCGAACAGCTTTTCACCCGCCGTGGCATCGCCGACCGGTCCAGCCGCTTCGGTAGGCTGGGCTTCCTGGGTCGGTTCTGGGGTAGCGGCCTCGGCAGTGGGTTCCGCCGTCGGCTCTTCGGCCTGGGTAGGCTCGGCGGTGGGCTCCACCGTCGCCGTCTCGCCGCCCGACTTAGCCAGGATGTAGGCGATCAGCGCGTTGACTTCGTCATTGCTGAACGACTGCCCATAGCTTTTCGGCATGATGTTGTCTTTGAAGTCCGGCACGACATAGGCGCTGGGATTCACAATCGACTCGTGCAGGTAAGCCCCGGCGGACATGCCATCCACCCGTGTGGCTGCCCGCTCGCCCATCCCGACGAATGCCGGGCCGACGCCGTCAGCCGCCCCATGACACGATTGGCAGGGAACGAAAAGCTGCTCGCCCAGCGCCACGAGCTGATCCTGACTCATCTGGCTGCCGGTTTGGGCACCGGCCCCACTTTGCAGGCTGTTGATCAGGGTCGGTTCCTCGCCGGGGGGCAGCGTCGGAATCGGGGTAAGGTCTTTGGCCAGGTCGCCACCCTTGCAGGCACTCATCAACACGACCAGCACGAGGGCCGTAATCATCATGATCCAGGTTCGTTTAAACACAACTGACCTCCGTTTTGGCATGATGCGGGGCTGGTGGCCCCGCCACTCCACGTAAGTTACTCGCTCGCGCTCAGGCTGTTGATGTAGTTGATGATGTCCCAGGTATCGCCCGCGCTGACATTTTCCGCCAGGCGCGGCATCCGGATCATTTCCTTTCCGGTCTGGGGATCAGTCTGCTGGATGCCGTTGCTCACGATTTTGAAAATATAGCTGCCGGGCAGACCGCGCCCTGCCAATTGCGGCACGCCGGTCGGAAAGCCTGACTGCTCGTTGAAGAACTTGCTCAGCGAGCCTTTGCCGTCCGCCTGTTCGCCGTGGCAGATCGCGCAGTTGATATTGAACAGCGCTTTGCCGCGGGCGATGGACGAGTCCGTCGCGGCCAGGGGCATGGTGGCGGGTTCTCCGGCGATCAGCCGTGGTCCCTGGAAGGGGACGGCATCAGCGGGCGCGGCGAGACGCGGGCCTTCCTGCGCCCCAACGGCAATCGATTCGTCCATCGTGTTCACCCACGGGACGTGGATCACGTCGTAGGCGAGTAGCAGCGGCAGCAGGAACAGGACCAGACCGGCAGTCCCCACGCCGCCCCAGAAGATCAGGTGGCGGATGCCCTGCGGTTTGTACTCGGCGGCGTCCTCGAACTTGACCACATGGGCGTGATGGGCCTCGAACACCGCTTTGACTTTTTCCGCGGTAGCGCCGGGCGCGAGGACCTGGACCCCGATGTAGCCATCGGTAATTCGTTCGTCGTACATCTGCCGGACCAGGATCGGGAAGCGGTTTTGCAGCAGGAACCCGACGAAGGCCACGACCATCATGCACAACGCGATGAACTCGAAGAACATGATCGCGGTGGGCGGGACGGGATTCAACCCCTGGTTGCCCACGTTGATCGGGTAGAGAGCGGGGGTGCCGAACGAAATGAAGCCGGCGATCAGGATGCCCAGCACCGCCCCGCCCAACACGAACGGCAGGAACATCGAGCGCGGCGCCTTACGGCCAAAGAATTTAGGGGAATAGGGCACGTTCGACATCACGGTGACGTGTTTATCCTGAATCCCCAGTTTTTGTACTTCTTCGATCACGTCCGCCGTGATCGAGACATTGTCAAATAGCCCCAGGAGCAAAAAGTCGGCCATGAGTTCCTCCTAATGGGTGTCCGAGCGGGTCGAAACCACGGCCCGGCCAATTCGCCGCGTGCTCTGCATCGCCTGGCCCTCGTAGACCTCCCACAGGGGGATGATCGGCACCACGCGCGTGAACAGGATGTACAGAAATCCCAGGAAAGCCAGCGTCCCCGTCGTGATCAGGATTTCGGGCGCGTGTGGGGTGTAGTTCACCCAGTTGAAGCGCAGCTCATTGCGCGACAGGAACCCGGCCACGATCAAGACGCGCTCCAGGTACATCCCGACCTGGATGAAGAGGCAGACCACGAACATCGCCGGGAGCGAGGTGCGGATGCGGCGCGACCACAGCGTCCCCAGGGGCACGATGATGTTAGCGAACAGCATCAGGTAGAACAGCGGGGCCAGTGGGCCGGTCAGCATCTCCTGGATGGCGCGCTCCATCGGGAGGTTGCCGTACCAGTTCGTGATCCATTCCGTGAAGTAGAAGTAGATCCAGGCGATGGTCAGGATCAGCAGGAAGATGCCCATCGCGTTGAAGTGCTCTTCGCGCATAAAGTAGCCATAGCGCATGGCTTTGCGGATCAGGATCATGACCAGGATCACGGCGGCGACACCCGAATAGAGCGCCCCGACCACGAAGAACGGGCCGAACAGCGCGCTGTGCCAGCCGGGTTGCAGCGACATCGCCAGGTTCCAGGACACGCCGGTATGGACGGAGAACATAACCGGGATGATCACGTAGCTGAGGATGTTGCTGACGGTTTCCAGGTTGTGCCACTCGTGGTCGGTGCCGCGCCAGCCCATCGACAGCGCGCCGTAGATCTTGCGGCGCAGCCCGGTCGCGTGATCGCGCACCATCGCCAGGTCCGGGATCAGGGAGATCAGCATGAACAGGGTGCTGCCGATCAGGTAGGTGGTGATGGCCGCCATATCCCAGAACAGAGGCGAGTGGAAATTCGGCCACAGTTGGCGCTGGTTCGGGACCGGGATCATGTAGAACAGTTTCCAGACCTGGCCGACGTGGATGATGGGGAACAAACCGGCGCAGGCCAGCCCGAACAGTGTGATCACTTCGGCTGCGCGGGCGATGGGCCGCCGGAAATCTTGCTTGAGCAGGCGTAGCGCCGCCGAGATGAACGTCCCGGCGTGGCCGATGCCGATGAAGTAGATCAGGTTGGCGATGTACGGTCCCCACATCACCGAGCGGTTGAGGCCGGTAATGCCCAGCCCGCTCATGATCTGGATGGCCCAGGTCGTCAGGAAGATCGCCACGAAGGCACCCAACCCTAGCATCACCAGCCAGAAGGCTGGCCCGGTCTTCTGCATGGCGGCGATCACCTGGGCGTTAGCCTCCGCCGGAGGGCGGGGATCGAGCAGCAGGTGTTCTTCGCGCGCATGGGAGATTTGATGCGCGAGATGTTCGTCTTCAGGCAGCTCTTGTTGCCAGAAAGGACCGCTTTCGACTTTACTCTCCAACATGCGTCTCACCACCTTTCAGATAATAGACCGCAGGCTCGGTGCCCAGGTGTTCCAGCAGTTTGAACTGGCGCTCGTGCGGGAGCATCTGCGCGACGTGGCTGGTTTCATCCGCCTTGTTGCCGAAGACCAGCGCGCCGGTCGGGCAGGCCTGGACGCAGGCGGGCACGACTTCGCCATCCTGGACCAGGCGGCCTTCTTTGTCGGCGGTTTCCACGCCGCGCCGGATGCGCTGGATGCAGAAGGTGCATTTTTCCATCACGCCGGGGCCGCGCACGGTGACGTCCGGGTTGAGCTGCTGTTCCAGCGGCTTGTCCCACTGCGGCGCGTAATAGTTGAATTCGCGGACGCGGTAGGGGCAGTTGTTGCCGCAGTAACGGGTGCCCACGCAGCGGTTGTAGATTTGCAGGTTGATGTTTTCTTCTTCGCTGTGATGCGAGGCATACACCGGGCACACCGGCTCGCAGGGGGCGTTGTTGCACTGCTGGCAAAAGACCGGCATGAACCGGGCCTTGACGTCGGGATATTCGCCTTCCCAGTACCGCTCGATCCGCATCCAGTGCATCCCGCGCCCGGCGACGACCTGGTCTTCGCTGGCGATGGGGACATTATTTTCGGCGTGGCAGGCGACGACGCACGCCTGGCAGCCCGTGCATTTATCGAGATCGACGATCATCGTCCATTTGCGTTCAGTGTTGTTTTCTGCCATCAGATAGGCTCCTGTCGTCTCACCCTAGAAGGGCAGGGGATCGGTTTCCTTGATCGGGATCGAGCTTTCCAGCCGCGCCAGCGCCTTCTTGTCGCCCGTCTTGGCGATCTTGACGCGCACGTTGGCCCAGGCCAGGCTGCTGCCGGTATCGTCCGTCTGCGTGCCGACCAGTTGGATCGGGTTGCTGCCACGCTGGCGGGCATAGCGTCCCAGATCGGAGTGTCCCTGACCCAGCGGGATGGAGATGGTGTCGGGCCGCAGCGCCGGGAAGATGTAGACAGGTCCTTCGATCTCGCCGTTCGGCGAGGTGACTTTCACGATATCGCCGTCCTCCACGCCTAACTCGTCGGCGGTCTTGGGGTTGACCTCGACCCAGGTCTGCCACGAGATGGTGGTCAGCGGATCGGGCGAGCGTTGCAGCCAGGGCAGGCTGGCGCCATTGCCATCATTCAACAGCACCGACAGGTACAGGTGCAGGTGATAGGGGTACTCTTTGTCGTCCCCCTGGAAGCTGGCGGGCGCGACCTC
>CAYRWY010000066.1:0-5693 GCA_964427955.1 uncultured Anaerolineaceae bacterium
CTTCACCCACTATTTCGAGCGGGTCCGCCATCCCCAGCTTTCGCTGCAACAGCGTCGTTTCGTGCTGGCGGCGGTGCTGGTGACCCCGGCAGTGGCGCTGCGCACGTTCACGACGTTTTACCCGTTCGTCCAAACGTTGGTTTTGAGCCTGCAAAAATACAACCCGGCCTTTCCGCCGCGGCAATATATCGGTCTCAGGAATTTTGAACGGCTCTCGACGGATCTGGTCGTGCGCGAGAGCCTGGAATTTACGCTGATTTTTGTGTTCGTCTCGACCTTCTTCCAGATGTTCCTGGGCCTGGCCATCGCGCACCTGCTGAACGCCAACTTCAGCCTGCGCGGCCTGGCCCGCACCGTCAGCCTGATCCCCTGGGCCGTGCCGATGGTCGTGGCCGCGATGGGCTTCAAGTGGATGTTCGACGATCAGTTCGGGATGATCCCGGACCTGCTGCGACGCCTCTTCGGCCTCGACATGAAATGGCTGGTAGACCCCACCAATGCCCGGATCGCCGTCGTATTCGTCAACGTGTGGAAAAGCACGCCGTTCTGTGCGCTGCTGTTATTAGCAGGCCTGCAAGGGATTTCGCTGGACCTCTACGAGGCGGCGAAGGTAGACGGGGCGAACTGGTTCGACTCGCTGCGGTTCGTCACCGTGCCGATGCTGATGCCGATCATCGTCACCGTGACCATGTTCATGCTGGTGTGGCAGTTGGCGGTGTTCGACCTCCCCTTTGCCATGACAGGCGGCGCGCCAGGTTTCGCCACCACCGTCGTCGCGCAGAAGATCTACCTGGAGATCAACTCGTTGAACTACAGCTTTGCGTCGGCGGTCAGCGTGCTGCTGGTGGTCATCGTGACCGTCATCGGCGGGCTGGGCCTGTATACCCTGCGTCGTGTCGAAGTCCCGGCATAGGAAGGCAACCATGACCGTACAATCTACCACTCACTCACTCGCGCAGGTACAACGTCCCAAATCCTCCTGGCTGCGCCGCCACAGTCGCTCGATTGTGACGTACATCGGGTTTGTCGCGTTCGTGATCTTCATCGTGTTTCCGTTCTACTACATCGCGATGTCGTCGCTGACGCCGAAAAACGAGCTGTTCACCATCCCACCCACCTACTGGCCGTCGCATTTCACGACCGACAACTACACCCGGATGGTCGACTCGGTGCCCTTCACGCTGTATCTGCGGAACTCGTTAGTCTTCGCCATCGGCTCGGCGGTGCTGTCGGTGGTCGTCAGCGCGATGGCGGCCTATGCCCTGGCGCGCATCAAGTTCCCCGGCAGCAACATCGTCTACATGCTGCTGATCATGTCGTCGGCGCTGCCGCAGATCGCAGTGCTGGTGCCGATGTTCGAGACCTTCCAGCAGTTCAAGCTGATCAACACCCACCAGGGGTTGATCCTGCTCATGAGCAGCCTGATTCTCCCGTTCACGGTGCTGATCCTGGTCTCGTTTATCATGCAGGTGCCGCCGGAGATCGAGGAAGCGGCGCTGGTGGACGGCGCGAACATCGTCCAGGTGCTCACCCGGATGGTGCTGCCGCTGATCCTCCCGGCCATCTCGACCATGACGGTGATCAACTTCATCATCAGTTGGAATGAACTCCTCTATCCCCTGGTGTTCGCCCAGCGCGACAGCACCAAAACGCTCAGCGTGGCGATGGTCGAACTCTCGTCCGACGCCTCGACGTATACGCGGCCCTGGGACATGCTGAGCGCGCTCAGCGTCTTCATGGTGATCCCGGTGCTGCTGCTGGTGCTGGTGGCCCAGCGTATGATCATTGCCGGATTGTCACGCGGCGCAGTGAAATAACCGGTCGGGCACGCCCGATCAACGACTTCAGGCATGGCTCCGGGAACCCGGAGCCGTGTGGTTTGCGGCTCCGATATTTTCTATAATCGTCATCATTAACTACAGAACAACGGAAAGGAAAAGGCGATGGGACAGGCTCATATCACGATTGAACAAAACGTCGAATTCCTGAAGCGCTATGCTTACCTGGAACGCGCCTGTATGCGGACGCTGGCGGGCTGGCTGCCGGGCGTGCCGGAATGGGAAGCGAAGAACGAATTTGGCCTGCACATCTGGGAAAGCGCCGATTCCGCCGACCAACTGCGCGGGCGGCTGCGCGAGCTGCGCAGCTACCAGCCGGAACGCTTCCTCAGCCCGACCCTGGAGAAAGTGTTCAAGGAATTGGACTACGCCCAGAACACCGCGGAAGTGATCGCGGGGGTGTATCTCGTCGTCAAAAAACAACTGCTCGACGCGTACCGCAGCCATCCCGACGTGACCTGGTCCGATTTCGACAATCCCACCGTCAAGGTCACCGAAAACCTGATCGCCAATACCGAAAAGCAGGTCGCCTGGGCCGAACAGTATTTTCCGACCATCGCCAGCCAGTATCCTGGCTGGGAAGCGTGGCGGGATTATCTCGCCGGGCTGCTGGCAGCGGACGGCGGGGTGACCGGCTCCGGGCCGAAAGGCCAGGAACCCGCCCGCCCCGGCGAGCGCCCGCTGCTGCTGCCCTGGAAGCAGTGCCAGCGCGTGTCCGGCTGGCCGATCTTCGATCCCAGCGCCGACGTCGAACCCAACCGCAAAACCGAGCCTGAAGCCCACCGGGTATGGCGCTTCAAGCACTATTTGAACGAGATGACCGCCGCCGAAACCCTCGGCTCGATCCTGTGGATGACGCCCGAAATGGAATGGGAGTTCCAGCACAACGCCTCGCGCCACCTGTGGGACGAGATCCGGCACAGCCAGCTCGGCCAGATTCGCGTGCGGCAGTTGGGACTGAACATCGCGGACGTGCCGCAGGTCGTGCAGATCTACAACGTGATGATGACCCTGCCCGCCGTCGATCAATACGCCCTGCTGACCACGGTGATCGAGCCGAACGGGATGCCCGAAAAGAGCGCCAACCGCGAGCACTGGGAAGAGATCGAAGACGACATTTCCGCCGCCGCCGTCAGTTACGACTGGAGCGACGAGAATTTCCACATTCGCTGGGGCCAAAAATGGACGCCGGTACTGCTCCAGACCTATGGCTATAAGGAAACGCCCGCCGAGATCAAAGAGCGTATGGCGGCCTGGATGATGGAGAACACGCCCGTCAAGATGCAGCAGCGCCACGCCCAGGGTATCGCCTAAACAACCCTCCAAAGTACGAATAGTAGTTTAAGGAGACGCACCGATGGCTAAAGTTCTCCCCCCCTCCCGCACGATTGCGCAGCATACGCGCGTGGACAATGCCTCACAGATTCTCAAGCGGCTGTACATCGCCGAACGCGTCCTGATGCGCACGTTGGCGGCCTGGTTCGTCGGCACGCGCCAATGGGACCTCAAGCGCCAGTTCAGCGCCGATATGTGGCAGACGGCCCAACATGCCGACAGCCTGCGCACCCGCGTGCTGGAACTGCGCTATCCCCGGCGCGACGTGGACCGCAAGTACGATCCCGACGTGCTGGCCTTCATGGCCGAGATCGCCAAAGCCGCCGATCCCCAGCAGTTCGCCGCCGGGGTGTATGGCGTGGTGCTGCCCGCGCTGGTCGCGAGCTATCAAGCCTACCTGGAGCGCACCGATCCGCTGGACGATGCGCCGACCGTGTACCGGCTGCGGCACATCCTGGCGGATAAGCAGGGATTGATCGACCGGATGAAGGCGCTGCTGCCCGACCAGCGTTCCGCCGATCAGCAGTGGCAGGAGTATCTGCGCCTGGCGCTGGCCAGCATCGGCGGCCTGGACGGCATGGGCACCCCGTCGGAGTGGCCCACCAGCCATCCCTGCGCCGGACGGTCCTCCTTCAGCGTCCCGCGCACGACCCGGCGCGACGAACGCTGGCGGCCTGCGCTCTTCCACCTGCCGCATGAAAACAAGTACGACAAGGCCGGGATCGCCGCCTGGAAGCGCATCGAGGCGCTCGACCAGCGCGTCGCGATGCAGGTCTGGTCCGCGATCAGCCATTTCAACGAGATTTGGGCGGCGGAAGTGCCCGCCTCGGTGATCTGGGACCTGGACAACGAAACCTGGAGCTTTTATATGGACCTGGCCCGCTGGTCATGGGACGAAACCCGCCACAGCACGATGGGCTGGCGCGCGCTGGAAAACTGGGGCTGGAACGTGCCGGACCTGATCCCCTTCGCGCATGGCATCTACCAGGCGCTGGGCGAAGTCCCGGCGGCGCAGCGGCTCGCCCTGCTGTATTATTATGAAGAAGGGCTGCTGCGTTCGGGGCTTAAACAGATCGAGATCAAGATTCTGGAATCCGCGCAGGACGACGGCAGCACCCAGGATATGGATTACGATTGGGCGGACGAGGCCATGCACGTCAACTATGGCTATACTTGGCTGCGGCATTTGTTGGGCGACGACCAGGCTGGGCGCGAGGAACTCAAGCGCCTGACGGACGAAGCGCGCGCGCTGATGGCCGACTTCGTGGTGGCGCACAAAGACGATCCCGACGCCCAACTGGCTCCTTATTTCGAGCGTCTGTACCCGGTGATCGAGCAGATGATGCGCGACATTCCCGACGATGGGCTGAACATCCAATGGGCACCGGTGGTGGCGGATGAAGCCGTCTTGCAGGAGTTGTAACGGGCGTGCCTAAAGTCGTGCTGGTGAAATCGAAGGTCGAATTCGAGGTCAAGGCGGACGAAACCATCATGGAAGGGGCGGAGCGAGCCGGAGTGTTCATGGCGCATAGCTGCCTGAGCGGCACCTGCCGGGCCTGTATGACCCGTGTACTCTCCGGCGTCGTCGAGCACGATCCTGAATATGCCGCCGACCTCAATATCGACCCCTATGAAATCGAAGAAGGCTACCGGCTGCTGTGCAGTTCGTTCGCGCGCACCGACGTGGAGTTGGAAAAATGAAGCTGCTAGTTTTCCGTTCGCTGTGGGGCATGACCGGCCCGGTCGAGGAACAGATCGAGCGCATCGCCGCGGCGGGTTATGATGGCCTCGAAGGCGCCCCGCCCGATCCGGTTGTCATGCCCGCGGTTGAATTCAAACGCCGTGTGGCCGCCGCGAAACTGCCGTTGATCGTGGGGGCGCAGATCGACAGCCGCGCCCAACTGGAACCCACCCTGAAGCACCTGGCCGAGTACGAGCCGATCCTGATCGACCTGCACAGCGGGCGCGACAGCTTCAGCCGCGACGAAGGACGGGCGTTTTTTGAGGAGGCGCTGCGGCTGGAAGAAGCGATCGGCATCCCGGTCGGTCACGAAACCCACCGGGGCCGGATGTTCTTCTCCCCCTGGGACACCGCCTTTTATCTGCGCGAGTTTCCGGCGCTCAAGATCGTGGCGGATTACAGCCATTGGGTGAACGTGTGCGAGCGCCTGCCGGAAGATCAGCGCGAGGCGCTGGACCTCGCCAACCGCGCCGCCATCCACATTCACGGGCGGGTGGGCTACGAGGAAGGGCCGCAGGTGCCCGATCCCAGCGCGCCGGAATATGCCGCCCAACGGGACTGGCACGAACAGCAGTGGCAGCGTATTCGCCAACTTCACCAGGCGCGCGGCGCGGCGGCGCTGACCTTCACCCCGGAATATGGCCCGCCGCCCTATCTCCATACGCTGCCCCATACCGGCGCCCCCGTCGCCGATCTGTGGCAGGTCTGCCTGTGGGGCGCGGCCCGCGCCCGGCAGCAGTTAGGGTGACTCTGGCGATCAACGAGCTGTCCGGTGGACG
>CAYRWY010000066.1:5793-18290 GCA_964427955.1 uncultured Anaerolineaceae bacterium
AAACCTTTGTCCCCCCCAAACGTATGATATACTGCCAACTAGAAGATCAGCACGTCCAGGGGGACAGAACATGATAGGGCGCCTCGGATTCTTCATCAAACACTCGTTAAATGATCTCAAGGTCAATAAACAGCGCACGCTCTTCGCGCTGCTCTGCATCGCCGCCGGCGTCGCGGCCATCGTCAGCCTGCAAACCCTGGCCGTGATGATGAATAAAACGCTCACCGGCAGCTTGCAGGAGAGCAATCGCGGAGACATCCGGCTCACTCCAGGCAGCACCTGGGGGTCGTACATCATCGAAGTGGACGAGGGCCAGTTGGAAGGCAACCACGTCTTCACCGCGAAGGGGATCGACCACGTCCGCGAATGGCTCGACCAGAACTATCCCGGCTCGACGCTGACGTACCGCCAGGCGGTGACCGGCGGGTTCGCCGTGGCGATGAGCGCCAGCATCCCGGCGCGCGACACCTACAAGACCTTCATCTACAACTTCATCGTCGATGCGAAAACCTACCCGCTCTACGGTTCGGTCAAGACCAAAAACGGGAAAGACCTGGCCGATCTGATCCAGGAGCCGACGGACATCGTACTCAGCGAGAACCTGGCGGAAGACCTGGAAGCCCAGGTCGGCGATAAGCTCCGGCTGGCCGGGGCGACCCAAGATTTCACCGTGCGAGGCATCGTCCGCACCGATACGGAGGGCGGCTTTCAGAATTTCGTCGCGCACATCTTCGGCTATTTCTACCTGGACTTCAGCGCCGTGCCGCTGTTTCCCGACCTGACGCCGGAACAAGCCTCTACCCTGTACATCCGACTGAACGATCCCGGTCAGGTCGATCAGGCGGCGCGACGGCTCAAAGGGCTGAGTTGGGCGATGAACGCCACCACGACCACCGAACTGCGCGACAACAACAAGCAGTTGTCCGAGGGTGTCGATAACCTGGTGGTGGTAATGGGCCTGGTCTCGCTGCTCATCGGCGGGATCGGCATCGTCAACACCATGCTGGTGATCGTGAGCCGCCGGACCACCGAAGTCGCGGTGCTCAAGACGCTGGGCCTCGAACCCGGCGAAGTGATCGCGCTGTTTCTGGTCGAAGCCGTACTGATGGGCATCGTGGGCAGCCTGGCCGGGATTTTCGGCGGGTGGGTGCTGGCCTATGCCGTCAAAGGCGTCGCCGAAGCGTTCCTGGGGCAGCGGTTGGCCTTCGCCATCGCGGCGGGTCCGGCGCTCAACGGTTTCGTAGTGGGGATCGTGATCTCGGCCATCTTCGGCTTTTTGCCCACGCTGGCCGCCGGACAGATTCGCCCCGCCAACGTCCTGCGCCCCAACGACACCATCATTCCCCATACCGGACGGCTGAGCGCGTTCGTGGCCATCGCCTGCCTGATCCTGGCGCTGAGCCTGGTCGCGCAGGGGCTGCTGGCCGGGATGCTCAACGACGTCGATCTGGGGGGCGGTTTCACGCTGCAATATCTCACCGCGGGGATCGGGGCGGGGTACGGGCTGGTGATCGCGCTGGCGACCGTGATCAGCGGGATACGCTCGATGCAGACCCGGCGGCGTGGGCGAAGCTGGCTGGTGCGCGCGCTGGTCTGGCTGGTAACGCTGGCCATCCTACCCGCGCTGGGGGCGCTGTACGGCTACACCGTCCCGGCGATCATCGTCCTGACGGTCACCATCGTGATCGTCGGCTACCTGTACATCGCGCTCTGGCTGGTGATCTGGGCGGTGGGCGGCGGGCGCGTCCGGGAGATCTGGCCCGCGGCGCTGGTGCTGCTGTTCCCGCTGTTCTGGCCGCTGATCCCGATCCTGATCGGCCTGCTGATCCCCACCTGGATTTTGGGACGGCTGATCCAGCGGTTCGCTTTCGTGGACTTCAAGATCGCCATGCGCTCGATGCTGGCGACCAAGGGACGCGGCGCCTCCACACTGATGGCGCTGGTGATCGGCGTCTTCACGCTGAGCGTGATCACCATGCTGGTCGATACTATCACCAATGCGTTTGAAAGCCTGCTCGAACAGGCGACCGGCGGCAACATCATGATCGTCTCTGCCGGAGGACAGGAAACGATTGCCGATATTCGCACCATCCTGACCGAAGACCGCGAGAACGTGCGCAGCTTCGCCATCGTGGGCAATTATCAGACCCAGTTGCAGAGCTACTGGGTCAAGCGGCAAAACCGGGAGCTATCCAGTTCAGCCCGCCAGTCGTTCAGGTGGGCCTTCGAGTCGATTGATGGCCGCGAAATTACCTCCAACCTGCCTGACGTCACCTTCACCGCCGGGCGCAACCTCGATCCGGCGCGGGACAGCAGCCCCAATGCCGAGGGCTACTGGTCCGCTGTCTACGTCCGCGACGACAGCTATCTGCCGTTCGACATTAGCGTCGGGGACCGGTTCACGGTCAGCGTGGGAGGCAGCAAAATTCCGTTCGAGATCGTCGGCGTGGCCAAAGCCACGATCCAGGCGGGCAGCTCGGCGAACGTGTACGTCCCGCTGACGGCGTTCGGAGACCAAAAGCCAGACAGCGTGTTTGGAATTGCGGATGTCAAAGAGGGCAAGATTCGCGAGGTGCGGCGCAAGCTGGCCCAGGTGCCCGGAACGTTCGTGCTCGAAACCCGCTTCATCAACGATCTGCTGAACCGCATCGTGGACCAATTCACCTCGTTCCCGATCCTGGTCGCGACGCTGGCCCTGGTGACCGGCGGGATCGTGATCGCCAACTCGGTCGCGCTGTCCACGCTGGAGCGGCGGCGCGAGATCGGCATCATGAAGGCCATCGGGATGCAGCGCGAGCGCGTGCTGGGCATTCTGCTGCTCGAAAACGGCCTGATGGGCATCGTGGGCGGGCTGATCGGGGTCGGCATCAGCTTCGTGGCGCTGGTGATCATGCTGGTCCAGCAGTTTCATAACGAGTTGGGCAACGTCATCCCCTACGGGACCGCGTTCACGCTGATGGGCCTGTGCATTCTCATTTCACTGGTGGCGGCGCTGCTGTCCGTCTGGAGCGCGTCCGGCGAAAAACCACTGAATATCCTCCGCTACGAATAACATCCAAAGGCGGCCCGGTCACACGAGCCGCCTTTCTTATTTTGCGCTTTGCTCCTATAATCCGAGCATTCGCTATTAATATTTTGGGGACAATTTCATGCTCAGGCGATTTATCGTTTTGAGTCTTATTGTGGTCTTGATGACCCTGAGCGGGCTGCTGCTGGCGGTCGATCCGGCCTTTGGCACCCCGCTGTGGCAGGCCACGCCCACCCCGGCCCAGGGCCGCGATGCCCGCGCCCAGGATCAGGCGGCGGTGGCGCTCGGCAAAGGGTGGGAGCTGTACTACCAGAACGCGTACCTGGCCGCGGCGGAGCAGTTCGCCCAGGCCATCGAGTTGGCCCCGGATTGGTCGGAAGGTTACGCCGGGCGGGGCATGAGTTACGTGTACGCCTACCTGGACTCGCTGGCCATTGAGGATTTCAACCAGGCCATCGCCCTGGATGGCAACGATTCCGACCTGTACGGCGGGTGGCTGTGTTACGCGCTGCTGGACGCCAACCGCTACCGGGAGGCCGTCGAAGCCTGCGACCGGGCGATTGAGTTGAACGATCACTACTTCATCCCCTACATCAATCGCGGCTACTCCTACGCCCAACTCGGGCGTTACGACGAAGCAATCGCCGACTATACCACCGCCATCGGCCTGGACCCCACGCACGAAAACTCCTACGGCCACCGCCGCAATGTCTACGAAATTCAAAGCCGGTGGGGGCTGTCGCTCCTGGACGGCTACGTCCACGACGGCCTGACCGCCTTCGATGAGGGAAACTCCGGCGACGCGATTGCCGACCTGACGCGCGCCCTTAACGAAACGGTGCTGGTCGAAAATCCCGATCCGAGCTTCTACGCGTACACCTACTTCAATTTAGGCCGGATTCATCTCTACCTGGGCAACGACGACCTGGCGTTGGACGCCTTTCAGAAAGCCAAGGGCTACGCTTTTTACTACGCCGCGCCGTATGCCTGGCTCGGTGATCTTTACCTGTCCGAGGGCCAAAACAAGGAGGCGTTCGAGAACTACGATCACGCCCTCCAGATCGATCCGCACTACGCCGAAGGGTACCTGATGCGCGCCCTGGCCTACGACGCGACGGGGCAGCACGACCGGGCCATCGCGGATTACTGGGAGTGGTTCAAGCAGACCTCGGCCCGCGACGTCACCTGGGACCGGTACACCCCCGGCTATCCCTTCACCATCGGCGTCGAGCAAAACTGGATGTACGCGCTGCCGCTGGAAGGACCGGCGGGGCAGCTCGTCACCGTGACGGCCAGTGTAGTCACCTCGTCCCACACGGACGTCGATCCGCTCATCGTCGTGCTGGACGGGGATGGCCAGCCCATCGCGGCGAACAACGACCGCGCGGCGCACCGCCCGGATGCGGCGCTCGATCTGGTGCTGCCCGCCGACGGTGCCTATACCATCGTCATCGGGCACGCGCGCGGGTTCAGCGGTCCGGTGCGGGTGAAGGTCGAGCGGGGTCCGGTGCTGTCCGGCGCGGACCGGACGGCGACGGCCACGCTGTACACGCCGACGCCCACGCTGACCACCACGCCCACTTTGACTTCTACCTGGACGCCAACAGCGACGTCCACGCCGACCCTGACGCCCACGGCGACGGCGACCCTCGATCCCGGCCTGTCCGCCTTCAAGCCCTGCCAAAAGTTCGAAGCCTCGATGCTCAAACAGGCGGCTTGGCAGGACGACACCCACGTCGTCTTCAAGTATCTGAACGGCCTCGTGCGAGGGGATGTCTCGACTTCGTATGGAATGCAGGTCGATTGGAAGGACGATTCCGAGTTCTACGCAACGGCGCTGGCCGTCAGCCCGGATGGCCGGTTCGTGGCGATGGCCGAACAGGATATCCTGCTCTACAACGCCGTGACGGGCGAACTGCTGGCCACCCTGGAAGGCCACCACGATTACGTGATCAACCTGGAATTCAGCGCGGACGGGTCGCTGCTGTCCTCCGTCGGGCTTGATCCGAGCCTGAAGCTGTGGGATACCAGCACGTTCGAACTGCGGCTCGAACAAGCGGAATATTACAAAGCCGCGGCGTTCAGCCCTGACGGGAGACAATTAGCAGCAGCCGGATCGCTGTACGACCTTACGTTGTGGGATATTGCGGACCTCTCGAATGTCCGCCTCGCCAGCACCTTGAAGGGAGCCGGAGAGTACGGCTTCGACTCCCGAACCATCGTGACATTCAGCCCCGATGGGACGCTACTGGCCGGGGTCCACGGCTCCGACGTGATCCTGTGGGATACCCAGACGCTCAATCAAGTCGCCACGCTGCAAGGCCATACCGACAGCGTCAATGCGCTGGACTTTTCCCCGGATGGCACCCTGTTGGCTTCCGGCAGCGATGACAAGACGATCCGGTTGTGGTCGGTCCCCCAGCGCGCCGAACTGGCGATCCTGGGCGAGGCCAATCACCACCGCCAGGTGCAGTACGTGGCCTTCAACCCGAGCGGCAACCGCCTGCTGTCGCTGCATGAAAACGACATCGTGTGGATATGGATGAAAGGCGACAGCGCGGCGCTCACCCCGGAAACCCTCGCATCCGGATCGGCACCGGAGGATGAAGCCGCCCAACATCTGACGTTGGGCTGGGGTAACCTGTTCATGAACAATCCCAGCGAGGCGCTGGCCGAATTTCGACAGGTGGTGGTGCTCGCGCCCGACTGGCCGGAGGGGTATCTTGGTCGCGCGTTGACCCAATATGCCATGAACGACCGAGCGGCTACGCTGGACGATCTCGACCGCGCGCTCGCACTGGCGCCGGACGACTCGTACAGCCTCACGTGGCGGGCGGCAGCCCTGGTCACGATGGCGGATTATGAGCGGGCGCTGATCGATCTGAATCATAACCTGACGCTGCTGCCCTGGAGTTCTACCGACTATGACAACCGGGGCTACGCCTATTATCAAACTCGTCGCTACGATGAGGCCCTGGCCGACTACAATATGGCCATCGCGCTCAGCCCTTCGACCAGCAGTTACTATGATGACCGCGCCCAACTTTTCACGGCGCTGGACCAAGCCGATCCGGCCCTGCTCGACGGCCTGATGCGCGACGGCCTGCGCCAGATGGACGCCCAGAAGTGGGAAGAGGCCATCAAGTATTTTAAGCGGGTGATCAACGATCCGACCGCTGCCGACCTGCCCGATCCCGTCAAATACGCTTATTACGACCTGGGGCGGGCCTACCTGGAGCTCGACCAATACGACCAGGCCGCGGAAGCGCTGCGGACGGCGCTCGAACTCGCGCCGGATTTCGTGTTGGCCGAGGTCTGGCTAGGAAAAGTCTACGCCGACCAGGGCGATACCGCGACCGCGCTGGAACACTACAACCACGCGCTGGCGCAGAAACCGGACATCGCCCGGACTTATCTTTTCCGCGGGATGATCGACGAGGCGACGGACCAGCCCGACGCCGCTGCCGCGGACTACTGGCAGTGGCTCAGCATGGCTCAGGTGCACCGCTTGGATTGGGCAGTGGCCGATCCGAGCCAACCGTTTTCGGTCGCCCTGCGGTCGGGCTGGCGGTACTACCTCCCCCTCAGCGGCACCGCCGGACAGACGATCAACATCCAGGCGGAACCGCTCGACACCGTGCCCAGCGACGTCGAGCCATTGATCGTGCTGCTCGATCCAGATGGCCACCCGCTGGCCGCGGCCAGTGGAACGGACCAGGAAGGGCACCGCGCTACGTTGAGCACCGTAACCCTGCCGGTTTCCGGCAGTTACACCCTGGTGCTGGGCCATGCCCGCGCCGACGATGGCATCGTACAGGTCAGCACCACGCTGCCTTAGCGAGAAAATGTCTTGCCAAACAGGCGGCGTTTGTGTATACTGTCTTGCATAGTCTGGCGACGTCGCCAAGTGGCAAGGCAAGGGTCTGCAAAACCCTCACCGTGGGTTCAAATCCCACCGTCGCCTCCAAAACAAACGGGAGCATCTTCGCTCCCGTTTTTGTTGTCCCAGGCTCAGACTGTCTCCCACAGCGTCGCACCCTGCGGCAGCGGCGGCAGCGGCAGCACCCCCTCGCAGACGATGCTTTCCTGGCCGGAGAAATGCTCGACCAGCCGTGTCCCATCAGGGATGCCCCCCGGCACCACCGGCAGCGATCCCGCCGGGCGCGGCTCGATCCCCCGGTGCGCGATGACGATGATCGTTCCGGCGTTGCCATCGCGCTGGTAAGCCAGGGTGTCCGGCTCGACAGCGAGCACCTGGAATCCGCCGCGCTGCAAGATCGACGAGCGGCGGCGCAGCGCGACCAGGTCCCGGTAAAACTCGAACAGGCGGTGATCCCACCCCGACTCGTCCCAATTCATGCAGCCGATGGCCTTCATACGCGGCACATCGACCAGCCCGATCTCGTCGCCATAATACAGCGCGGGCACACCGGGGAAGGTCATCTGCACGACGACCGCCAGCCGGTGCAGCGCGTCGTTTTCGTGCACCAACGAGCGGATGCGGCTGGTATCGTGGCTGTCCAGCAGGTTGTACTGCTGGAGCGCGACGATCCAGGGGATAGCCGCGCGGCGCGAGCGCCAGGTCGCGGCCAGCGCCCCGGTCGAGAAGGGAACCGGGGAGGTGATCGGAGCGTCTAATCCGAGAGCGCCCTGCTGGTAGCCGCGCAGCCAGTGCCAGAGCGGCTTGGCCAGCCCGCCGTAATTCATGACGGCATCCCATTGATCGCCTTGCAGTTGGGCGCTGGCGTCGAAGAAGCTCTCGCCCATCAGGTAGGCGTCGGGGCGAGTTTCTTTGACAGCCCGGCGAATGCCCTGCGCGATCTCGCGGTTAAGCTGGATCGGTCCCTGCCGCCCCAGCATGTTCGCAACGTCGATGCGCCAGCCGTCCGCCGCGAAAGGCGGGCACAGCCAGCGGCGGAAGACCGCGTCGGGCGCTTCGATCATGCGGCGGCGCAGTTCGGCGCTCTGGTAATTGAGCTTGACCAGCGTTTTATGGCCCAACCAGGACAGGTACTCCTCAGGGTGAGCGGTGAAAGTGAAAAATTCGGCTTCCGGGGCAGACAGATCGGCCTGGGCGGCCCGGAACCAGGGATGCTCGGAGCCGCAGTGATTCGGCACCAGATCGAGAATGCAGCGCATCCGGCGCTCGTCCAGCGCCCGGCGCAGCGCGATCAGCGCCTCGTCGCCGCCGAAATGCGGATCGACGTGCGTATAATCCACGGGATCGTATTTGTGGACGGAGTAGGCGGTGAAGATCGGATTCAGGTAGATGGCGTTGACGCCCAGCCGTTCCAGGTGATCGAGATGCTGCGCCACGCCTTGCAGATCGCCGCCGTAGAAGATCAACGGCCAGGACGCATCGTCCGGCGGCGTGACGCCCCAGGGATAGGTGCGGGGACGGTGACCGCGATACTCGTACTCTTCCGGGCGCGGATCGTTGGCGGGATCGCCGTTGGCGAAGCGTTCCGGGTAAATCTGGTAGAACACCGCGTCTTGCAGCCAGGCGGGCGAATCGTAATCGGCCAGCAGGCGAAAATCCGTCGCATCGGTGGGATCGTCCTCGGAGATGCCCGCCGCCGACAGCCACCAGAGGCCGTCGTCCGCTTGCAGCAGGAAACGGTAATTGACCACCGGCTCGTTCACCGGGAGGTCGATCTCCCACCAGCGCACCGGGGGCTGGTGCGGACCAGGGCGCAGCGCGGTGAACATCTGCTCCCCGTCCGGGCAACTGCGCAGGTACACCTGGCGCACCGGGGCGTACTCTCCGACCCGCAGCCGGAGGTGCACCACCTCACCCAGCCGGGGCGCGAGCGAAGAAACGTAGCGTTCTGAGCCGTCGTGGTGGACGGTTTCAAGCCAGATCGGGATCATCGGAGCATCCTCAGCAACTCACCGGTCTTTGTTTTTCGAGCCAGGGAGATTAGAATCAGCGTTATGAAACGTCTTGCCGTCTTGATTGGACTGGGAATTATCGCACTGGTGGGGCTGGTGCTCAGTGCTGGTTGGCAGTTTAAGCGTGCGCCGTCTGTCACCTCCTCCCCGGCCTTCGCGCGAACCCCGGTCGCCACCGGAGTGCTGCCGGGCCGCAGCACAGCGACGCCCACCTACCACTCGCCCACGCCGCCACCCACCCTCCCTGGCGGACTCGTCGTCACGTCGCCGTTCACTTTTCCCACGCCTTACCCGTCGATCTCGCCCACGCCGCCGCGCGACTGTTCGACCGTTTTTCCGATCGGCAGCGTCGAGGCGATTGACTTCGGGCAGACGACGATCCCCCAGCTTGAGGCGTCCTTCGGCTATGCCACGCGCATCAGTGGCCGCCCGCCGCGCGTACGCTTCGACGAAGCGGGCTGCACCCTGTTCGTGACCCTCGGCGTCCAGGAAGCCCTGGAAGCCGAACTGGACGGCTACGGCACGCTGCAACTGCTGCTCGACCACTACGGTCCCCCCGCCGCCACCGGGATTTCGCAGGGCAATCTGACCCTGGTCATGACCGGCTATACCGTGCTGCTCTACCCGGACCAGGGGGTGATCGCCCTCTTCGAGGTGGGGCCGGAGGAACTGACGCCGACCACGCCGATCACCGTTTTGTACTTCCGGCCTGCGTATGAGGTTGAAAGCCAGGTCAAGCGCCTGAATCTGGCCCTGTTCGACTGGCAGCCCCCATTGCCTTAAGGAATTTTATGTTCCTGGTAAATTGAGTACAATGAAGACGTTTTT
The DNA here is from genome assembly GCA_964427955.1 of uncultured Anaerolineaceae bacterium. Lineage (GTDB taxonomy): Bacteria > Chloroflexota > Anaerolineae > Aggregatilineales > Aggregatilineaceae > JACRBK01. The sequence continues at coordinate 15,542 of CAYRWY010000066.1, forward strand.
ACCGGTACTCTTTGGAGGGGCAATATGGAAGAAGTCAAAGCGATCATCAACGCGCTCGGACCCACCGAGCATCTACAATGGGATATTGCGCTGTATTTTCTCTTCTTCGTCAACATTATCGTGCTGCTGCTGCTGCCTGATGGGCAAACGCTGGGCACGATGCTTAGCATCATCGTGCTGATCTGCATCTTCATCGACAAGACGATGGCCTTCGGACATCTCCTCAAGCCCGACGACATGACGCCGGAGTATTGCCATACCAAGATTTTTATTGGGACCTATCTCATCCGGGTGGTGATCTTCATCGCCCCGCTGACGATTGCAGGCTCCACCGACAACAGCAAGGTTCGCGGGGGCGCGATTGTGGCGGGGATCGGTGGAGCCATTTACAGCTTCATTCGTTGGTTCATGGACCAGCGTGACGTCTCGGGCACGCGGATCACCTGCATGAACCCTGCCGAAGTGGCGATGATGTTTCAGAGCCTGGGGATCATGTTGATCCTGGCCAAGATCGCGCTGCGAGATCGCTTTCTACCGGGCACCATACACCGGGACGTTCCAGTCGCAGTACCGTTCGAGCTTGCCGCGCACGAGATCGAAATATAGCTGGCGAAGCTGACGGGTCACCGGTCCCATCGTGCCATCACCGACTTTACGGTGATCGACCTCGGTGATGGCCACGATCTGCACGCCGGTCCCGCAGAAGAAAGCCTCGTCGGCAATAAAGACTTCGGTGCGATCCACTTCGCGTTCTTGAACCGGCAGATGCAGCTCGTCGGCGATCAGTTGGATGATGGTCCGGCGGGTGATGCCTTCGAGAATATTGCAGGAGGTCGGCGGCGTGATCACGACGCCATTGCGCACCATGAAGAAGTTCTCTGCGCTGCCTTCCGAGACATGACCCTGCTGATCGAGCACCAGGGCTTCGTCGAACCCTGACAGCATGGCATCCGTCTTGATGAAAGCCGAGTTGGCATACGCCCCGGTAATCTTGCCGCGGGCCGGGATCATGTTGTCGTCCAGGCGGCGCCACGCCGAGAAGGTCACCCGGCTGCCCTCTTCGTTCGGAATATAGCTGCCAAACGGCTGGGCGAACATGGTGAAATCACAGTCCAGATCGTGCAACCGCACGCCAATAACCGTCGAAGATTTATAAATCAAAGGACGAATATAAACGTCCACGCCGCGAAAATTCTCGGTACGCAGCAGGTCGATCAAAATCTTGAGCATCGACTCCGGGGTATAGGGCAAATCCATGAGCAGCATCTTGCCCGACTGGAGCACGCGCTTGAAATGGTCGAGTGGACGGAAAAGATAAAGATCCTGGGTCTGATCGTTCCAATAGGCGCGCATTCCGCCAAACGCGCCCGTGCCATAATTGAGCGCATGGGTCATCACGCTCACTTTGGCTTCTTCCATAGGCACGATCTTGCCTTGAAAATACGCATACGATGGTCCCTGCGCCACTTTTCAGCTCCTTTAACTCCGATCTGAGATTGGTAGATTATAGGGACAGGGTAGGACCCTGCAAACGTCCAAGTAAGGCCAAGCGGAGCCTAGCGACCTTTCGGTGTTTTCTTGAGCTGGCGCACTTCGGCGGCACTCAACGCCCGCCACTGGCCGGGCTTGAGATTGCCGATCTCCAGGAAGTCGAGCTTGACGCGGATCAGGCGTTTCACCGTGTGGCCGAACAGGTTGGCCGTCTCGCGAATCTGGCGTTTGCGCCCTTCGCGCATCACGATTTGCAGCAGGGTTTCTCCGGGGTCTTCCGAGAGCACCTTCACCTGAGCCGGGGCCGTACGCTCGCCTTCCAACACCACGCCATGCCGCCACGCTTCGAGCGTCTTGGGGGACGGCACGCCAGTGATCAGGACGTGGTAGGTCTTGGTATGTCCATAACGCGGATGAGTCAGGCGGTCGGCCAGGTCGCCATCATTGGTCAAAAGCACCAAACCTTCGCTGTCGGCATCCAACCGCCCGACCATGAACAGGTGACCTTCAAATGGGATGAGATCGCGCACGATCCGGCGGCGCTCCTGGCGCTGGCGCTGGGTCGTCGAGACCACGTTGAGCGGCTTGTACAGCAGATAGTAGACGAAATGCTGCTGCTTGAGGGGTTCGCCGTCCACTTTCACCAGATCGTGTTCCAGGTCGGCTTTGTCGCCCAACTGGGCCACTTTGCCATTCACGGTCACGCGGCCCTGGCCGATCAGTTCTTCCGCCGCGCGGCGCGACGCGATGCCTGCCTGGGAGATCAATTTCTGCAAACGTTCTTCAGTCACGAGAGCTATTGTCCTGGGTCTTAGCCGGTATATTTGATCACGACCAACGTCGTATCGTCGAACGGGGGCGCATCCCCCATGAAGCGCTCGACGGAGTCGGTGATTGCCTTGAGAATCTCGCCCGCCGGACGCGCGGCTGTGTCGCGCACGACCTGGACCAGCCGGTCTTCGCCATACGGTTCGCGCCGGATGTTTTCGGCTTCGGTCAGCCCATCGGTGTACGATACCAAAATATCGCCCGGCGCCAGTTGAACCTCCACCGTCTTGAGCGGCAGGTCTTCGAACCACCCCAGCGGACGCCCGCCGCGCGGCAGAAATTCGTATTTTTTCTGCGCGGGACGGTACAGCAAAGGCCGGTTGTGCCCGGCATTCAGCCCGATGATCTGCCCGCCGAGGCCGAGGATGTGATAGTAGACGGTCACGAACATGCCGGACTGCGTATCTTTGAGCAGGGTCAGGTTCGCCTG
>CAYRWY010000067.1:0-17891 GCA_964427955.1 uncultured Anaerolineaceae bacterium
GACATCATACTGGCGGACGCCCTTCCAGACAAGCGGCCCGGCCTGACCCCTCTCCAGCAGGATTGGAGAGGGGGTAGGGGGTGAGGTAAACCGTGGGCCTCAAAAGTTTAGTTTTTTAGGCGAGCCTCAGTAGATAGTAATGCAAGGATCAGTAAGTTGACGCCTATTGGGCAATTCACGAATTGCCCCTACAGCAAAAGCGCGTTTACGGCGTCAGCCGGTTGAGATCGCGCGGGAAGAGCGTCGTCTCGCGGACGTTGGCCGCGCCGGTCAACTGGGCCACCCACCGTTCCAGGCCGATGGCGAAGCCCCCGTGCGGCGGCATCCCGTGTTTGAAGGCTTGCAGATACCCTTCCAGCAGCGCCGGGTCCATGCGGCGCGCGGCGAGCGCTGCCAGGTAATCCTCGTAGCGGTGCAGACGCTGCCCGCCGGTGACCAGTTCCATACCCCGGAACAGCAGATCGAAGCTGTTGGAATACTGCGGGCGATCCGGATCGGGATGAGTGTAGAACGGGCGCTTGACCATCGGATAGCCGATCACGAACAGGAAATCGCTGTGGTGCTCACGCCGTGCCCATTCCCCCAGCCAGCGCTCGTGCGCGGGCGCGAGATCCGGCTCGCGGCGGGCATCCTCGCCCGTCGCGCGGTAGATCAGCTCCATCGCGTCGGAGAAGTGGATCGCCGGGAAGGTCGCCGGGATGAGCGGCATCTCGACCTTGAGCAGCCGCAGATCGTCCGCCGCGTCCTGGCGCAGCGCCTCCGCCATGCTCGCGATCACCCGTTCCAGCACGGCCATCACGTCGTGGTGATCGCGGATGAAGCCCAATTCGACGTCCATCGAAACGTATTCGTTCAGGTGGCGGGTAGTCGAATGCGGCTCGGCGCGGAACACCGGTCCGACCTCGAAGACGCGCTCGAAGATGCCGACCATCATCTGCTTGTAGAACTGCGGGCTTTGCGCCAGGTAGGCGGGCTGCCCGAAATAATTGATCGCAAAGACATTCGCGCCGCTTTCGGTGCTCGACGCGACGATCTTCGGCGTCTGGATCTCGGTGAAGTCCAGCCCGCGCAGCACGCTGCGGAAGCCGTTCATCGACGCCGCCGACAGCCGGAACATCGCCCGCTGGGCGGGATGCCGCAGCGCGACCGGGGCATGATCCAGGATGGCGGGAAGCTGCGCCTTGAGCTTGGGGCGGAACAGGTCGAACGGCGGCGGCTCGCTGGCCCGCGTGATCACGCTCATCTCCGGCGCGTGGATTTCGATCCCGCCGGGCGCTTGCGGCTCGGCGACGACGACGCCTTCGACCTCCAGCACCGACTCGTGGTAGACGCCGTCCAGCGCGGCCAGCGCCTCCGGGCGATCCAGCACGACCTGGGCCAGCCCTTTGGCGTCGCGCACGATCAGGAAGCTGACGCTGCTGAGCTGGCGCAGATGGTGCAGCCAGCCGTACAGCCGGACCCGCTCGCCCACGTGCCGGGCCAGATCGACCGTCCAGACGCGATCAACCAGTGAAGAAACAGGGGACACAGTGCACCTCCGGTGAATCACAAGCGCCTCTCCGCTTGCAGACGAAGAGGCGCTGGTTCGTGGTGCCACTGCAATTTGCTCCCGCAGGGGGAGCCTTGTCACAGCCCGGTAACGGGGGCGACCGTCAGGATTTACTGGCCGGAGGGTCCCGGCGTTCGTCCCGCGCTCAGGAGGGTCGTTCACGAGGGCAGGAGACCGCGTTTTCAGCAAGCAGCGGATCTCTGTGCTCCTGGTCGGCTCGTTACTGCTCTCCATCACCGCTTTGAGGCGGTCAGAGTATCACACCGCGCCGCCGCTGTCAATGATCTTTGGGCAAATCGACAAAGAGGCTCAAGCCGTATAGGGGGGCTTTCTCGTGGAGTGGGCTTCTTCTTCATCTTCCAACGAGGGATCGAACGCCAGACCATCCGGGGCGAAGTCTACACTGTCATCTTCATAAAGCTCCTCCTCTTGATCCCGCCTGAAAAGGGCTGCCGTCAAGAGCAACTCGGCCAGGCAGTGCCTACATACGCCAATGGTAGGAGAGTGTTTCAGGAAAATCGCTTCGCGTCCGCACTTCGGGCAAATCATGGACACCTCCGTCACTACTTCCGCTGCTATTTCACGGTTTTATCCCTGCTATGCCGCATAACGGCCAAACGCTATGTCCATTATAACATATATTCTAATAAAAATAATAGCGTTGGTAGTCTGTAATCTAAGAGCCAGGCGGCAGACCGCCCTGGCAAAAACCGACTGGCTCCCACCGGTTGCCTGACGGCGGACAGGTATCTTTCTCCGGTGACGTATACTGAGGCGAAAAATTGAGGTGCTTATGCTGCTCGCCATCCTGGCCATCATCCTCGGCCAACTGCTGCCCGGCGCCACCGCTGACGATTACATCCTGTTCACCTGGAATCAGAGCCTCTTTGCCAACTCCATCCAGACCGGCACGGCAATCCCGCTTGACGCAGCCGGGGGGGATGCACTGCCGGGATATGATGTCTATGCGTTGGCGGCCAGCCCCCTCCCCACGCCCCCACCCGACGGCTACGGCTTCCAGCATGGCGTATGGTCGCCGGATCGCACCCGGTTTGCCTACCTGGAAATCAATCCGCCGCATTACCACGTGCGAATGCAAACCACCGGCGGGGATAATCGCTTGCTGCTTGACGACCAACTCAGCGCCGCGCGCGGCTACCTGGACCCGGTCGGTTGGACGCCTGAGGGAGAACTGGTGCTTTTGGAACGCGTGCTGCTCAATTACCTGCACACAGGTCATCTCTGGCGGCTGGACCCCGCGACGCTCACCCTCAATTTTCAGGTCTTCGTGCCGCTGGATCGACTCAGCGGGCGCAGCGCGTTATTGCCGGATGGGATCACGCTTTTTTTAGGCTATAACGTTGAACAACAAACCGGCTATCTCCTTGACCTGGTCAGCGGGCAGATGCGCCTGTTTTCCGCCCCACTGGGACTGCCCCCCACCTACGGCTTTGAATATTACCCGCTGCAAGTGTGGGGCGCGCTCAGTGCGGACGATCTGGCCCGCTTCACCGCGCAGTCACCAGTCGATCCAGCCACGGCAGAGCGCGTGACTCAACCGCCCCCTTTTCTACATTGGCCGCTGCCCGATGAAGCCCGGAGTATCACCTGTTATCCTGATTCCGCCTGGACGACCGCCAACTTCGACGTCACCTGTCCGGGACTCTCGTCTCCGCGTAACTACGTGGGACACCAGGGCACCGATGTTGGCGGCAAGCCCGACGGCCTGCCCCCCGGCACGCCCGTTTATCCCAGCGCTCCCGGCGTGGTCGTGGCGACCTATCGCGAGTGTCTAAATGACAATCCCTCGTGCAACCAGGCCTATGGCAACACGGTCACGCTGGAACATATTCTGATCGTGGGTGGCGAAACCCAGGTGTGGTATACCGGCTATGGGCATTTGCAGACGGTGCTGGTGGAAAACTACACCTATCTGGACGATCTGGCGGCGCCCCTGGCGCTGTCCGGCTCAACGGGACAGGGGGGACCCCACCTTCATTTTGAAGTGCGCAGCACGGATCGCTGGGTAGACCCCTGGGATAATCGGGCAGGCGAAAGCCTGTGGCTGGGCAGCAATATCCATCCAGAAACCGCAATCCCCGCTGAGACCACCGCCGCAGCGGTCCCGGCACCACGTATGACATCGTGGGAAAAACAGCGCAGGACAGCACCTATGCGGTGATGGACATTACCTTTGTGAACGAGGGCGCCGCGCCAGGAGACTGGTATCATATCTTGTTCGAGGGTGAGGACGGTTGGCTGTGGTCGGGACTGCTGAACTGCCCCTAAGGCAACTCGCAGGGGCGTATGGTTATACGCCCCCTGCGTGTCAATTCACTGATCCTTGCATTGAAATCCAAACCTCACCCCCCGACCCCCTCTCCACCGGGTGGCGAGGGGGAGTGGCGCCGTGGAAACGTCGGGGTAGGGAAGCGGCGCCGCCGCGCCCGGCTTTGAAAAAATGAGAATTGTCTCTCAAAAATCCCGGTTCTCAATGCCTGTCCGCCCCTGAACCCATAGAAGACGATGGGAGAGGGGTGAGGGCTACTCCGCGCCGGGCACGTCGAGCGTGAACGTCCAGGGACCGGTGGCGCGCAGGCCCAGGCGATTCGTGATGGCGGCCAGCGCCGCGTCGTAGTCGGTATCGCCCGTCGAATAGGCACCCCAGCCGAAGCCGCCTTCCGTCTGGTGCATCTCAATCGTGATGCCGTACTCGGCAAACAGCGTCTGCATCTCTTCGAAGTTATCCGGCGTGACTTCCAGGGGCGCTTCGATCCGGTCAATCGTCAGCGTCCAGGTAGCCGGTTTACGGTCGTAGGGGGCCGGGAACTGGACCTGCGCACACTGGCGGCCATCCTCGGTCAAATCATTCCAGCTCACGACGCCCCAGTGGATCGGCCCCTGACTGGTTTCCAGATCGCCAGAGGGCATCCAGGATTTGTCGTTCGACGGAACCGTGTAGCAGATCGTCGCGGTGGACATCGACGGCGCATACGCGATCTTCTCCAGGGTCACGCCGACGCCGTTCACGGTGATCGTCTGCGCGGGTTCGACCGTGACCGCCTGGAAGAAGGGCACCGTAAACTCGAAGACGAAGGGGCCGACCATCGGACCGTAGTTGGCCCACTGCGCCAGCCAGGCGGGATCGCCGCAGTGGACCCGACCGGAGTCGCTGCCGCCACCCCCACCGCCCCCGCCGCCGCCACCCCCGCCAAAGTCAGCACTGGGACCTTCCGCCTCAGCCGTAGGAGTGGGCGGAATAGGGGCCACGGCCAGCCACATCTGGTAACGCAGGGTGAGCGTGGCGGGAGTCTCTTGAATCATCGAGGCATCGAAGGTTTCATCGGCCTCGAAGAACAGCGGGTTATTGCTTTCGCCGAGGGCGGTGCCGAGCGGGGCCAGGATTTCGTAACCGTTGTCGGTCATCAGGCACGAGGCCTGGCCCCAGCCCTGGGTGTTGAAACCCTGGTTGTCGCCCAGGTCGGCACGGGCGGCGCTGTAGGCCAGGGCGATCCGCTGCACATCGGCATACGCCCAATCGAGCGTGACGGTCACGCCGTCCTGCGTGATGCTCTGATCGATCCGCGTCACGAGGTTGTTTTGATCGATCCACTCGATGCCGGGATCGCCGTGTTTGCCGCCCTGGAAGAAGGCGTAAGCTCCGGCGCTGAGCGCCAGCGAGAGCACGACTACCATCGTCGCCCAGCCGAGCCGCGTCACACGCCGCGCGCGCCGGGGTGGTTTTGAGTCAAGCTGCGCCTGAAGCGCAGGCCATAAGCTGTTCATCGTGTCAGGAATCTCCTGTTCAGTAATCTCATGCAAGACTTGCTTGAGCGTCTGTTCGTCCACTGCCCTAGCCCTCCTGCCAACCCCATCCTACGCGCCGCAGCAATACCCGAAGCTGTTTGCGAGCGGTATGCAGCCGCCAGCGGACGGTATTGGGCGAGCAGTCAAGTTCATCGGACATTTCGTCATCACTCAGATCGAGAAAGTAGCGCAGCACGACGGCGGCGCGCTGTTCGGGTGACAGCCGTCCCAGCGCCTCCCACACGGCCCCGCGCAGTTCGGCCCGGTCGAACTCGTCATCCGGGCCGGGGGCGGGATCGGGCAGCAGATCGGCCAGCGTCACCTCGCCCGCGGGATCGCTCGCCTCCAGCGAGAGATCGCGCTGCTGGCGCCGGGCGGCCTGGATCGCCGCATTCACCACACTCCGCATGAACCAGGGCGCGAAAGGCCGGTCCTCGTCGTACTGGTCGATACGCTGGAAGACGCGCAGAAAAGCCGTTTGTACGACGTCTTCCGCCAGCGCCCGATCATGCGTGATCAGGTAAGCGGTGCGCACGGCGCGCACTTCATAGCGCCTGACCAGGATGGCCAGCCCGCTAATGTCGCCGCGCTGCAATCGCCGGATCGCGGTAAGTTCCTCCACTCAGGGTCCTCCGAAGGATCGTTGTCTGTGAGACTCACACCCTTCTTATCACCGGGGGGTGCTAAATGTTTGAGATTCGAGGTTATTGCAGCGTCAGGCTGACCGGGCAGTGATCCGATCCCATGACGTCGGCGTGAATGTCCGCCGCCGCGATGCGATCTTTCAGATCGGGCGTGGTGAAGAAGTAGTCGATCCGCCAGCCGATGTTGCGCTGGCGCGAGTTGGTCCAGTACGGCCAGTAGGTATAGCCGTCCGCCTGGTCGGGGTGCAGCGTGCGGTAGGTGTCGAGGTAGCCGAGGCCGACGACCTGGTCGATCCAGGCGCGCTCCTCCGGCAGGAATCCGGTCGTCTTCTGGTTCTCGGCGGGCCGGGCCAGGTCGATCTCGCGGTGGGCGGTGTTGACGTCGCCGCAGAAGATCACGGATCGTCCCGCCGTGCGCAGCCGTTCGCACGTTTCCAGAAAGGCGGCTTTGTAGGCCATCTTGAACGGCACGCGGCCATTCTCCTGCCCGCCGTTCGGGAAGTACGCGCCGATGAACACGAAATCCCCGTAATCGGCGATGACCGTGCGCCCTTCCCCGTCGAAGTCCGCGATCCCCAGCCCGATCTGGACGCTCACCGGCGCCGTGCGCGAGTAGACCGCCACGCCGCTGTAGCCCTTTTTGACGGTGGACCACGCCCAATAACTCTGGTATCCGGCAGGCGCGCGCAGTTCCGGCTCCAACTGGTCGGGATGCGCTTTGGTCTCTTGCAGGCACAACACATCCGGCTGGACGCTGGTGATCCAGTCCAGCAGCCCTTTGCCCTGCGCCGCGCGGATGCCGTTGACGTTCCAGGAATACAACCGAAGCATGATCCACCTCGTTGGAAAAAACGATTGACGGTGTACAGTTTTTAGCGGAACAGGCGTTCGGTGTCAAGTATCGGCCTGCGCGAATTTCCGGTAAAATAGGGGCAGTATTGGCCCCCATCCACTCCTGGCCAGGTGCTCATGGACGTTCAACTGATTGCCCTGATCCTGCTCGTCGCGGCGGCCCTGTTCGTGCTCTGGATCAACGCCGCCGCGCTGCGATCCTTTTCCCGTCAAATCGAGGGCCAGCGCGAGGACGCCCGCGCGATCCACTCCGGCCAGCGCGATCTCGAACACCGCCTCCACCGCCTCGCCGCCGCCATCGACCAGTCCCGCGAGCAGCTTCACCGCGCGCTGGAACTGGCCAGCGCCGTCCACCTGCTGCTGTATGCCCGGCTGCGCGATCCGCTGAAAGACATTTCCGAGGAAGACGCGGGCAAAATCCACACCTACCTGATCGAACTCAAAGCGATTGCAGTGGTCAACGGCGATACGGAGTTCATCGACCTGGTGGGACGGCTGCGCGTGGCGGTCGATTACCTGCTGAATCCGCCCGACGACCCCGGGACCGTCCGACCCAACCTCAACGTGTCCGAAGCGACGGGCAGCGTCCAGCGCAAGGTGTACGATCTGCTCGCCGCCGCCACCCGCAATTAAGTGATCAGTTATTAGTTATTAGTTTTTAGTTGGAACACGTCCGCCGCTGCCGGGAGGCTCTGCGTTTAATTGTTTTTGTTTTTTGTTCTTCTCTTCAAAGGAGCTATCAATGCCGCAAAAAGTGATTTTGGATGTCGATACCGGGACCGACGACGCCGTCGCGCTGATGTGCGGCGCGCTGCATCCGGGGCTGGAACTGGTGGCCGCGACGACCGTCAACGGTAACGTCGAGGTGGGCTACTGCACGGAAAATTCGCTGCGCGTGTTCGACTACATCGGCGTACCGGTGCCGGTCTACGAGGGCATGGCATCGCCGCTGGTGCGATCCGACTTCCCGATCCCACGCAGCCAGACCGCTTCGCCGTCCATTCATGGGCGCTACCTGGACATCCCGCCGGCCACGTCGAAAAAGCAGGATCGCCACGCCGTCGATTTCCTGGTGGACTACTACCTCTCGCCCGCCGGGCCGGACACGATCCTGGTCCCGACCGGGCCGCTGACCAACATCGCGGCGGCGATCAAGCGCGAGCCGCGGATCGTCGAGCGCATCCCCGCGGTGATCCTGATGGGGGGCGGGCACCACGTGACCAACGTCTCCCCGGCGGCGGAGTTCAACATCTGGGCCGATCCCGAAGCGGCGCGCGTGGTCTTCAAGGCCGGGATTCGCTCGCTGACCGTCGTCCCGCTGGACGCTACGCACCGCGCGCTGGTCTCGTGGGAGGACTGCCAGCGGCTCCGCGCGTTGAACACCCCGGCGGCGACCGCCGCGGCGATCTTCGGCGAGAAACGGATCGTCGGCTACCGGGCCTCGTTTGGCGTGGAGAGCAATGCCGCGCCGATTCATGATGCGCTGGCGCTGCTGGCGGTGGTCGATCCCGCCGTGCTGGCGAACGTGATCCACGTCTACGCGGACGTCGAGACGGTGGGGGAATTGACGGTCGGGCGGACCGTGCTGGACGTGAATCACCGTCTGCACCGGGAGGCGAATGCGGATGTGGCGCTGGACGCCGACCAGGATCGCTTCGTCGCGCTGCTGATCGAGACGCTGGGGCGGACTGCCGCTGCCGGTTGAAACCAGGCAGCTACGACAAAAACCGGGAAGAAGCCCACTGAAGGGGCTGACCCAGAGTCCCTTCAGTGGACTTTTTTGCCTTTTCATAGCCGGAGGTTTCAACCTCCGGCGCAAAGGTCACCGCGCGAACCTCCGGCGGCGCTTGCGAGCCAGGGGCGGCCCGACTACAATCGAGAGGCATGACCGATGATCAACTGTTACCCACGACGTTACCCGCCTTCACGCCGACGCTGATCGGCTTCCGGGCGGACGAATTTCTCACCCTGACCGAGACGCTGCTGGCGTTCCCGCTGGAGCACGACCAGGCGGCGCTGGATGCAGCCCCGTTCCGGCTGGCGCGGCCCGAACCCCGGCCTGAGCTGCCGCTGCCCCCGCTGCCCCCGCGCTGGTACCCGCGCCCCGCGGCGGACGTGATCGAGGCGGCGCGCGCCTGGCTGACGCCCCTGCCTCGTCCCACCGTCTTCGAGGGCCGCACCGGCGAACTGATGCGCGTGCTGCGCCCGCTGCTGTCGGGCCATCCGGTGCAGGTGCGCGGCGAACCGGGAGTCGGCAAATCGACGCTGCTGGCGCACATCGCCGGGCACGAACGCACCCGCCAACGCTTCCGCCGCATCTGGTGGATCGACCAGCCGGAGCGCCTCGATCAAACGCTGGCGCTGGCGCTCAACCTGCCCCACGTCCTGGCCGATCCCGATCCGGCGGCGCGGCGGCAGAAATTAGCCGCTCACCTGGACGATCACACCCTGCTGATCGTGGACAACCTGACGCCCGACGATCCGCTGAACGAGACGATCTCGCTGCTGACCCACAACGTGCTGACCGCCGTGGAGACACCGCCCGTCACGCTCGATCCCGACCAGCCGGTGCCGGACGATCCCGACGGCGTGGTGACGCTGCGCGGCCTGGACGACAACGCCGCGGTGGATACGCTGGCCCGCCACGCCGGGATCGACGATACCCGCCGGATTCGCGCCGACCTGCTGCGCATCGCGACCACACTCGGCCACCATCCCTACGCGCTGATGCTGGCGGGCGTGCTGATCCGGCGCGATGGGCTGGCGCTGGAAGAATTGGAGAGTCTGCTGGCGCTGGAGACCCCTCCCCCAGCAGAGGATAGGGCAGAGCAAGCTCTGCCCCTACGGGATCAGGATGAGGGCGAGGCCGACGAGGAACCGGCTGCGCCGCCGCAAAACGCCAGCCTGAACCGGGCGCTGGACGTGTCGGTCGAGGCACTGCCGCGCGATTACCAGCGGTTGTTCGAAGCGTTCGGCGTGTTCCCGCTGGCGGGCGCGCCCTTCGACGGCCTGATCGCCACCGCGCACACCGGGAGTCCCCTGGCGGCGCGGCGTGGGCTGACCATGCTGGAACAGTACGGCTTCATCCGGCGCGATCACCGCTACCCGGATCATTACGTGATGCATCCCGTCGCCTATGCCCGCGCGGCAGCGGCGGATGGCGAAACCCCCGCTCCCGGCAAAGTCGGCAAAAAGGCGCTGGCCTGGGCGCTGCGTTATGCCAAAGATCACCGGGGCGATCCGCTGGCGCTCTACCACGCCGAGCCGACGCTGCGGCACGCCCGCCGCGTGGCGCTCACGCACGGTCCGGCCTCGCTGGCCGAGTCGCTGGAGGAGGCGCTGGGCGCGTATCTGCGCGAATACGTGCCAGACAGTCCCGGCAGCGGCGATCCCGAACTGACCGGGCCGCGCGCCGAAGGGGCGCACCTGACCGAAGTCGGCCTGCAACTGACCGACGAAGGGGCCAATTACGCGGCGGAACAGGCGCTCAACCGGGCGCTGGAAATGCGCCAGGAGCACGACAGCCCGCACGCCATCGCCGAGACGTTGGTCGCGCTGGGCCGCCTGTGCGACAGCAGCGGGCGCTACGAAGAAGCCGCGGATCGCCTGATCAAAGCGGCGGAGATGGTCTTCAACCTGGGCGCGGAACCATCGCTGAGCGTGGTACGGCGCGGGCTGGCGCGCGTCTACCGCCATTTGGGGCGGCTGAACGACGCGCTGGGCGTGCTGGACGATGCCCCCGAAGCACACTTCGAGCGGGCGCTGATCCTGCGCGCGCAGGGCAACTACGCCGCCGCCGTGCAGGAAATGTCGCTGTCCGAGGAAGACGCCCCGACGATTCGCGCCGAGATCTTTCTGCTGGCGGGGAAATACGCCGAAGCCCTGGACGCCATCGCCGCGGAGACCGATCCCGATGCGGCGTTCCTGCGGGCGCAGGTTTACCACCTGCAAGGCGACATCGCGCAGGCCATCGCGGGCTACACGGCAGCGTTGGACGCGGCGACCGGTGACGACGACGCGCGGGCCAAGATCCTGCGCGGGCTGGGCGCGGCGCTGGCGAGCGACCGCCAGTACGATGCGGCCCGGAGCGCGTTGAACGACGCGCTGGCGATCACCCGCGCCGCCACGACGCTGGATGCGCTGCGGCTGGGCCGGACGCTGCGGCTGCTGGCCGCCGTCCACCTCGCGGCGGGCGATCTGACGAATGCCACCAACACCGCGCGCGACGCGCTGGTCCAGTTGAAAAAAGTGAGCGCGCCGGACGACAGCGCCGACGCCTACCGCACGCTGGGCCGCGCACTGTGGCGCACCGGCGATGCAGCGGGAGCCTTAGCGGCTTTCGAAGGCGAGGTCGAGCACGCCCAGAGCGCCCAGGAGCGCGACGAAGCCCGCATCGGGATCGCGCTGCACCACGTGGCCGACGCCTACCGCGCGACCGACAATTTGGAACGCGCCATCGCCAACTACCGCCGCGCCCTCACCCACAAATCCCCGGCGGCCAACTTGCCGGGCTACGTGATCACCCAACTGGCGCTGTACCGCGCCCTGATGGAAGCCAACCGCCTGCCCGCCGCGCTGGACGTGACGCAGGAAGTGCTCGATCTGCTCGGCCACCAGCCGCACTTCGACCTGGCACACTACGGCTACACCCAGGCGCTGCGCGCGCGCACCCAGCAGGGCATGGATCGCCCCATCCGCGCCAGCCAATCGACGAGCGAATGGGCCAAGGTGCTGGCGTCGCGCGGCGACGACGCCCTGTCCGATCCGCGCCCGGCCCTGCCGGTGCTGGCCTACGGGCTTGCCGCGCGCTCCCTGCTGGCCGAGAGCCGTCCCGCGCTGGCCATGCAGGTGGCCGAACTCAGCCACGCCGCCGCCGCGGAACATTTCGCCAACACGCCCGCCGCGTGGGCGGCCCTCCGCGATCTGGGCGAGGCGTATCTCGCGCTGGACCAGGCGGAAGAAGCGATCATCACCCTGGAACCGCTGCTGATCGACGCCGTGCGCGACTATCCCGGCCAGGCGGCGTCGTATGCCCTGGCCTATGCCCTGTCCGGCCAGGCCTACCGCAAGCTCAACGATACCACCACCGCGCTCGACCACCTGCGGATCGCGCTCGAACACGAGCCGGACGCGCACCTGAAGGCGCTGATCTACGAGACGATTGCCAACATCCAGCTTGATCTGGGCCTGCCGCCCGGCGCGGTGGAGACGCTGCGCACCGGTCTGCCGCTGGTCCGCCGCGAGGATCATCCCGAAGTCGCGGCGCGGATGCTGACGACCCTGGCGCACACGTTGGGCGGGCTGAACCGCTACGCCGAGGCCATCGACGTGTACGAGGAGGCGCTGGCCGCGCTGCGCGACGTGCCCAACGTCAGCCCGTCGCACACGGCGGAGGTGCTGCGCTCGCTGGGCGAGACGCACGAGGCCCAGGGCCAGCTCCCCGAAGCCGGGCGCGTCTACCGCCGGGCGCTGAACGTGCTCGAACGGGCCGACGCCCCGCGCCAGGCGCTCGACATCCTGCGCCAGTTGGCCCGCGTGACCGCCACCTTGGGCGATCAGAGCGCCGTGCAGTTGTACGAACGCGCGCTGGACGAAACCGAAAAATGGGGCAGCGCCCAGGAACTCGGCCAGATTCACCGCGAGCTGGCCGACGTGCACCGCGAGGGCGGGCGGCTGTCGCTGGCCGTGCAGCACTACCAGGCCGCACTGTCGCACCAGCCGCGCGAATTGTTCGCCCGCGACCGCGCCTACACGCTGCGCAGCCTGGGCCGCGCCTACGCCCAGTTGGAGCGCTACGACGAAGCCCGCCACGTCTGGACCGAGGCGCTGGAACTCTCGCACGAGCTGCCGGACCAATCCCCGCAGGAAATCGGCCTGACGCACCACGCCATCGGCGAAGCCTATCGCAGCCAGGGCCACCTCGAAGACGCCGAGCGGTCCTACCGCGAAGCCCTGCACTACCTGCCCGCCGGGACGGTCGCCAGCGCGGCCTCGTGGCGTGCCCTGGGCTTGGTGCTGCGCGCCGCCGGGCGATCCGACGAGGCGGTCGAGGCGCTGCGTAAGGCGCTGGACACCGAAAAATCCCAGCCGCAGCAGGCCAACTCGCGCATCGTGCAGACGCTCTACCGGCTGGCCGAGGTCCACGAGGATCGCGGCGATTTCATGGCCGCCGTGGCGCGCTATCACGAGGCGCTGGTCTACATGGACCGCCGCTTGCAGCCGGTCATGTACGCCGATACGCTGCGCATTTTGGGCGGGCTGTACGCCGAGGCGGAAAATTATCCCGAAGCGCACACCGCCTACCAGGAAGCGCTCCAGATCGAGGGCCAGCACGTCCCGCGCAGCGACGAGCGGATCGCCGCCACGCTGCAAGCCATCGCCGACACCTACCGCGCGCAGGGCGACCTGCAAAACGCCGCCGAGTATTATCAGAAGGTCACGGTCTACGCCAACATGGCGCGGCGCGCGTCCGAAGACCTGCGCCAGACGCTGGACGAGATCGAGCGGCGGCGCGGCACACTCCAGGCGGCGCAGCAGTCCCTCGCGCTGCTGGATCGCAATCCCGACGCCGATTTCAAGGATCGCGCGCTGATCTACGCGCTGGTCGCGCGGGCGCAGGCCGGGTTGCAGCAGACCGCCGAGAGCACGGCCACGATCCAGACGATGCTCGATCTGCTGGCCGCGCACAGCACCCAACTCGCGCCCGACTCCGGCGCTCCCGATCACCGGGCGCTGGCGTGGCTGGCGGCAGCGCGCCAGGCCGAACAGGAAGGCGATCTGGACGGCGCGCGCGCGGCGTGTGCTTCCGCGCTGGAAATCGCGGCGAATGCCAATCTGCGCTGGGTAGTCGAGCAGGTGGTGCGCAGCGTGACGGCATGATGCGCTCCCTTGAAAATAGAAAAGCGATTCAACGCAGAGATCGCAGAGCACGCCGAGAAAAATCGGGAAATGAGAGAAAACCTGGCGCTAACATCCCCTCTCCAGCTTGCGATGCTGTTGGCGAATTCATACCTCACCCCTGACCCCTCTCCAAAGTTGGAGAGGGGAACAAGCCCGTTTTCTCCCCTCTCCAGCTTGCCTGGGGAGGGGCTGGGGTGGGATTTAGATTTCAATGCAAGGATCAGTAAATCCCCTCTCCAAGTCTGGAGAGCGGGCCGGGGGGTGAGGTAAAACACCGCGAATTTTCGGCTGCTCCCTCCCTGCTTATCCTCCTGACACCGCCCGGCAGGCGCGTTTCCTCTGGCGGACAACACAGTAATCGCACGGCGACCCGCGTTAAATTCTCGGTAAAACGCACAATCTGCGTTAAACTAAAGCACCGTATCAATAGATACAGATATATTGCTACATTACGTCTGGGAAAAAACCATGTTGTACGACGAACAAATCATCGAAGTGCTCAAAGCCCTCGCCGATCCGAACCGCCTGCGACTGTTCGACCTGCTGCTCGCCAGCGACCGCACCAACTCCGAGCTGATTGAGGCGACCGGGCTGAAACAAAACCTGCTGTCGCACCATCTCAACATCCTGACCGGCAGCGGCCTGGTCCGGGAACACCGCAGCGTCGGCGACGCCCGCCGCCATTATTTCTACGTCGATCTGAACATGGCGTGCCTGCTGCGGACGTGGTGCGAAAAACACAGCCCGTGCGAGCAGTCGGTGCTGCCCACGCTCAAGCAGCCCCGGCGCGTGCTCTTTCTCTGCTACCAGAACGCCACGCGCTCGATCTTCGCCGAGCTGCTGGCGCGGCGCATCGCCCAGCACGCCCTGATCCCCTACAGCGCCGGGATCAAGGAAGCCGACCGCCCGATCCCGCCCTCGACTTTCCAGGTCCTGGCCGAACGGGGCTTTCCCGCCGATTTCACCCAGAAGTCGATGGAGGCGCTGGCCGACGTCCGGTTCGATTACGTGATCGCCGTCTGCGACATCGTCCACGAGCACCTGTTTCCGCCCGCGCTGGAAGGCATTCCCTACATCCACTGGTCGCTGGTCGATCCGGTTGACGTCACCTCCGACCCCAACGGGCAGTTGATCGCCGCCCGCGCGCTGTTCGACGAGGTCGCGCTGCGTATCCGGTTCCTGGTGCAGCGCCTCGCCGACGACGAAGCGCAAGCCGCCCCCGGAGCAAACCAACCATGACCATTGAAGCTCAACAAGACGTGATCGGCCTGATGAACATCGGGCGCATCGTCGGGCTGACCCTGCGCACCATGCAGGACCGCCTTCGTCCTGGCATGACAACCCAGGATCTGGATCAGATCGGGCAGACCTTCCTAACCCGGCATGGCGCACGATCCGCCCCGGTGATCACCTACCAGTTCCCCGGCGCGACGTGCATCAGCATCGACGACGAAGCCGCGCACGGCATCCTCGGCAGCCGCGTCATCCGGGAGGGCGACCAGGTCAAGATCGACGTCTCGGCGGAACGGGACGGCTATTTTGCCGATGCCAACCTGACCGGCCCGGTCGGGACGATCTCCGCCGCCAAACAGGCGCTGCTGGACTGCGCCCGGGCTGCCTTCGAAAAGGCGCTGGACGCGGCCCGCGCGGGACAGCCGATCAATGAAATTGGCCGGGCCGCCGAACAAACCGCGCGGCGCGGCGGCTGTACCGTGATCCGCGATCTGCCGGGTCACGGCGTAGGCCGGGCGCTGCACGAAGAACCGACCGTGCCCACTACCTACGAGCGACGCTACCACCGCCCCTTGAAACCGGGCATGGTGCTCACCGTCGAGCCGCATGTGGCACTGGGACGCGGCAGTCTGTACACCGCCGACGACGGTTGGACGCTCAAAACCCGCGACGGCAGCCCGGTCGCGAGCTTCGAGCACACGGTCGTGATCACCGACGACCGGCCTATCCTGGTCACGGCGGGGTAAGTGGCTGATCTGCTCATCCCCCCGGTTCGTCGCAGCCCAGCCTATTAACCGGCCCTCACCCCTCCGACCTCTGGTTGGGTAGGAGTTCTCCTGCCCAGACTTCAATTTCTTCTGCAAGGATCAGTAAATTGATACCCATAGAAAGCCAACCTCATGCGACTTGACGATGTCCACAGTTATGCCGATCTCGAAAAATACCTGCGGGAATTCATCAACTGGTTTGACGATCCGGTCCCGTATGACTTTCATGGCGTCGTCAGACTCCTTCTAGCAGCGCTGGACAATTTGCAGAAAAACGCGCTGGAAGCCGAATTAGAGGACGTGGGCTATTTTCTCAACGATTCGCAGCGTGAGTACTTAGCGAAGCTGGCCATCTACGCCAACCGCGTCACCGATGAAGACGACGACTTCTAGAGGTCATCTACCCTGAAATCTCCGCGGCCTCTGTGCGCTCCGCGCCGAATCGTTTTTCGGGCACAGATCGTCAGCCATCGCCGGATCGTAGGCCAAGCGTCCATACCCCTCCGGCGTACCGTTTGTTACAATTAGCATGGGAGCCATGAAGCAATGAAGAAAATTTTTGCCAGCCTGTTTGTGATCCTGATCCTGGCGGCAGCGTTGAGCGAACTGCCCGCCGCTGCCGGGACGCTGCTCGATCCGACGGCGACGCCGGACGCCCTCGCGCCATACCAGAATCCCGATCTGCCGGTCGAAGCGCGCGTCGAGGATCTGCTGGCCCGCATGACACTGGACGAGAAGATCGGCCAGATGACGCAGGTCGAAAAGAACAGCATCTACCCGGACGACATCACCACGCTGGGGATCGGCAGCATCCTGAGCGGCGGCGGAGGTTATCCGGAGCCGAACACGCCCGCAGCCTGGCTGTCGATGGTGACCAGTTTCCAGGATCGCGCGCTCAAGAGCCGCCTGGGCATCCCGCTGATCTACGGCGTAGACGCGGTGCACGGCCACAACAACCTTTACGGCGCGACCATCTTCCCGCACGAGGTCGGGCTGGGCGCGGCGAACGATCCGGACTTGATGACGCGTATCGGGCAGGCGACGGCAGAAGAAATGGTCGCTACCGGCGTGTATTGGAACTTCGCGCCGGTCGTGGCGGTCGTGCAGGATATTCGCTGGGGCCGCAGCTATGAAGCCTACGGCGAAAATACCGATCTGGTGACCCGGCTGACGGTGCCGTATATCACCGGCCTGCAAGGCGCAACGTTGGGCGCGGGTCCGGCGTCGGTGCTGTCCACGCCCAAGCACTATCTCGGCGATGGCGGCACGATCTGGGGCACGGGCGAAAATAACGGCATCATCGACCGGGGCACGACGCGCGGCGACGACGCTACCCTCCGACGGTTGTACCTGCCGCCTTATCAGGCCGCTGTCGAGGCGGGCGCGCTCAGCATCATGCCCTCGTTTTCGAACTGGGGCGGCGTCAAGATGACCGCCCAGCGCTACCTGCTGACCGACGTGCTCAAGGGCGAGTTGGGCTTCCAGGGCTTCCTGATCACCGACTGGCAGGCTATCGACCTGATCGGCTCGGATTATTATCAGGCGGTGGTGACGGCGATCAACGCCGGGATCGATATGTCGATGGTGCCGTCCGACTATCCCACGTTCATGACGGCCCTCAAGACCGCCGTCACACGGGGCGACGTGTCCGAAGCGCGCATCGACGATGCCGTGCGGCGCATCCTGCGGGCTAAGTTCACGCTCGGCCTGTTCGAGCATCCCTACGGCGACGAAACGCTGCTGGCGACGGTCGGCTCGGACGAGCATCGCGCCATCGCTCGCGAAGCCGTCGCGAAATCGCTGGTGCTGCTCAAGGACGACGCCGATCTGCTGCCGCTGGCGAAGGAGCTGCCGCGGCTGTTCGTGGGCGGCGTCGCGGCGGACAATATCGGCATCCAGTCCGGCGGCTGGACCATCGAATGGCAGGGCGGGCAGGGCGACATCACGCCCGGCACGACCATCCTGGAAGGGATTCAGGCTGCGGTCGCACCGGACACGCAGGTGACCTATGACCCGACGGGCCGTTTTGAAACGGACGTGCCGCTGCGCGCGGAGGTCGGGATCGCGGTGGTGGGCGAACGCCCCTACGCCGAATTCGCGGGCGACAGCGCGACGCTGGCCCTGTTCGGCGACGACCTC
>CAYRWY010000068.1:0-17883 GCA_964427955.1 uncultured Anaerolineaceae bacterium
TGCTCCAGAGCATGATCGACAACCCGCGCCCGACCCGCGCCGAATCGACCGACGTCGCCAATGCCATCTTCGACGGGACCGACGCCGTGATGCTCTCCGGCGAGACTGCCGTCGGCAAGTATCCGCTGCAATCGGTCGAGATGATGGCGCGCATCGCCCAGATCGCCGAGCAGTATCTGCGCGATCACGTCGAGCTGCACCCGCCGGAATTGTCGCTGAAAGAGCTGCGCCTGGAGAAAAACCGTTCGATCCCGGCGTCGATCAGCCATGTCACGGCGGAGATCGCGCGCATGTTGGACGCCAAGCTAATCGTCGCCAGCACGTGGTCCGGCTACACGGCCCGGCGCGTGGCGCGCGTGCGTCCTGGCACGCCGATCCTGGCCGTCACGCCCAACAAGATCACGTACCGGCGGCTGGCGCTGGTGTGGGGCGTGATGCCGACGCTGGTCGAAGAGTTCGCCACCATCGACGAGATGATCGACGTGGTGACGCAGAGCGCGGAACACGAAAAGCTGGTCAAGGAGGGCGATCTGATGGTCATCATCGGCGGCGTGCCCTTCGGCGTCAGCAGCCAGACCAATTTCCTGAAAGTCTTGTCTGTCGGCGAAAAACCACAAACTCCGGCCTAGCATGACGACTCTGTTCGAAATCGCCTATAACATTGTCCTGCCGGTTTTTCTCATCGCCGGGGTGGCCGGGCTGGTGGATCGCACCATCCAGATCGATCCGCGCAGCCTGTCCCGCCTGATCGTCTACCTGTTCACGCCGTTCCTGGTGCTGAGCGGGATTTACAAATCCGACCTGAGCGGCAGCGAGACCGGGCAGTTGGTCTTCGTGGCGCTGGCGTCGTCGGTGCTGGTGGCTTTGTTCGCCTGGCTGGTGGCGCGTGCCCTCCGCCTCGATCACCGCACTGAAAGCGCCTTCATGCTCGGTTCGGCTCTGATCAATGCGGGCAATTATGGCCTGCCGCTCAACCTGTTCGCGTTTGGTCAGGCGGGGCAGAGTCGCGCGGTGATCTTTTTCGCCGCCACGACCGTGATCTCGAATACGCTGGGCGTGTTCCTGGCCTCGCGCGGCACGGTGTCTACCGGGCGGGCGGTGGCGAACGTGTTCAAGGTCCCGCTGCTCTACGCGGCAGTGATCGGGTTCATCATCAACGCCGCCCAGATCGACGTCCCGCTGCCGCTGGATCGCTCGATCACGCTGTTGGGCGACGCCTCCGTCCCGGCCATGCTGGTCGTGCTCGGTGTACAGTTGTCGCGCGCCTCGATTCGCAGCCGGATTCGCACAGTCCTGATGGCGTCTGGCGTGCGGCTGGTGGTATCGCCGCTGATCGCGCTGGGGCTGGCGATCCTGCTGGGGATCACGGGCCTGACTCGCCAGGTGATTCTCACCGAATCCGCCATGCCGACGGCGGTGATCTCCGGGGTGCTGGCGGCGGAGTTCGGGGCCGATACCGAGTTCGTGACGGCGACCATCCTGGTCAGTACGCTGTTGAGCATCGTGACTCTCAGCGTGCTGTTGGCGCTGATTACGTGAGGATCGCGGGACAGGCAGGGAAAGGCGAAGATTCGCGGTTTTTACCTCACCCCCCGACCCCCTCTCCACCCGGTGGCGAGGGGGAAACGTCGTGGTAGGGGCGCCGCTTGCTGCGCCCTGCTTTGAAAAACTGAGAGGAATATGCACCACGTGCCTTCTCCCCCAAAAAACTCGGCGTCCTCGACGTCCTCTGCGTTGAGACGTTTTTCTGCTTTTCGCGGGGGGATCGCGCTGATCGCGGTTGTGTTCGTGGCGCTGCGCCTGCACGGGATCGCCTCGGTGTACCTGTGGGTGGACGACGTGCACACCCTCAGCTACACCAATCTCGATCCCACGCCCTGGCACCGCTTGCTATCCGACTCGTTCCAGCACAGTCTGGACACGACCGGGCCATTCCTGCCAATCCTGATCCTGAAAACGCTCAACAACCTGTTCGGCCCGAACGTGATCCTGTTCCGGCTCCCGGCCCTGCTCGCCGGGGTGATTACGCTGGCGGTGCTGATCCGGATCACGACCCTGCTGTTCGACTCGTGGGCGGCGCGCCTCATCCCGCCGCTGCTGTTCGCGCTGTCCGTGCCCTCGATCCTGTATGGGCAGGCGCTCCAGCCGAGCATGTTTTACGCCCTGGCGTCCAGCCTGCAACTCTACTGGTTCGTCGGCCTGCTGCGCGAGCTGCGGCCCTACACCCCCTCACGCGTGATCTTCCGGCGGCTGCAAGTCTTCGCCGCGCTCTCGACCGGGCTGTTTTTCGTCAGCTATTTGAGCGTGCTGCTGTACGGTGTGCTGGTCGGCGGGT
Organism: uncultured Anaerolineaceae bacterium; assembly: GCA_964427955.1. Lineage (GTDB taxonomy): Bacteria > Chloroflexota > Anaerolineae > Aggregatilineales > Aggregatilineaceae > JACRBK01. The sequence continues at coordinate 2,336 of CAYRWY010000068.1, forward strand.
TGATCCTGCTGATCGGGATCACCAGCCGGACCGGGCGTCTCCGCCGGATGTTGGCTGCCGCCTTCAACGCGGTGCTGCTGTCGTTCCCGCTGGCCGTGCTGACCTTTTTACGGCTGCGGTCCGGCGATAGCGCCACCCGCTCGTATTTCGAAGGGAAGTATTACCCGGAGCACCTGGGCGACGTTCCCCGGCTGATCTACGACTTTTTGAGCTACCATTTCAACTTCGCCTACTCGCCGGACCTTTACCGCCCGTTGGGGGATAACGGGCTGGCGCTGCCGTTCGTGCTGCTGTGCGCTGCCGGGGTGATCTACCTCGTCTGGCGCTGGCCGCAGGGCGCGATCCCGCTGGCCGCCGGGGTGGGCGCTGTGCTGATCGCCGGGGCGCTCAAGCTGCTGCCGCTGGGCGGCGTCCGGCACAGCCTGGCGCTGGCTCCCTTTGCTTATGTTACACTTGGCTATGGACTGGTCGCCGTGCAGGAGGTCGCGCGGCGGTTCGCGCTGCCATCACTCGTGCCCAGAATCGTGATCGCGCTGCCGGTGATCCTGGCCGTGGGCGTATTCCTGGGATCGGGCACCGATCTCTACGCCGCGCGGCGCTCCACCCTCGATCTGGACGCGCTGATCCGGGACGCCGATCAGCACGGCGTGCACACCCTCGTCGGCAACTGCGAAACCTACCTGATCCTGGGAATGCTCGATCACACGCACGGCGCTGTGTTGGAGGATCACGGCCTGTCGCTGATCGGCGACTGTGACGGGGCAGGGGCCTCGGACCTGGCCACGCCGTACCTCCTGGTGGACTACCGCCGGACGTTCGATCCCGATCCGTCCTGGCCGCCGCTGATGTGGAATCCGGCCATTTCACGGGCGGCGTATTCCGGCGTGACGATCACCCCGCTGCAAGAGGATGTCGGCCCGCTTGATCCGCGCACGATGGGCGTGCAGTCGATCTACTATCCGATGAACGGCGCTTTCGTATATCTGGTGGCTCAATAGCTGGTGATAGGGTTGGCAGCCTCTTTGCGGCACACCGCAATCCCGATGATCATACCTGCCAGGACGACGAGCAGCAGCAGACGGGATTGCATCACCTAGCTCCGGTGGGCTACCCTGGCTTGATCGACGGTGAGCAGCGTGGTCCGCTTCAACAGCGCGCGGGCGCGCGCGATGCTCAGCGGGAGGGCCTGGGGTTGGGTGGTGGGAGCGTGGGCGGGGACGACGTGCAGCGCCGGATCGATCCCCAATTCGGCCAGCAGCGCCGTGCCCAGCGCATAGCGGCTGATCGACTCCGGCCCGACGACGTGCAGCAGTCCCACCGCGTCCATCTCGACCAGTTCTAGCAGTGCGTCCGCCAGGTTGAACGCCCAGATCGGGCAGCGCATCTGGTCGATGTAGAGGCTGATCGGCTCGCCCCGGTCGATGGCGCGCAGCATCCAGGCTACCTGGGCATTCTCGCGCTCGAAGTCGTAGATCAGGCTCGTGCGCACCACCAGCGCCGCCGGACAGGTTGCCAGCAGATCCCGCTCGGCGTCGGCTTTGGCGTGGCCGTAGACACTGTTGGCGCTGGGCCGGGGCGGGGTGCTCTCGGTGTAGATCGGTTCGGCGCCGTCGAAGACCAGGTCCGTGGACAGCGCGATCAGGCGGGTGCCGGTGACGGACGCCGCGCGCGCCGTGTGCCGCGCTGCGATCCGGATCGCGTTTTCGTATCCCAACCCGCTGCGCTCGGTCACCGCGGCGTGGATGATCGCGTCAGGCTGGATCTCGTGCACCAGGGCCAGCAGCGCGTCTTCCTGGCGCAGATCGAGCGCGACCGGCGTCCCGGTCCGGATGCGATCCGGGCGGCTGAGGTACGTGGCGATCACCTGCCAACCCTGTGCTTCAGCCCGCACGCTGAGTGGTCCGCCCAGCGTGCCGCTGCCGCCTAAAATCAACAGCCGCCGGGTCATGGGGCGAAATCGTCGAAGACCACCTCGCCCGCCTCGATGGCATCCAGGGCGTGGCGTGCGGCAGCCTGGGCCGCGATCTGCTTGCTGTGGCCGGTCCCACGCCCGACGACGTTCGAGCCGACCAGCACTTCGACGGTGAACTCCCTGGCATGATCGGGACCTTCGGTGGACACCGTCCGGTAGATCGGAGTCAGGCCCAGCGTCGCCTGGCCCCATTCCTGGAACAGGCTCTTGGCGTCTTTGTCGGACGAGCGCCGCATGATTTCTTCCAGGGCCGGGGTGAACTGCGGTTCGGCGAAGTGCCGGGCGGCTTCCATGCCCTGATCGAGAAACAGCGCGCCGACCAGCGCCTCGAACGCGCCGCATAGATTCTTGCGCCGCGTGCGCCCGCCGGATTCATCCTCGCCTTTGCCCAGCAGCAGCGTCTCGCCCAGCCCGAACCGCTGCGCGAAGCTCGCCAGCGTCTCGGTGCGGACCAGTTCCGCGCGCAGCCGGGTGAGCTGTCCTTCGTTCATCTCCGGGAAGCGGTGGTACAGCCACGCCCCCGCGATGAAGTCCAGCACGGCGTCGCCCAGGAATTCCAACCGTTCGTTGTCTTCGAGGGTATGTTCGGGGTGCTCGTTCAAATAGGACCGGTGCGTCAGCGCCCGCTGCAACAGCGACAGGTCGCTGAACCGGACGTTCATCTGTGTTTGAAGCTTGACAAGGTCGGACATTAGGATTCCTTACAGAAACGATACGCGGATCACCAGTCGCCCCAGGCGCAGCTCGTCATTGTCGCGCAGAATGCGCGGCTCGAACGGGATCAGGCGCTGGCCGTTCAAATACGTGCTGTTGGCGCTGCCCAGGTCGGTCACCACCACCGTATCGTGGTCGCGCTCCAGGGCCAGATGATTGCGCGAGACGCCCTTGTCCAGGGCGTCGTAAGGGGTCAGATCAACATCGGCGACGGGAACTCCCGGCTCATTGTGTTTGCGGCCCAACACGAGTTTTTTGTCTACGTAGACGACCTGCATCTCATTGGTATCGCGGAAGGTCAATTGCAACCGGCTCTGGTGGTCGAAGTAGGCCGTTCCCCACCGTCGCCGGGGTTCGAGCGACTCGTATACTTCTTCTAGTTTGCTGGTCGCTCCGATAACATCTTGCAGCGCCGAGGGCAAAATGTGCCCGCACGCGTAGCAATAGGCATCGGTCTCAGCGTTTTCCCGTCCACAATGAGGACAATACTGCATAATATACTCCCCTCATGATGCCCATCCACATCTCCCTCCTAATGATACGCACTAAGATGAAAAATTCAAGCGTTGTCAGGGAGTTGATCCTTTAGGGTTAACAAACTGTTTGAATTTCGTTCCAAAAATGGTAGACTTGGTAGAAGCGTGGTAGATCGATCGTGTGCCCCTGGAGAGGGGATTATGATTCATATCGCTTGCATCGAGCCTGACTCTCAGAGCCGTTTTACCTTCGAACAAATCGCGGTGCTGCTCCGCGCCAGTGGGTACCCGAACGTCCTGCACTTCTACCAGACTCCCCAGGAGGCGCTGGACGCTATTCCCCAGGAGCGTCCGGACTACGTCTTTCTCGATTCCCGCCAGCACGGGCCTAACCGTCCGAATGGGCTGGACCTGGTCCGCGCCTTGCGCCAGCATCCCCTGTGCCGCGGCGTGATCCTGGTCGCGATGGCCGAATATGCCATGCCGGGCGACAGTTCGGCGGCGCTGGCCGCGGGATGCCACGAATTCGTGCCCAAGCCGCTCCGCTATCAATCCGTGGCCGACATCGTCACTCGCAAGACTCATCCGTCGGCGGTGTAGGCGCCGCCTGTGCCACGACTGCCGGGATCAGCGCGTCCAGGTCGAGCGCGTCTGCCGGTGCGTCGAGGCTCAGCCACGCCAGAAACTCGACGTTCCCTGCCGGGCCGCGCAGCGGTGACGGGATCAAGCCCCGCACGTGGTAGCCGTGTTCCTGCGCGGAAGCCAGCACTTCCTGCAATACGCGGCGGTGTACCGCCGGATCGCGCACGACGCCCCCTTTGCCTACTGCTTCCTTACCGGCCTCGAACTGCGGCTTGATCAGCGGGATCAAGTCGGCGGAGGGGGTCAGCCAGCCGCGCAGGACCGGGAACAGGGTGTGCAGGGGGATGAACGAAACGTCCATCACGATCAGGCTGACCGGTTCGGGCAGCGCCGTCACGTAGCGGGCGTTGGTGCGCTCGATGACCACCACGCGCGGATCGGAGCGCAGCCGGTAGTCGATCTGCCCGTAGCCCACGTCCAGCGCATACACGCGCGCTGCGCCGTGTTGGAGCAGGCAGTCGGTGAAGCCGCCCGTACTCGCGCCCACGTCCGCGCAGATCCGCCCCTCGACGCTCACCGGGAACTGGTCCAGCGCCGCCGCGAGCTTGTCGCCGCCCCGGCTGACGAAGCGCGGCGTTTGCCGGATCTCTAACTCCACGTCCGGATCGACGCGCATTCCGGGTTTGTCGCGCACCTCGCCGTTGACGCGCACCTCGCCCGCCATGATCAGGCGTCGTGCCACTTCGCGGCTGGCGGCCAACTGGCGGTCGGCCAGCAGCACGTCGAGCCGTATTTTGTCTGCCATAACCGTCTTCTCCCGTGGCTATGCATTACCCGCCAGTGGCCCGCACCCCTCGAACCTGCGGTTGGTCTCCCCTCTCCCGCTTGCGATGCCGTTGGCGAATTCATACCTCACCCCTAAATCCCCTCTCCAAGTCTGGAGAGGGGGTCGGGAGGTGAGGTAGGCTCTGGCCGTAGTTCGCCAACAGTGGCGCTTGCCTGGGGTGGGGTGGGTAACGCCTAGCTCCTGCGGCCAAGTCTAACCGGATCGCATCGAGATCACAATGGTCAGTGCGCCCGGTTGCGCGTTCCCTGCTATAATGGGAATTTGTTATCGGGTTATCAGCGTCAGGGGATACGACTGTGCACGCTGTCAAAGCTCTTGTTCAACCGATCTGGAATACGCTGCCGGTGCCGGTGCGTGGCCTGATCCGCACCATGCGCCCCAACCAATGGACGAAGAACGGCTTCGTGTTTGCGGGCCTCGTCTTTGACAAGAAGCTGTTCGAGATCGAGCCGTTGGCCCGCGTCCTGGTGGCGTTCGCGACGCTGTGCCTGGCCGCCAGCACGATCTACCTCGTCAACGATCTGGTCGATATTGACCGGGATCGGGTGCATCCCAAAAAGAGCCGTCGCCCGCTGCCGTCCGGCCAACTGCCGGTGGCCTGGGCCAAGACGGCGGCGCTAATCCTGCCCGTGATCGCGATCGGGATCAGCCTGACCTACAGCCTGCCGCTGACGGCGGTGTTGGTCGCCTATCTGGTGCTGCACATTGCCTATTCGTTCTGGCTCAAGAACATCGTGATCATCGACGTGTTCGCTATCGCCGCCGGATTTGTGCTGCGGTTGGTGGCGGGCGTCGTCGTGATCGACGTGACCAACTTCTCGCCCTGGCTGTATGTTTGCGCCGGACTGCTGGCGCTGTTCCTGGCCGTGGGCAAGCGCCGCCAGGAGTTGATCCTGCTGGCCGGAAATGCCCAGGACCACCGCGCGGCGTACAAGGATTATAACCTGCCGCTGCTGGACGACATGCTGCGCATGGTCACCACCGGCTGTGTGCTGACCTACATGCTGTACACCATCGAAGCGCAGACCATCCGCAGCAACGGCCACCAGATGATGCTGACCATCCCCTTCGTCATCTACTTCATCTTCCGCTACCTGTACCTGATTCACGTGCGGGGGGAGGGCAGTGCCCCGGACGAGCTGTTGTTCAAGGACATGCCGCTCCTGGGGGATGTCGTGTTGTGGGGCCTGTGCGCCGTCTTGATCCTGTACATTCTATGAAACCCGCCCGCGCCTCGGCGCCTGGTAAGATCATCCTGTTTGGCGAACATGCCGTCGTGCACGGCCAGCCCGCTATCGCGGTCCCGCTCCTGGCAGTTCAAGCTGAGGCGGAGGCCAAACCTGCCCTGTCGGGGCACGGCCTGACGATCCGCGCGCCGGACGTGCGCCGGACGCTGCATCTGGCCCAGGTGGCACCCGACAGTTCGTTTTATGCCGCGCTGATCTATCCGCTCCGGCTGGCGCTGGACGCCTGGCAGCAGCCCGAACCGGACCTGACGCTGACGGTTCACTCGACCATTCCTATCGGCGGCGGGCTGGGGAGCGGCGCCGCCCTGGCCGCAGCCCTGATCCGTGCGCTCGGCGCGGCTCTCGAAATTCCGCTGCCGCCGGACGTCCTGAACCCGCTGGTTTACGAGGTCGAAAAAGCGCATCACGGCACGCCCAGCGGGATCGACAATACGGTGATCGTCTACCAACAGCCGGTCTATTTCGTGCGCGGCACGCCGCTCGAAACTTTTCACATCGCGCGGCCCTTCACGCTGCTTGTGGCGGATACGGGCGTGTCCAGCCCGACCCGCATCACGGTGGGCGACGTGGGCCATCTGTTCGAGGCGGAGCCGGAGCGCCTGGGCGGGCTTTTCGCCCGGATCGGCGCCATCGCCCGCGCCGCCCGTCATGCGATTGAAACCGGGACGCTCGACTCCCTGGGGGCGCTCATGGACGAAAACCACGCGCTGCTGTCTGAACTCACCGTCTCCAGCGAGCCGCTGGACCGGTTGTGCGCGGCGGCGCGCGCGGCGGGCGCGGACGGGGCGAAGCTTTCCGGGGGAGGGCGTGGCGGCAACATGATCGCCCTGGTCGCGTCGGATCGCACCCCTCAGGTGGTGGCGGCCCTGCGCCAGGCGGGAGCCGTCAAGGTCATCGAGACGGTGGTGCAGTGATCGCCCGGCGGGGACGGCGAGCAAATGGGCTTGCTCCCCTCTCCAGCTTGCCTGGAGAGGGGCCGGGGGTGAGGTAAATTCCCCGGCGGAAATCTGGCGAACTGTGCCAGGAGCAGCGAAGTCCTGGGGGTGAATTCACGAAAGTTTTCACGGCGCCAGCGGCGCCCTTACACCAACGGTTCCACCGCGCCGCTCCCCCTCGCCACCGGGTGGAGAGGGGGCCGGGGGGTGAGGTAAAAATTATCCATGCTGCTGCCACTGCTGCTGATCAGTGCCATTCTGTTGGTCGCGGCGATCATCGCCGTGATCTGGCGTGGGCTGGATTATGCCCGCCAGCATCCGGAGTTGGTGACCGACAGCACGCCGCTGGCCTACCAACGCTGCCAGACTACGCTCAAACGCATCATCGACCGCTACAAAGAGATCAAAGAGTCGGCGGCAGGGCCATCTCCGGTCACCTGGCAGTCCCCGAACGGCGCGCGCTACAGCGCCAGCGACCAGGGGGTCGAACAGCGGCGCGAGGGCCTGCCGCGCTACTTCCTCCCCTGGGAGGAGATCGGCGGGGTGGGGGTGCGGATGCAGCCCGGTTTTACCCTGGCCGACATAAACCGCGACGGCTGGCCGGACAGCCAGCTCACCACCGGCTATACCTTCCACCTGCTGATCGTCCCGATCAGCGGGGTGACGATGAATATCCGCATCGCCACCGACGACCGCCCGGACGCCATCGAATTCGTGGCGCAGACCATCGCCCTGGCCGAGCGTCAGGAGAAGCGCATCAACGTCTTTGGCTTCGACAAGCCCCCGTCGCCCTGGCGGCAGAAGGTCTGATCCCTTTGAGTTTCCTTAGAATTCCCCGCCAAGCCTTGCTCTCACCTCTCCCGACGGCTATAATCTTTTAAGTAACAAGGTCATTTCGCATCACTGTGCAGCCGACTGGGCGTCTCTGACCGACGCCCTGTTTTATTGTGTGGGCGGAGCGTACAAAGCCGATGGATAACTTTTTTCTGGGCGTAGGATCGTTCGTCCTGGTTCTGGTCCCGCTGGTGATCATTCATGAATTCGGCCATTTCGTCGCCGCCAAGCTCTCCGGGATCACCGTCCTGGAGTTTGGCATCGGCTTTCCGCCGCGTGCGAAGGTGCTGTTTCGCAAAGGCGATACGATCTACACCCTGAACTGGCTGCCGATTGGCGGCTTCGTGCGGCCCTATGGCGAAGATTTCGTCAAGCCCAAGTCGCCCGACGAGATGTCGGTGGATCGCGCTGAAATCCAGGAGCGCGGCATCAAGAATCCCAAGAGCGTGTTCGAGGCGACGCCCTGGCAGCGCATGTTCTTCATGGTCGCCGGGCCGGGGATCAACTATGTCGCCGCGCTGATCCTGTTCATCATCATCGCCCTGATCGGGCAGCCGTACGCGCGCGCCGACGTCAGCGTCTACGACATCCAGGCGGGGTCGGCGGCGGAGACGGCGGGACTCCAGCAGGGGGACGTCATCCGCGAATTCAACGGCAAGACCGTCGAGTCGGCGGACGAATTCAACGACTGGATTTCGACCCAGGTGAACAAGCCGGTGACGCTGGTGGTGGAGCGCGACGGCCAGCAGTTCGAGACGACCCTGATCGGCGCCGCGAACGAAGGTACGAAGGTCGAGCGGGTCTACATCGACACGGTCGAAAAAGACATGCCCGCCTACGCCGCCGGGTTCCTGCCGGAAGACCTGATCGTCTCGGTCGATGGGATCGAGGTCACCAGCCTGAAGCAGTTGCAGGACTACACCAAGGCGCACAAAGGCGTCGAAATCATGATCACGGTGCTGCGCGGCACGCAGCGGGTCGATCTCCCTGTGACGCCGACCAAAGACTCGCAGGGCACCGTCCGGATCGGGATCGGGATCGTGGGCGTCGAACCCGCCGCCGTCGGCCTGACCGCCATCAACCGCGACGAGACGACCTACACCCGCCGGTTGGGGCTGGCGAAGGCCATCGACACGGGGGTAGACGAGTTCGTGCGCGTGCACACGCTTATGTACGGTTATCTCGACGATCTGGTGAACGGTCGCATCGGCCTGTCGTCCGCGCGTCCGGTCAGCCCGGTGGGGATCGGCCAGATTGGCGCTCCGATCTTCAAACAAACGCTGGACGAAGGCCAGATGTATCCGCTCATCTCCTTCGCCGCGCTGATCAGCGTCTCGCTGGCGTTTACCAACCTGCTGCCCATTCCGGGCCTGGACGGTGGCCGTATCCTGTTCGTGGTGATCGAACTCATCCGCGGTAAGCCTATGGAGCCGGAACGTGAAGGGCTGATCCACCTGATCGGCGTCCTGCTGCTGCTGGGTCTGATCTTCCTGGCCGTCTTTAACGATATTCTCAACCCGATTAACCTGACCAAGTAAACTAGAGGCAGAGCCATGCCCGCGATCAAGAATGCCCAAGCCAAATTCCAGCGCGCTCTGGAGGAGCTGCGCCAACCGGACGTCCCCCTTACCTCGGCGTCGGTCTACAGCCTGTCCGACCTGGACGGCGACAACCGGATTGCGTTCCAGGACGTGTGGGACGAACTGCCCGTCGAACGCCGCCGCGGCCTGATCAACCTGCTGGTCGAGACGGCGGAAATGAATTTCGAACTCGATTTCAGCGTGATCATCTTCCCGGCGCTGGACGATCCTGATTTTGAGGTGCGTCTGTCGGCCATCGACGGCATCCTCGAAGACAGCCCGCGCTGCGTGATCGAGCGCCTGATGCAGATCGCCGAGGAAGATCCCTATACCGACGTGCGCGCCGCGGCGGTCGAATCGCTGGGCCAGTTTGTCCTCCAGGGCGAACTGGGCAAGCTGCCGGAGCCGCTCAACACCCGCTTGCAGGAGCTGGTCCTGGCGCTCTATCGCGACCCCCAGGAAGACCTGGACGTGCGGCGCCGGGCGCTCGAAGCGATTGGCAACTGCTCGCGCGACGGCGTGCTGGCCCTGATCCGGCAGGCCTACAACGCCGACGAGCTGATGATGCGTGTCAGCGCCGTTTTTGCGATGGGCCGCACCTGCGACGACGTGTGGCAGCCGCAGATCATGGAAGAGCTGTCCAGCGATCATCCCGAAATGCGCTACGAAGCCGCCCGCGCCGCGGGTGAGCTGGAACTGCGCCCCGCGCTGCCGCGCCTGGCCGAACTGGCCTACGACGACGACCGCCAGATTCAAGAGATGTCGATCTGGTCGCTGGGCGAGATCGGCGGCAAGGTTGCGACCAAGGTGCTGAACGATCTGGCGAAAGTTGCCGAAAACAGCAACGACGAAGCCCTGGCCGAGGCCGTGGCCGAAGCGCAGGCGAACGCGTCGCTGTCGGGCGACGTGCTGCCGCTGTTCGATTTTCCGGAGTATGATGACGAAGCGGCGGAAGACGACGTCGATCTGCTGCTGGACGATGACGAAATCGACGATCTGTACGACCTGGAAGACATCGAGGGCGACGACGACCTATGACGGACGATCCCAACCTGTCCCCGTCCTTGCCGGACGAGCAGTACCTGGGGATGATGCGCGAAGCGTCGGGCCTGCTGGCTCAGGGTAGGGCCAAAGAGGCCCTGGTCATCCTCGAACGCTGCGTGACGCTCTATCCCGACGACCTCAACGTGCTGCTCAACCTGGGCGGCGCCTACATCCTGGCCGGGCAGCACCGCCACGCCGTGCCTGTGCTCGAAAAAGCGACCGGCCTGGCCCCGGACAACCCGTCGCTGTGGTCGAACCTGGCCGCGGCCTACCTGGGTCACCTGGCTAGCTCTAGCCTCGCGGGGCAGGCGAAGGCTCTGGAAGCCTACCAGCGCGTGATCGAACTGGACGAGGCGTATCCCAGCGTGCACTACAACGTCGGGTTGATCTACATCGACCGGCGCGACTGGGAGGCGGCGTTCGTCGCCTTCACCCGTGCGATTGAGACAAACCCCGCTGACAAGGATGCCTGGAACATGCGCAAGCGGGTCGATCTGATCCGCCGCCAGCCGCCCCGCCCCAGTGCGAACTGAACGCCTCCACCAGAATATTCAGGTCGGGAACACCCATCGGTAGGGGCAAGGCATGAATTTGCCCCTACGAGCTTTTCACGACGGAAACGGTAGGGGCGCTGCTTGCTGCGCCAGGTAAGGGCGTATTGCAATATGCCCAATAGGCGTCAACTTAAGCGTCTGCTCTTCTCTCAAAGAGAAAAAACCGGCCTCACCCCTAACCCCTCTCCATTGCGCTTGTGAATGGAGAGGGGGGCGGGGGGTAAGGCCGGGACAAGACAGTAATTGCCTCACAAAACCTTAAATTGACGCACATAGGGCGTACTGCATTTCCGCTCTTTGTTCCCCTTCCCACCCCTTGCTATAATCAGGCCCCAACAAAGAGAGGACGTGGTTGATGTCTGACCCTGAAGAGCAGAACGTCCGGCTGTATGCGGTCGTGTACGGCCTGGTGCAGGGGGTGAATTTTCGGGTTTATACGCAGCGTGAAGCGGCGCGCTGGGGGCTGTCGGGCTGGGTGCGCAACCGCTCGGATGAGACGGTCGAAACGATGGCCGAGGGTCCGCGCCCGGCGGTCGAAGAATTCGAGCGGTTCCTGTGGCAGGGGTCGCCCTCGGCGCAAGTCGAGCAGGTCGATGTAACCTATAGTCCTGCGACCGGAGAATTTGCCGGTTTCAACATCCGTTATTGATGAGGCCGTATGTTTAGAGTCAACCCGCAGCGCCTGGCCTGGATTACCATGCTGGCGGCGCTGGTGATTTTCTTCGCCCTGTGTGCCGGGACGGTTCTGTTGATCCGGTGGGTGGTCTTCGAATCGCCTACCAGCCTCAACACCACGCTGTACGTGGGGCAGGGCACGGTCGGGCTGTGGGAGCCGGATCAATCGAGCGAAAAGGCGGTGCGCGGCAGTGATACCGTCGGGCCGGACAACCGGCTGAGCACGGACAACCTGTCGCAGGGGTACATTGCCTTCACCGATCCGTATTCGGGGGATTTGGTGGCGACAGTGCTGCTGCGCAACGGCAGCACGGCCACGTTCAATACCGCCAGCCGCCCGCGTTTCAGCCTGAGCGATAACCCCTACATCATTCGCCTGACCAAAGTGACGGGGCGGGTCGAAATCTGGGTCCGCGCTGGTCTGGATCGCGAAGCCCGGATCGAGATCGTCGCGCCGCTGGGCACGGCCCATATCAATGAGGGTGGCAATTTCTGGATCGACAGCCGCTCGGACGCCCTGCAAGTCACGGCCCGGTCGGGCAGCCTGACCCTCAGCTATGGCGATCAGGCGCTGCACCTGGCCCAGGGCACCGAGGCCCAGGTCAACCAGGGCGATGCGGCGATTGTGACCGAACCTGGCCCGATCGACCTGCTGCCCAACTGGGATTTTGCCCAGGTGTCGCCGGGTCTGGTTGCGGGCGATGGGTCCGGAACGGCCTCCGATTGGCCGGTCGAGTGGAATTGCAGTTGGGACCCTTCGGCCCAGTACCAGGATGCTCCGGCGGGCACGTGGAAATTCACGACGGTAGGTGGTCGCCCGGTAATCCACATTGTGCGCATGATGCAGCCCGATCCGGGGCCGGGCAAGACCGGCTGTCTCAAGTATCCTGGCGGGCATGATGGCCTGGACGTGACCCAGTATGCTACACTGCGGCTGCGGGTGACGATGCAGGTGCATTACCAGAGCTTGAGCGCCTGCGGATCGGTCGGGTCGGAATGCCCGGTGATGTTGTTCATGAGTTACGAAGATAAAGACGGGAACGAGTACGGGTGGTACCACGGCTTTTATGCCGAATACCGTCCGAACGAGGGGCGCACGACCTGCGACTCGTGTTTGCAGCCGCACGAGCAGATCAACAAGGACGCCTGGTACAGCTACGAATCCGGCGATCTGTTCAGCGATCTGCCCAGCGACCGCCGCCCGGCGAAGATCAGCTTCTTGCGATTCTACGCCGACGGCCACCAATACGACGTCATGCTCAACGAAGTGGCGCTGGTGGCGACGCTGGCCGATCCGGCAACGCCGTAGCGTTGGCCCGTGGTCTCATCCTGCGCTCCGTGGATGGCGCTTGGTAGGGGCAATTCATGAATTGCCCCTACATGAAGAATTCTCACAGTAGACGTGACGGTAGGGGTGCCGCTTGCTGCGCCCTGTTCTGCCTTTTCTTGGACGAGTACCAGTGAGGATAGCCTTATGCTTGACCGCGAGACTCTGAACAGCGTGCTCTTGTTTCTCATCACCGTCAGCGGGGCGGTGGTGTCGGCGATCTGGCTGGGCCTGATCCTGTGGACGTGGCGCGACATGCGCGTCCGCTCGCGCGATCCGCTGGCGCAGGTGGCCGCCAGCCTGATGGTCGCCATTTTGGGCATCTTCGGCCTCGTGATCTACATCATGCTCCGCCCCCAGCAGACCCTCACCGAAGCCTACGAGCGGTCGCTCGAAGAGGAGGCGCTGCTCCAGAACATCGAGCAGAAGCCGGTCTGTCCCGGCTGTGGGCGTCCTATCAAAGACGCCTGGCAGGTCTGTCCCTACTGCCACACCAAGCTGCGCAAGCCGTGCATCCAGTGCGGCGAGCTGCTCGATCTGGCGTGGAATCTGTGTCCCTACTGTGCCGCCAGCCAGGTGGTCTACGAGACTCAGGCCGCTGGGGGACGGCGTCCGGCCCGGCAGCAGCCGCGTCCGGCGCCCACACCGCCCGCCGAGGTTGGCGTCGAATTCGTAGAAGACGATAATTAGCAGTAGGGTCTTGTGCAAGTTGTGCCAGGGCGGACCCGCGTGTCCGCCTTTTTGTTTGCCTCAGGAGGCCACGATGAGACGCTTGAGCTTGCTGCTAGGGGTGGGGCTGGTGGTGCTGGCGCTGCTGCTGAGCGGGGTGATCAGTTATGCCCAGGGCACGCCGCCCACGTCGCTGATCAATGCCGCGCTGGCCGATATGAGCGCCCGTGTCGGCACCGCGCTGACGCTGGACGATCTCGCGTCCTGGCGCTGGACGCAGAGCAACTATCCTGATACCAGCCTGGCCTGTCCCCAGGCCGGGCAAACCTACAGCCAGGTGCTCACCAACGGCTATCAATTCCTGTTCATCTACAACGGCGGAACCTACGATTACCGCGCCTCGGCGGATGGACAGATTCTCTTCCTCTGCTCCGGTCCGGCTTCGGCTCCGAGCGTGGTCCCGACGCAGGCCGCGGCGACCGCCGTCCCCGACCAGGCCGTCCCGACCCAGTCCGTCGGGCGCGCCGTCTGCACCGGGGCGATGAACACCCGCCTGAATGTCGGGATGGAAGCGCGCGTGCGCGCGAGTGGGCTGCCGGTCAACCTGCGCGGTACTCCGGCGTCGAGCGGCGTGAAAGTCGCGGCGATGGCCCCTGGCGACACGTTCCAGGTCGTGGGCGGGCCGCAGTGCGCCGAAAATATCGTCTGGTGGCAGGTGCTCTACGGCGATCAGACCGGTTGGGCGGGCGAAGGCGCGAATGGGCTGTACTGGGTCGAGCCGACCGGGACGACGACTGCCGCCGCGGCGACTCCTGCCGTGACGACTGCCGCGCCGCCTGCGCCGCAGAGTGCCCAGGTCTACAGCCCGGTGACGGACGCGCAGTCCGCCATCACCATCCAGACGGTGGCCCAGTTGGATCGCCTGGTCGAGCTGCCGGTCGGCGAGGCCGTGACCTCGGTGGCGTGGTCCGGGCAGACCGTCGCCGTGACCAGCGCCAGCGGCCTCAACCTCTACACCGCCGCGGCGTTCACCCAGTCGCCGCGCTTCTTCCAGGTGCCCAACGGCCCGACCACCGATGCGGCCTTCAGCCCGGATGGGACGCTGCTCGCCACTGCCCACCACGATGCCACCGTGCGGCTGTGGAACCTGTCCGTGGGCGGTCTGACGGCGGTGCTGCGCGGCCATACCCAGCCCATCGCCGCCGTCGCCTTCAGTCCTGACGGCCAGATGATCGCCTCGGCCAGCGGTAACGCCGAGGTGCCCGGCGACAACGTGATCCGGTTGTGGGAGGTCGCCTCGCGCGGCCAGCTTGCTGTGCTCGCCGGACATACCGGGCCGGTCACGGCGGTCGTCTTCAGCCCGGATGGCACGCTGATCGCGTCGGGCGGCGTGGATAACACCGTGCGGTTGTGGGACGTCGCCAGCGCCAGTCCGGGCACCGTGCTGCCGGATCATGCCGGGCCGGTGCGCGCGGTTGCGTTCAGCCCGGACGGGGCGTGGTTGGCGTCGGGCGGCGATGACTCCGTGATCCAGTTGTGGGAAGTTGGCCCCGGCACGCAGATCGCGCTCGAATCGCCCAGCCCGGTGACGGCGCTGGCCTTCAGTCCGGACGGCAGCCTGCTCGTTTCGGCGGGAGGCGCGCTGGACGGCGGCGGCGACAGTGCCGTGCGGGTGTGGGACGTGGCCTCGCGGACCCTGATCGCCACGCTGGAGACCTACGACGCCGCACCCGACGCGGTCGTGACGAAGCTGGCCTTCAACGCCGATGGCACGCTGCTGGCGGAATCGCTGTCCCAGGGCAGCGCCAGCCTGGTCCGCCTCTTCGGCGTGAAGCCCTAAAGACAGATTCACCACAGAGGCCACAGAGGATGAACAAAAGCGTTTCTCTCCGTTCTTCCTCTGTGATCTCTGTGGCCTCTGTGGTGCCGCTCTTTCTTGTGTTACCTAATCTTCTCCGGCACGCGCATCACCGACAGGCAGACCGGCTCGAAATACTTCATCCAGAAGGCGGACGCCTCCGGGTTGATCGACTCGAAGTCCACCGAGCAGCGCATCATCCCCTGGCGGGCGTAGTCGGCGAACGCCGCGTTC
>CAYRWY010000069.1:0-17821 GCA_964427955.1 uncultured Anaerolineaceae bacterium
TGCTGGCGATCAACCGCCAGTTTCTCAAGGAAGGGCGCGATGCCCACATCCTGAGCGAGATTCCCGGCTCGGTGCACATCCTGCCGCCGGTACGGATCGATCCCAAAGTGAGTGTCGGGCAGGCCGCACAGATCGGGCCGAACGTCTACCTGGAGTCAGGCGTCACGATTGGGCCGGGCGCGGTGCTCGAAAACACGATCGTGTTGAGCGGAGCCACGGTCGCCGCCGCGGAGCACTGTCACGGCGAAGTGATCGACCGGCGGGTGCGCATTTCTGAAACTTCCAAGACCGGTCCGGCATCTAAGATGACTGAAACGACCGAGATGCCAAAGGACCTGTAGACATGAAGATCCGAACACTGCTGCTCATCGGGCTGGGGTTGGTGCTGCTGCTGACGGCGTGCGGTAACGACAAAAAAAACGAGAAAGCCAATTCCGCGGTGACCTATACCACGGTGAGCGTCACCGAAGCCCACGACCGCCTGAGCCAGACTCCCGGCGCCCTGATCGTGGACGTGCGCCAGCCCGAAGAATGGACCGCGACCGGCGTCCCGGTGGGCGCCCGGCTGATCCCCCTACCCGACTTCGAGCAGCGCGCGCCGACCGAACTTCCCAAAGACCAGGACATCTACGTGATCTGCAACAGCGGCAACCGCAGCCGGACCGCTTCGGATATGCTGATCAAGCTGGGCTATACGCGGGTTTTCAACGTGGACGGCGGGATTCAGGCCTGGCTCACCGCGGGTCTGCCGACGGAGGCTTATACCACACCGGCGCAGTAAGTAGGGACCAATGCCCCTACTCGGTTTCGTGAGGAAGATACTCGTCGAGGTGCAGGACCTTGTACAGCCGCTCCTTGACCGCGTCCGGCATGTCCGGGGCAGGAAGCTGGCGGTAGAGCACGATGGTCTTGTTGAAGGTATTGACCACGATCCGGCAGTGTTCACACTGCGTCATGTGCGCTTCGAGCGCCTGGCACAGCTCCGGGCTGAGATCGCCATCGAAATACTCGGACAGGCTGCCCAGGTAGCGGCGGCAGTCTTCTTGATGTTCATGAGTCTGGTGATCGGCGGCGCTCATTCTTCATGCCTTTCTTCCCGCCCATCCTGGGCGAAATAGCGGCTCAGCCGCTCGCGCAGCTTCAGCCGGGCGCGCATCAGGCGGCTCTTGACGGCAGAGACCGACAGGTCCAAGGCGCTGGCCGTCTCTTCGGTGGACAGCCCTTCGATGTCGCGCAGCACGAACACGCTGCGCAGCGTCGGCGGCAGGTCGGCAATGGCTCGCTGCAACTCTTCGCGAGCCTCGTCACGCAGGAAATCCTCTTCGGGCAGACAGCAAAAGTCGAAAAACTGGCGCGGGACCAGATCGCCGTCCTCGCGCTCGACCGGCTCATCGACCGAGACCTGATCCGGCTCGCTGCGGCGCAAACGCATCAGCGCGGCGTTGCTGGCGATCCGGTACAGCCAGGTGCTCAGGCTGGAGCGCGCTTCGAAACGGTCAATCGACTTGAAAGCGCTGAGAAACGTCTCCTGCAGGACGTCCTCAGCATCGGCCTCATTGCCCATCATGCGCAGCGCCAGGCGATAGATCGGCCCTGCGTGCTGTTCGACCAACTGGGCATAGGCTCCCTGATCCCCGGCTTGCAGCCGGGTGACCAGCTCGGCATCACTCGAATTCGACATTGGGCACCCTTCAGGTGGTGTGTCGGCACTACTCTAATCATAGCGTAAACTGCCGTCCAACCTCAACAATGCCCCTATTCATTGGATGCAGATCGCCCTGCTCCGTCGCACCGGGGATCAAGATTGAGCACGCCGGAACACGACGGCGGACAGGAAGCCGCCCACGATCAACACCAGCCAGTCAATCGAGATCACGATCACTTCGAAGCGATCCTGGCGGTCGATGCCATACGCAAGCGTGATCACGATCAGTCCGACCAAGGCCAGCACAGCACTGGCCGCAAACATCCAGCGCAGCGTCTTTTCGACCCGGTGGGCACTCGAAAACACCGGCGCAAGAAAAAGGAATGCCAGGCTCATGAGCAAATAGCCGACTTCTTCCAGCGCAATAAAAAGGCCGTGCGGATTATATTGAGTCAGCAGGGTGATCCCTGCGGTTTCGCCATTTTCAAGACTGGATTGGATCACCGACGTTTGCACGAAATAGTTGACGATCAAGATCGCCGCCGCCATACACGCCAGCGCCAGCCCGACCTGGCTAAAGATTTTGCGACTCGCGGCGGCATAGTGATGGAGACAGGCCACCCACGCGACGTAGATCAGCAGCATGGCCAGCGCCCCGTACATCCACCAGTAATCCCTGGGGAAACGCGACGTGATGTCCAGATAGGGATACGCGAGACAGTCCTCCTGGCAGTTCGCGCCGGAAATGGGCGGGGTCAACATGGCGATCCCGAAGGTGATCAGGGTGATCACGGCGGTCAGGATCGAGACATAAAAACCAACGACGTGAGCAGTCTTTGCGGGTTTTTCCATCGTTTCCTCCTCTGATACCTCACTATACGTACCCTGAGCGATTTTGTCTCTTGACCGCCAATATACCGAATGGTATACTGAAATCACTTGAAGGATGGAGCAGCATGACCACCGACAACCGGGCCAACATTCTCGATCACGCCCTGACGCTGTTCGCCGCGCGCGGCTACGACGCGGTGGGCGTGCAGGAGATCGTCGAGGCGGCGGGCATCACCAAGCCGACGCTGTACCATTACTTCGGCAGCAAGCGCGGACTGTTGGATGCGCTGCTGGCGGCGTATTTCGAGCCGCTGTACGAGTTGATCCGGCAGGCGACGGATTACCAGCGCGATCTGCCGCTGACGCTGAACCGGACGGCGGGCGCGTATTTCCGCTTCGCCAGGGAAAACGCGATGTTTTACCGGATGCAGTTGTCGATGACGTTCGCGCCGCCCGACACCGACGCCTTCAAGGCGGTCATCCCGCGGCAAGAGCAGCAGCACCGTCTGCTGGAGGAGATGTTCCGGCAGGCCGCGCAGCAGCACGGCAACATGAAGGGCCGCCAGCGGCGCTACGCGGTCACGTTTCAGGGGATGATCAACACCTACATCGGCCTGGCGCTGAACGGCTACGCGCAGCTCAACGACGAACTGCTCTACCAGGCGGTGCACCAGTTCATGCATGGCATCTATTCGTAGCGCATCGCAGGACGTCTCTTTTTTTCGCAAGCGCTCTATACCGACCAGTATAGTAGAGGTAACTCATGATGAACCATCACTGGGCTTCCGACGCGATCTTCTACCACATCTACCCGCTGGGACTGTGCGGCGCTCCCGCCCGCAATGATTTTCACGCGCCGGTCGTGCACCGGCTGGACCGGCTTTACGGCTGGATGGATCATTTGCAGGCGATGGGGATCAACGCGGTCTACCTGGGGCCGCTGTTCGAATCCACCTCGCACGGCTACGACACCGCCGACTACACCACCGTGGACCGCCGCCTGGGCGACCGGGAAACGCTGGCACACTTGGTCAACGCCTTCCACCAGCGCGCCATGCGGGTGATCCTGGACGGTGTGTTCAACCACGTCGGACGCGATTTCTGGGCGTTCCGCGACGTGCAGGAACACCGCGAAACGTCGGCATACCGCGACTGGTTCCAGGGCTTGCAGTTCGGACCGCGCAGCCGCTACGGCGATCCGTTCACCTACGAAGGCTGGAACGGCCATTACAGCCTGGTCAAGCTGAACGTCCAGCATCCGGCGGTGAAGGATCACCTCTTCCAGGCGGTGGCGACGTGGATGCGCGAGTTCAACATCGACGGGCTGCGTCTGGACGCGGCGGACGCGCTGGATCGCGGGTTTCAGCGCGACCTGGCGGGCTTCTGCCGGAACCTGCGCCCGGACTTCTGGCTGATGGGCGAAGTCGTGCACGGCGATTACCGCCAGTGGGCCAACGAGCAGGCGCTCGACGCGGTGACGAATTACGAATGCTACAAGGGGCTGTATTCGAGCCACGTGGACAAGAATTATTTCGAGATCGCCTACGCCCTGAACCGCCAGTTTGGCGACGACGGCCTGTACCGCCACTTGCCCCTATACGCCTTCGCCGACAACCACGACGTGAACCGGGTCGCCAGCAACCTGACCAATCCGGCGCACCTGTACCCGCTGTACTGCCTGCTGCTGACCATGCCCGGCGTGCCGTCGATCTACTACGGCAGCGAATGGGGCCTCGCCGGCCAGAAATCAGCGACGAGCGACGCGGCGCTGCGCCCGGAACTCGACCTGGGCGACGTGGCACGCACGGCCCCCCACCCCGACCTGGTGAACGCGATCACCCGGCTGGCGTGGCTGCGGCGGGGGTCCGGCGCGCTGCGGCACGGCGGTTACCGCCAACTGCTGGTCACCGCCGAACAGCTCGTCTTCGCGCGGCAGACGGACGACGAGTGCGT
The DNA here is from genome assembly GCA_964427955.1 of uncultured Anaerolineaceae bacterium. GTDB lineage: Bacteria > Chloroflexota > Anaerolineae > Aggregatilineales > Aggregatilineaceae > JACRBK01. The sequence goes on from CAYRWY010000069.1 coordinate 4,430, forward strand.
GATCGTGGCGGTCAATGCTGCCGACCGTCCGGCGACAGTACGGTTCGATCTGCCAATCCGCCCGGAGCACGCGCTGGCTGATCTGCTCAACCCCGGCGAGACAGCCCAGCCGCGCGGGCAGACGGTCGAGGCGCTCACGATCCCGCCGCAGTGGGCGCGAATCATGCGGGTGAATTAGACCAGCGCCTCGTTTCTTGGTTTACCTCACCCCCTGGCCCCCTCTCCAATCATGCTGGAGAGGGGGATTGAACTTCGGGTGGAGTACGTCCCCTCTCCGCTTTTTTCGGATAGGCCAGCGCCTCGTTTCCAGGTCTACCTCACCCCCGGTGGCGAGGGGGAGCGGCGCGGGTTATGAGGGCGAGCTAGTGCCAGCCGCAGGCCGAACGCGGTACAATCAGAAGGAGCATTCGGCAATAGTTACGAAGGGATTGAACCACATGGCTGCGAAGAAAAACACCCGCGTGGTGTGGCGCGATGACTTGATGTTCACCGGCTTCAGCGGCAGCGGGCTGAGCATTCCGCTGGACGCCAACAAAGCCAACGGCGGGCACGATACCGGCTTCAGCCCGATGGAACTGCTGCTCACCGGGTTGGCGGGCTGCACCGGGATGGACGTGATCAGCATTCTGCGGAAAAAACAGCAGCAGGTCACGGCGTTCGAGGTCCGCGTCGAGGGCGTGAGGGCCGAGGAATACCCGATGGTCTGGGCCGAAATCTGGATCAAGTACGTCGTCACCGGACATAACGTCGAACCCGCCGCCGTCGAACGCGCCATCGAACTCTCGCGGGACAAATACTGCGGGGCGTCCGCCACGCTGCGCCTGACTGCCACCATGCACGACAGCTACGAGATCATCGAAGCGGAAGAGGAAGCAAAGTCATGAACCGCGACGACGCCTGGCAGCTCGTGACCGAATGGACCGCGTCGGAAAGCCTGCGGCATCACATGCAAGCCGTGGAAGCGGCCATGCGCGCCTATGCCCGCCACTTTGGCGCGGACGAGGAACGGTGGGGCATCGCGGGGCTGCTGCACGATTTCGATTACGAAAAATACCCGGACATGACCGCCGCCGATGGACATCCCTTCGCCGGGCTGCGGGTGCTGCGCGAACGGGGCGTGGACGAAGACATCATCCGCGCGATGGCCGCCCACGCCGCCGAACGAACCGGTATCCAACCCGAAAGCCCGATGGAAAAAAGCCTGGTGGCGGTGGACGAACTGACCGGGTTCCTGACGGCGGTGGCCCTGGTGCGCCCGTCTAAGGACATCCGCGACATCACCAAGATCAAGTCGGTGCGCGACAAGTGGAAGGATCGCAGCTTCGCCGCCGGGGTGAACCGCGAAGAAGTCGAACACGCCGCCACGGCATTGGGCGTGGACCTGTGGAATGAACACGTGCCGCGCGTGCTGGACGCGATGAAGGCTATCGCGGCGGAACTACGGCTGGATGGCAGCCAGCTAACACCCCAATAAATGGGGTAAACAGGTGCGCTCGCCGCGCACCTGTGCTTTGGGGTCCCCGCAAAAACACCCTTGCCAGTTCACCCTGCTAAGAGTTATCATCATTGAGTTTGGGACCTCCCCAGCGTCCCTGACGCCAAGTATTCGGCATACGTCGCCACCTGTTGAGAGGAAATAGATTATGAGAGGGTATCGCCTCTGGCTCGTGATAATTCTTGTTGTTGCTGGCGTGTCAATCTGGCTCAGTCTGCCGGACACCAAAAGCATCGATTTGTTGGGCATCAGCCGTACCACCAAGGTGGTGCAGGGTCTCGACTTGCAAGGCGGCTCGCGTGTGCTCCTCGAAGTCCCCGCAGGCATCAAAGTCACCAGCGACACCATGGATCAGGCCAAGAAAAACGTCGAGCGGCGTGTGAACGGCCTGGGCGTCTCTGAGGCGGTCGTACAGCGTCAGGGCGACCGGCGGATCATCGTGGAACTGCCCGGAGTCAAAGAGCAGTCCGTTGCGTTCGATTCGGTCAAGTCCACCGGTATGCTCGAATTCGTGGACTTCTCGATGGTCAGCGGACAGTCGATTGCCGAAGGTTCGTGCATCCTGACCACCGACCAGGTCAAACTGGCCGAAGCCCGCCTGGCTCCTGGCGAGACCCCCCTGGCATATACCGACTATACCTGTCCCGCCACGACGGCAGACGGCCAGCCCGAAGCGGCCCTGTTGAACAACGGCCAGCCGTACACGACCATCATGACCGGCGCGGGCCTGTCCGATGCGGCTGCCGTCACCCAAGGAACAATTGGCGTGCAGTGGTCCGTGAACTTCGCGATCAAGAAGGGCGGCGACCGCGTGAGCGATTTCATCACGTATGTCGCGAACAGCGCCAACAAGCCGATGGCGATTGTGCTCGACGGGCGGCTGCTCTCCTACCCCACCATCCAGCAGGGGCTGGCCGACAGTGCCAGCGCCGGCACGATGGACGGCGGGATCATCACCGGCAATTTCACGCACAACGAAGCGAAAATCCTGGCCGCGCAGCTCAAATACGGTGCGCTGCCCGTGCCGCTGAATATTATCGCGTTCGACACGATTGGCCCGTCGCTGGGTAAGATTTCGGTGGATCGCTCGATCCGGGCCGGGATCATCGGCGTCGCGACCGTGATGTGCTTCATGCTGATCTACTACCGCGCCGCAGGTGTACCGGCGGACCTGGCGCTGCTGCTGTTCGCGGCGATCAATTTTGCGCTATATAAGACCATCCCTGTGACGCTCAGCCTGCCCGCCATCACTGGCTTCCTGATCTCCATCGGCACGGCAGTAGACGGTAACATCCTGATCTTCGAGCGCATGAAGGAAGAACTGCGCGGCGGACGAACAATGGATCGGGCCATCGAGGCCGGGTTCGACCGGGCATGGACGTCCATCCGCGACTCGAACCTTTCGACGATCATCATCTGCATCATTCTGTACTTTTTCGGAAATGCCTTCGGGGCCAGTGCCGTTCAGGGTTTCGCAGTCACTCTGGCACTGGGTCTGATCGTCAACCTGTTCACCGCGGTCATCGCTACCCGGACGTTCTTGCACACGTTGGTGCTGATCGTTGGCGATCAACTGCGGGCGCATCCCCGGCTGCTCGGCGTCTAATCACCGAAAAAGGAGAAGATGGTCATGTTTCTATTCAGCTTCGCACAACGCCGCAAATACTACTACCTGTTCTCACTGTCGGTGATCATTCCGGGCATCATCGCCATGATCATTTCGACGGCCAAATACAACAGCCCGGTCCGGTTGAGCATCGACTTCACCGGCGGTACGCTGATGGAAGTCTCGTTCGTCAACAAGCTGAGCGAGCAGCAAGTGCGTGACACCCTGGACGCCTACGGCCTGAAAGACTACGTCGTGCAGCGCCTCCAGCCGATCAAGTCCACGGACGTCAATTCCAAGTTTGCCGACGCGGGCAGCCGCTGGCAGATCCGCATGGAAGAGACCGAGAACCTGGAAGACTTGAAGGCATTCATGCAGGACCCGGCGCACCTGGGGCCGTTCTGGTCGGACAAGACGGAAGAAGAAGATCCGCTGCGCGAATCGGCGCTGACGACCAGCAGTGTCTCGGCGACCGTCGGGAAGGAAGTCACCCGCGCGGCCTTCGTCGCCACGATGGCAGTCGCCGTGATCATCCTGTTCTTCATCCTCTGGGCGTTCCGCCAGGTCCCGCACGCGATCCGCTATGGGGCGTGCGCCGTGATCGCCATGTTCCACGATATTTTGGTCACGATGGGCGTGATGGCGATCCTCGGCCTGCTGTTCAACTGGCAAGCCAATGCGCTGTTCCTGACCGCCGTGCTGACCGTCGTCGGTTACTCGGTGCAGGATACCATCGTCATGTTCGACCGCATCCGCGAAAACATGCCCAAATATCGCGGCGACGAATTTGAAATTGTCGTGAACCGCAGCGTGCTGGAAACGGTGCACCGGTCGCTGGCCACGCAGTTGAACTCCGTGTTCGTGATGTTCGCCATCCTGCTGTTCGGCGGCGAAACCATCCGCCAGTTCATCGGCATCCTGCTGATCGGCCTGCTGAGCGGTACCTATTCCTCGATCTTCAACGCGGTGCCGCTGCTGGTCTCGTGGGAAAAGGGCGAACTGCCCTTCGTCAACCGCGAAGGCCGCCGCAAGCGCAAAGAAGCACAACAGGCCGCACTGTCGTAATCCCGCGACTCGCGTAAAAAACAATTAAAAGTCTTAGCGGAAAATTTAAAGCCGCTAAGACTTTTCGTTTAAGTTTCTGACCTAAGCTGTCTAGCGTTGGATACGCTGGCTAAGCTACGAAAGGAAAGGTCATGAAACTCCGTCACTTGCTGCATGTCAGCCTGGTTTTGCTCGTTGTTTTGACGCTTACCGCCCCACTGACCCTGTCGGCTCACGCCGACAATCCCAAACCGGCAGTCAAAAGTGTGATTTTGCTGATTGGCGATGGTATGGGCATCAACCAGACCCGGATCGCCGCCATCTACGCCCGTGACGTTCTGGGAATAGACCCGGCCATCGACACCATCCAGACGCGCGGCCTGATGACCACGTATTCGGCAGACTCCGAAATCACCGACTCGTCTTCCGCCGCCACCGCCATGTACAGCGGCTACAAAATCAACAATGGCGTGGTCAACATCCTGCCTGACCCCGACGGGCGCTGGACCTACACCATCGGCCAGGCCGCGCACGACGCGGGCAAGGCCGTCGGCGTCGTGACCACCACGCGCGTCACTCACGCCACCCCCGCCGCCGTGTATGCGCACGTCATCGACCGGGACGACGAGAACCTGATCGCCGAGCAGATGGTCGAATTCGGACCGGAAGTCGCCCTGGCGGGGGGTTGGCGTCACTTCGTCCCGCAGTCCACTGACGGATCGAAGCGCGAAGACGACCGCGATCTCCTCAAGGAAATGCAGACGGCAGGGTATACCGAAGTGACCAATGCGCAAGAATTGGAAGCCGTCGATACGGAAAGCACCGATCACCTGGTCGGGCTGTTCACGAAGTCGCACATGGCCTACGAAATCGACCGCGAAAACGAAAGCCTCGACCAACCGTCCCTGGAAGAAATGACCCGCGCGGCGCTCAACGTGCTCGACAACAATCTTGAAGGGTTCTTCCTGATGGTCGAGGGAGGCCGCATCGACCATGCCGCCCACGCGCACGATGCGATCAGCGTGATTTACGACACCCTGGCCTTCGACGCTGCCGTGAAAGCGGCCCTGGAGTATCAGAGCGCCCACCCCGACGTGCTGGTGATCGTTACCGCCGATCATGAAACCGGCGGGCTGGGCCTGGGGCGCGACAACAATTACTTTACCAACATTGCCGCCCTGCAAACGTTCACGTGCAGCATGGAAGACCGGATCGCCACCTTCAAGGCCGATGAAATCCTCGACAAAGCCCATGCCTGCGGCTTCAGCCTGACCGACGAACAGACCGCCCTCCTGAGCCAGTATCCTGCCGAAAGCGCGATGGCCGATATCACCGGCGCAGCCGCCGACGCTTACGGCGCGTATTCCTGGGGACACGCCGTCCTGAGCGAAATTGAAAGCGAAGTGGGCGGCATCAACTGGACGACCTGGGCCCACACCGCCCAGCCCATCATCGTCTACGCCAGCGGCCCCGCCGAAGGCATGTTCAGCGGCAGCCTGGATAACACCGACCTGGCCGAGCGCATGGCGCTGGCCCTCGGCGTCGAACTGCTCGAACCCTACACCCCGCAATAATCTTCCCCACTCGCCACGCCAACCTCATTCCCTTCGCGATCATCGAGAAGGGAATGAGGGACTTATTCCCGGCCAAACTGGCGGGCGAGGTCTTCGCCGGTGATGTGCAGCATGGTCGGGCGGCCATGCGGACAGGTGCGCGGCGATTCGCACCGCTCCAACTGCTGGATGAGGCCCTGCATCTCCTCGAAGCTCAGGGTTTGTCCGGCCTTGACCGCCGCCGCCTTGCACACCCGGCGGATCAGCTTCTCTTCCAGGGTGACCCCGCCCGGCTCGTTGCCGCTTTCGAGATCGTCAGCGATGCCGCGCAAAACGTCCTGCGGCTCCTGATCGGCCAGCAGCGCCGGGATGGCCCGCACGCGGAAGGTGCTGCCGCCAAAGAGTTCGAGATCGAAGCCGAGCGCGCGCAGCAGATCCAGGTTCTCTTCGACCAACGGCCCGACGCCGGGCGCAAACTCGACGGTCGTCACCGGCAGGGTATGCTGCACCAGCGGTTCCTGGGCGGCCTGCTGCGCCATGAACTGCTCGTACAGGATGCGCTCGTGCGCGGCGTGCTGGTCGATCAAATACACCCCGGCGGGGCCTTCGGCGACGATATAGGTCGCCCCCACCTGCCCTACCACACGCAGCATGGGCAGCGTGCGCGGGCGCAATGGACGGCCCGGTCCGGCGGGGATCGCCGTCGAGTCTACCCGCTCCGGCAGGTGCGTCACGTCGGGGCGCTGCTGGCCGTAGCGGCCCGGCACCATCGCGTCCAGCTCCATGCGTAACTGCTGTTCGCCGGGAATCACCGGGCGCGGCGGGACGTCGGGGCTGTAGGACTGCGCCGTCCCCCAGCTTTCCGGCTGGGAAGGCGGGATGGGCGCCTGATCGACCACGGCCCGGCGCACGGCGCGCTGCACCGCCGCGAACACCGCATCCGGCGCGCGGAAGCGGACTTCGGCCTTGGTGGGATGGACGTTCACGTCCACTTCTTCGGGCGGCAGCGTGATCATCAGCACGGCCATCGGATAACGCCCGACCGGCATCAGGGTATGGTACGCCTGGACGACGGCATAGGTCAGGCTTTGATCGCTGATCGCCCGCCCGTTGACAAACAGAATGATCTGCCCCCGGTTGGAGCGGTTCAGGCTCGGCGCGGAGGTGTAGCCGTAGACTTCGATGGGCGGCAGATCGGGCCGGGTGGAGGGCACGGACCCGACTTCGATCAACTCGCGGAAAGTCTCCAGGTCGAAGGCCTCGACCAGCACGTCGGCCAGATCGCCGCTGCCGGTGCTATGAAACTGCTCGCGGCCCTCGTGCACGAGGCGGAAACGCACGGCAGGATAGGCCATCGCGTACTGGGTGATCAGTTGCAGGATGTGGCGGCGCTCGGTGCTCTCGGATTTGAGGAATTTGAGCCGGGCGGGTGTGTTGTAGAACAGGTTCTCGACGGCGATCACAGTGCCCACCGGCGCCCCCACCGGGTGCTCGTACAGCAGCGATCCGCCCTCGATCTGAAGCTCGATCCCGACCTGCCCGGCGTGATGGCGGGTGACCATCGTCACGCGGCTGACGGCGGCAACGCTCGCCAGCGCCTCACCGCGAAAGCCCAGCGTGCGGATGTGGTCGAGATCGTCCACCGTGCGCAGCTTGCTGGTGGCGTGGCGGGCGAAGGCCAGCGCGGCCTCCGCCGCCGGAATGCCCGATCCGTCGTCGCTGATCCGGATCAGCCGCCGTCCGCCGTACTCGATCTCGACCGAGATGGCCGTCGATCCGGCGTCGAGCGCGTTTTCGAGCAGTTCCTTGACCACCGAGGCGGGACGCTCGATCACTTCGCCCGCCGCGATCTGAGCCGCGACTGATTCGGGTAAGACCTGGATGGGCATGGGATCAATCCTCGCAGAGAAAACAAACCCCGGCGAACCGGGGAGTGAGAGGGCGCAGCAAGCGGCGCCCCTACAAGAACCGCCTGAGAATTCAGTCTGACGCGCCAGGCTGGCCGCCGACCAGATTCGCACCTTCGAGCGGAATCGAGATGAAAAACGTGCTGCCCTGGCCCTCGGAGCTTTCGACCCAGGCGTCGCCGCCGTGCCGCTGGGCGACGTTCTTGACGATGAACAGGCCCAGGCCGCTGCCTTTGAGACGCTTCCATTCCTTGCGGAAGATGCGGACGTTGCGGCGGAACAGCTTCTTCTGATCTTCGGCGCTGATGCCCAACCCGTCGTCCTTGACACGGAAGACCAGCACCCTGCCGTCGATCTTCAGCTCGACATCGACGCGGCGGCCATCCGGCGTGTATTTGACGGCGTTTTCGACCAGGTTGGTGAAGGCGCTGGTCAGCATCGCCCGGTCCACATTCAGGATCGGGACGGCCTCGGCGCAGGTATGGGTGAAGGTCAGGTTCTTTTTCGCTGCCGGTTCGGTCAGGCTGCTGATCACTTTGTTGAAGATCTCGATGATGTCGCTGGGTTCGCGCGCGAGCTGGTAGGTGCCGGTGACCGGATCGAGCTTGCCCGCTTCGAGAATCTTCTCGACCATGTCGGACATCTGCCCGACGCCCGCCGTGGTCTTTTCGATGAAATCGCGCTGCTTGTCGTTCAACTCGCCAACCATACCCATCATGTCCAGGTAGCCCTTCATGAAGGTTAGCGGCGAGCGCATGTCGTGCGAGACGGTGCTGAGGAATTCGGACATGTTGTCGTTCAGGCGCTTGAAGTGCGAAATGTCGCGCAGGACCAGCACCCAGCCGGTCATCTCGCCGTCTTCGGTCCGCACGTCCGAAATACGCGGCGCGTAGATCCGGCCATTTTCGGCGGTGTATTCGAGCAGAGTCTCCGGCTGCGTCCCATTTTCGGCGCGGAGCAGCCCGATCAGATCGGCCATCTGGCCCAACTGATCCAACGGCTGGCCGATGTCAAACTGGCCCAGCGTTGGGAACAGATCGTGAGCCGCCGGGTTGGCAAGCTGCAAATGCAGATCACGATCCACGACCAGCACCGGGTCCGGCGTGCTGGTCAACACCGCCGCCAGCCACTCGCGGCGCTTGCGGGCGGTCGTGAAGGAGCGGGAGTTGGTGATCGCGATGGCCGCCTGCCCGCCCAGGATGGACAGGAAGGTCTTTTCGACATCCTCCAAGACGCGCGGGGCACGAAAGAACAGGCACAGCGCCGCGTCGTGCGCCACCAGGGGCACCGCGATCAGGGTCACGACGTCCGCGGGAAGGAAGGACAGATCGGCGTCCGATTCGCCGCGGGTGAGGGCGATGTCACCTTTTTCCGCCACCCAGGCCACTACCTGGGCATCGACGGACCCATCGACCAACAACCCTGCCGCATATACGTGCCACTGTTTATCGGTTCCCACCACTAACAGCCGCACGCCGTCGGGCTTGATGGCGCGTTGGATGCCGTCCAGGATGTGCGGGATGATCTCGCTCAGCCCCATGCTTCCGGCGATCTGGCGCGTGACATTGAGTAACACCTGCTGTTGTTCGATCAGTTGAGCTTGCAGCTCTTGCGACATGTTGGTCTACCCTGTCTACCATCTTGCCCTGCCCCTGGCAGGCGATCCAGGCGAATTATAGCATTACGCCCCAGCACAGGCAATCGACCGGCGGCGACCCCGTTTGCGCCGCCTTTTTATCCGTGTTACACTGACCTGCGTAGGCGCTTGGGACTTTGTTAACCATCCAGGGTGACGCAGCATGGCAGAGCGAATTTTGATCGTTGACGACGACGTGGACAGCCTCAAACTGATTGGGCTGATGCTTCAACGTCAGGGGTATGAGATCGTCGTAGCAAACAATGGACAGCAGGCGCTTGCCAGAGCACACAGCGATCAGCCGGACCTGATCATCCTCGACATCATGATGCCCGACATGGACGGGTACGAGGTCTGCCGCCGCCTGCGCCATGATCCCACCACGCAAACAATCCCGATCATCATGTTCACGGCCAAGACTCTGGTCGATGACAAGGTCGCCGGTTTCGAAGCGGGCGCGGACGATTATCTCACCAAACCCACCCACCCTGCCGAACTAGCCTCGCGGGTGAAAGCGGTGATCGCCCGCAGTGCTGCCCAGCGCCGGACCGGCGGCGATTCGACGATGGTCATGGGCTTTCTGGGGGCTAAGGGCGGAGTCGGAACCTCCACGCTGGCGGCCAATGTTGCCGCGGCGCTGGCGAAAAACGATCCCACCGTGCTGGCCGATTTCCGGCTGGGACTGGGGACACTGGGGCTGTCGTTGGGTTTTGGGCGCTCGACCGGCATGGCGAACCTGCTGGCACGCCCGGCCAGCGACATCACGCCGCGCGCCGTCGAAAATGAACTGGTCACGCACAACAGCGGCTTACGGCTGCTGCTGTCGTCGTGCCGCCCCAAGGAAACTCTGTTGAACGTTACGCCCGACAGCGCCGCGATGATCGTGCGCCACCTGCGCACGCTGGCCCGGATCATCATCCTCGACCTGGGCGCCGGGATGAACCGGCTGACGGCGCGTCTGCTGCAAGAGGTCGATCAACTGACGATGGCGGTGGAGCCGAACCGGGTCGCGCTCACCCTGGCCCGCGAGACGCTGCACGAGGTCGAGCAGATCGGGCTGGCGCACGCCAAGATCAGCGTCGTGCTGGTCAATCGGGTGCAGTCGAGCCTGCAAATCCCCTGGCAGGAAGCCGAGCAGATTCTCAACCACGAGATGACGGCGATCATTTCGCCCGCGCCGGAAGTCGCCTTCCAGGCCGCCGAAGCCGGGTTCCCGATCGTGCTGTTCCAGCCCAATTCGATTGTCGCCAACCAGTTCACCAAGCTGGCGGAAGAAGTCGGCAGCCGCCGCGGGGCGTAGTGTAGGCTGCCCGGCCAGAATACGATTGATCGCCGAATTTCCCTGTGAGATAAACCTCACCCCTGGCCCCTCTCCAGGCAAGCTGGAGAGGGGAACAAGCGTGCTTTCCTCCGGCCTCACCCCCCGACCCCCTCGCCGCCCGGTGGTTCATCGTCTGACGCTTTTAATACATGGGAAGACTCGTAGGGGAGCACCAGCGTGTGCTCCTGCGGGCGGACACATTGGTCCGCCCCTACACGATCACAAACTATCGGAGACTGAACCACGCGGTGGCGAGGGGGAGCAGCGCGGTAGGAACATCCTCCCATCAGCATATTCCTCTGATCTGGGTTATAGTTAACCGCATGAACAATAAATCCATCGACGCCGCGATCCAACTTCTCCGCCGCGCCCGGTACGTGACGGCATTGACCGGGGCGGGCCTCAGCACGCGCTCCGGCATCCCGGATTTTCGCAGCCCGGACTCCGGCCTGTGGGGGCGCTACGATCCGGCGGAGGTGGCCAGCATCTACGGGTTCAAACACGATCCGCAGCGTTTTTACCAGTGGATTCGCCCGCTGGCGCGCACCATCCTCGCCGCGCAGCCGAACGCGGCGCACCTGGCGCTGGCCCGCCTGGAGGCGCTCGGCACCCTGAAGAGCATCGTCACGCAGAATATCGACATGCTCCACACACGAGCGGGATCGAAGACGGTGTACGAGGTGCACGGCCATCTGCGCGAGGTCACGTGTATTCACTGCTTCGCGGTGTATCCCGCCGAACCGTACATCGTCGGCTTTCTGGAGGCGGAGACGCTGCCGAGTTGCCCAAAGTGTGGACATGCGTTAAAACCTAACGTCATCCTCTTTGGGGAGCAGCTTCCGGCACAGGCCATCACCGCCGCCCGGCGCGAAGCCCGGCAGTGTGATGTCATGCTGATCGCCGGATCGTCCCTGGAAGTCTTCCCGGCAGCCGATCTGCCGATCCTGGCCAAACGCGCCGGGGCGGCCTTGATCGTGGTGAACCTGAGCGGGACGCCGGTAGACGCCCTGGCCGAGGTCGTCATGCACGAGGACGTGGTGGATATTTTGCCGCCGTTGGCGGATGCGCTGGAAAGGGGTACAAGCGCATGAACGTTCCGACTTCTAATTCGATCAGCCTGGAAATGTACCAACGGTTGATGACGCGCTACGAGCGCCTGATGGAGATCAGCCGCCAGTTGAACTCCACACTCGACCTGGGCGCGCTGCTCAAGCGGATTCTCGAAGCGGCCATCGAGCTGACGGAAACCGAACAGGCGTCGATTCTGCTGGTCGATCCTCACACCGGCGAACTGCACTTCGAAGCCTCGTCGAACCTGACCCGCGCCGAAATGGAAGCGATCCCGGTGCCGCTGTCGGGCAGCCTGGCCGGATGGGTCGCCACGCACGGCGAGCCGGTGCTGGTGCACGACGTGCGCAGCGATTCGCGCTGGTTCGCGCGCGTGGAAAAGACCACCAAGTGGATCACGCGCAACCTGCTGGCCGTGCCGATGAACCTGCAAAACAAGCCGATTGGCGTGGTAGAGGCGATCAACAAACGCGGCGACCAACAGTGGACGGACGACGACGTGAACACCCTCTCGGTCCTGGCGAACCAGGCCGCCATCGCGATCCAGAACGCGCGCTTGTTCCAGCAAAGCGACTTCATCGCCGAGATGGTCCACGAACTGCGGACGCCGCTCGCCGCGCTCAAGGCCAGCACGGCGCTGTTGATGCGCCCGACGCTGGCGGAAGCGATGCGGACCGAGATCGTCCAGACGATGCAGGACGAAACCGAGCGGCTGGCGGCGCTGACCACCGATTTTCTGGACCTGGCCCGGCTGGAATCAGGACGCACCCGCCTGGAAACCGAGGTTTTCGACGTCTACGAGTTGATGCAGGAGTCGCTGGAGCTGGTGGCGCCGCGGGCCACGGAGCACGACATCACGATCGAGCTGTTTGGTGAGCGCGAGCGGGTCACTGCCGACCGGAACAAGATCAAGCAGGTGATCCTCAACCTGCTGACCAACGCCATCAAATACAACGTCGAGCATGGGGCGATTATCGGCGCGGTCCGGCCCGAAAACGACCGGCCCGACTTCCCGTCCGGCTGCGTGCTGGTCAGCGTGCGCGACACGGGACATGGCATCGGCGAGGACGATCAGAAGCACGTGTTCGACAAATTCTTCCGGGTGGCCGCGACCGCCAACCAGGCCGCCGGGACCGGGTTGGGACTATCCATCGCCAAACGCATCGTCGAGGCGCACGGCGGCGAGATGTGGCTGGAAAGCGAACTGGGCATCGGGACGACGTTCTATTTCACGCTGCCCAGCGCCGACAACAACTGATCCTTGCATTGATCTCCAAACTTTACCCCCCCTCTCCACGCGGTGGCGAGAGGGTGAGGCACGGTGGAAAGGCGCGTGATGAAGGTCCACAAGCTTATCCTGCTGGGGCTGATCCTGGCCTCTTCCGCCTCAACCAACCGCGCTCAGCCCCCTCAGATCCCCGTCGTCTTCCAGATCAGCGGAAGGCTGGAAACCTGGCAGGAGGGTGATCCCGCCCCACGCCCGGTGGATAGCTGCACCGCCGAGATTGTGACCGGCGATCCGGTCGTGTCACCGTCCGGCGACTGGCTGGCGCTCAACACGATCCCCACCGACAGCGATCCCGTTTTCGCGCAGAATGTGTGGTTGTGCAACCTCCGCACCGGGGAGGCGATCCAGGCAGCCGGGCAAACGCTCACGGGAGAGTCCGCGCCGCAGAAAGTCTTTCACTCGCTGCCGAGCTGGTCCCCGGATGGGACGGCGCTGGCCTGGACCGAAGCCGTCGCCGACAGCACTCATCGCCTG
>CAYRWY010000070.1:0-17801 GCA_964427955.1 uncultured Anaerolineaceae bacterium
CGCCGGTAGCGAATATCGCCATCCTGCCCTTCTTCAATCGTCACGCTGGCGTCCGGCACCATGTGGAACGGCCAGTTCCCCTGCAAATAGAAGCCGGTGTGCAGTTCGCGGTGCCAGTCCAGGTATTCGAGCGAGGTGCGGAACCCCGGGGGCCGCAAGCCGCGCCGCTCCAACGACCCCGCCCAGTAATCGAAGTCCGAAAACCAGGGGACACGATCCGGAACACCGCCCTGCAACACAGTGAGAACGCGCTCACGGAAGTTCATCGAAAAAATCCTTTCCCGAAAGAAAAATCTACACGTCAGTCAATCTCTTCCATGCGCCCGGCCAGCATCACCTTGATGCCGCGCTGCGTCAGTTCCAGGCTTTGAGAGGCCGGAATGCCAGCATCCGTGATGAGGGTGTTGACCGTGTCCAGAGCCGTCACATGATAGTTCGACTCAAGATTCAGGATCGTGTGATCGGCCAATACCACCACTTCGCGCGCCGCCCGGATCATCGAGCGTTCGATCTCGGCCATCGCTTCCGTGGAGGCTGAAATACCAAACCGGGCTGACACCCCATCCGCCGCGATGAAGACCCGGTCCGCGCGGATGTCGTTCAAGAGCAGGTGTGCGCCGCGCCCGGTAAAGATGCCGGTTTCCCGCTCATAGGTGCCGCCCGTCATGATCAGCTCGAGGTTGGGATAGGTATGCAAATGCCGGAAAATGCCCATCGAATGGGTGATGACGGTCAGGCGCTTGTGGCGGGGCAGAAAACGCGCCATGTAGTTCGTGGCTTCGCCCGCGCCAAGAATGATCGTGTCCCCATCTTTGACATACGACGCGGCCAGCTTGCCAATCATCCGCCCCAGCTCGCGGATCTCGGCGAGCAGGTCGTCCTTCACGTCGCGCACGTTGAAATCGATCTGAAGCTCGTCCGCGCGGGCGTGCATGGCTTTGGCCAGGTTCTGGTACCACTCGTGCGTACGGTACAGAATCACGAAAGAAATGAGATGCCCCGGCGCCGCGGGCAGGTCCTCCGGCCACCCCTCCGGCAGCAGCGCCTCCCGCCGTGACGGGAGCAGTTGCCACTCCTGGCCGTTCCAGTCATAGTAGTCGGCGAGGTTGTCCGGCGTCAGAATCGCGTACGGCGTGATGATTTGATCGCCCAGGTCTTCGCCGCGCCACAGACGCACCATCGCGTCAATCGCCAGGCGTCCGACCACGTCCGGGAACAGCCCCAGGCACGCCTTGACCGGACCGCCGCGGGCCAGCGTATCCAGCAGGGTGCTCCCTTCGCCGCCCACGTTCACGGCGATCAACTGCTCCGGATCGTGCTCCAGATCGCCGTAAGCGTGAATTCCGGCCATGATCGAGTCGTCGTTGACGCCAAACATGACGTTGACTTCGGGATGCAGCCGCAGCGCCCCCTGGACGATGGGATGAGCTTCGCTGTAGATGCCATGCCCGTCAATCGAATGCACCACGCAGTGTCCGACCACGGAGCGGAAACCGGCCAGGAATCCGTCGCTGCGTTCGCGCGCGTTGCACAGCTCGTGTTGGGCGATGTCGAGCACCGTCGCGCTGGCGTCGCGGCCCCGCTGTTTCACGAAGTATTCGCCGGTCCACACGCCGAGCGTATACGCAGCCTCCTCGTTGTGAGGTCCCACGTAGACGGCCCCCTCCTGGGGACACGACTCCGCCAGAAAGGGCATACGGTTGCGCATCGCGCGCTCGCGCAGGGCGTGCGCCGCCTGGTTTTGAACGGGCGCCAGGATGAGCGCATCGGCCACCGGGTCTTCCGGCGTATCGGGCATCTGCGCCAACAGCAGCGCCACTTCACGGTCATGTTCCAGGCTGAGCGCCCCGCCGTGCGTGCGCTTGAGCAGGTGCAGCCTGGCCAGGTTGGTGAGATCGCGCCGGATCGTGACTTCGGTCACGCCGAAATGCTCGGCCAATTCATTGACCGTGGAGCTGCCGTTTTTGTTGACCAGCGCCAGAATTTCAGTTTCGCGTTTGGCTAACAGCATGGTGGCACTCTCTGTAGTGGAGACTCTGGGTTAAGCGCTTCCCCATGTCAGGTTCGAAAGGGGTAGCATAATGATGATATGCTACCCCACCGATCAGAATAGATTCAACTACTTTTCAAACAGGGTGCCCTCGATCTGTTCGCAGAAGGCCTTGGCCGCTTCTTCGGCAGACATATCCCCCTGGAAGACCGACTGAGTCACATTGCGCAGGATCTCGGCCTGCTCCGGCAGACCCGGATTCAAGGCAATCGGGTGCTTGGTGTTCGGGCTGGCCAGCACTTCCTTGAACGGATCGTAGAACTCGCCCAACAGCGTCACCTGCGTGGCCGCCGGAGTTGCGGGCATGATGTTGGTGAAGAGGCCCAGGTTTTCGGGCGTGCTCACCACCCACTTCATGAAGTCCATCGCTTCCTTGGGGTGCTTGGCGTCCCGGCTGATCGCGAACAACCAGCCGCCCGTCGAGCTGCCAATTCCGGCTGAACCTTCGAGCGGCACGATACCGTAATCATCCGGGAAGGTCATGTCGTAGTCGGCGCTCAGCACGTCCGACGCCCAATGCCCGGCCAGCATCATGGCCGCTTTGTTGTTGCCGAACTCCAGGTAACGCTCGTCGCCGGTGCCCACCATCAGGTCTTCTTCGGGCATGACGCCGGCCTTGTACATATCAGCCCAGAACTGGATGATCTGCGGATTATCGCCCTGATCCAGCACGCATTCGGTCGCATCGGCGTTGACGAAGTCCAACCCGTTCGCCGTCGAATACATGCCCGCGTGCTCGTACAGCCAGACCCACCGTTCGCCGGAGGTCGCGACGAAGCCGTAGATACCCTTTTCCTTGTCGGTCATCTGGGTGGATACGTCGAGCAGTTGATCCCAACGGGTCGGCGGCTCAAGACCTTTTTCGGCGAACATGGCTTTGTTCCAGAACAGCAGCCGGGTGCCGGTGTCGATGGGCAGGGCGAAGGTCTTGCCCTGGACCACGCCCGCCGCGAGCAGGCCGGGGTAGAAGACACTCGTGTCCAGCTCGCTGGCCGCGATGAA
The DNA here is from genome assembly GCA_964427955.1 of uncultured Anaerolineaceae bacterium. Classification (GTDB taxonomy): domain Bacteria; phylum Chloroflexota; class Anaerolineae; order Aggregatilineales; family Aggregatilineaceae; genus JACRBK01. The sequence continues at coordinate 3,053 of CAYRWY010000070.1, forward strand.
TTCGTCCATCGGCATGATGTAGCCGCGGTCGATGAAGGCCCCGATGGTCACCGAGTTCACGATCATGAAGTCAGGACCCTGACCGGCTTCCAACGCCGCCACCTGGGTGTTGTCCAGGTCCGGGAATGGCACGCCTTGAATTTCAAACTTAATTTCGGGGTGCAGGGCCATGTAATCTTGCATCATGGTATACCCGTGCGAACCGCCTACCCCGCTGATCCCTTCTTCGCCGAACCACCAGTCGCCGCCGATGAAAGTGAGCGTCACTTCGTCTTGAGCACTGGTATGAGAGACGAGAGGAATCGCCGAGAGGGTTAACAAGAGGCAGAGGATCACAAGCTTTTTCATGGGGTTCTCCTATTTAAAATAATTGTGGGATGATCGGCAAAAAGGCGACCCATTGAGCATCCTGGACGAATAATCACACCCCCTTTTCTACTTAAGAGCGCCGGACGTAATGCCATCGACGATGTAGCGCTGTACCAATCCGAAGAGAATGATCGTCGGGATCGATATGGCTACCGACGCGGCAATCAACAAATTCCATTCCACGCGATGTTCCGAGATGAAGCTGTACAGCCCGACGGTGACCGTGCGGAGCTTGGGATCACTGATCAGGGTCACGGCCAGCAGGAACTCCTGCCACACGCCGATGAACACGAAGGCCGCGCTGGCCAGCAGGCCGGGCACCGACAGCGGCAGGACGATGCGCCACAGCAGGCCCATTTTCGTGCAGCCGTCAATCGTCGCCGCTTCCTGGATTTCGAACGGGATGGCCCGGTAGAAACCGATCAACAGCCAGGTGCACAGCGAAAGCTGGATCGCGACGTAGGTGGCAATCAGGGAAAAGCGGGTGCTGAACAGGCCCAGGTTGGCCCACATCCGGTACAGGGGCAGCAGCAGCACGGCTGCCGGGAAAAACTGGGTGCCGACGATCATCCCCAACCAGACGTTGCGCCCCACGAAGCGGAAAAACGCGAGCGCGTAGGCGGCCAGGGCGCTGAACAGGACGCAGATGGCCGTGGAGATCGTTGACGTCAGCACGCTGTTGAAGACGTAGCGCGGAAAATCGCCGACGCTCAGCGCCTCGCGGTAGTTTTCCAGGGTGAACGGCTTCGGGATGATCTGCGGAGGGATCAGGAAGATGTTCCGGCTCGTCTTGAAGGAGGTGATGACCAGCCAGATCGCGGGCGTGATGAGGATGAAGATCGACACGAACACCAGCACCGCGAGCGCCTTTTCGCGATGGCGATAGAACCATTCCTGCACGGGCCGGGGGTGTACGCCTGTCATAGTCGTCATAGCTTCACTCTACCCTCTGCGTCCGAGCTGCCGGAGCGGATTGCGGCGGCTCAGGAAAAGTCCATACACGGCCAGGATGGTCAGCACGACCAGCATCAAGATACTGGACCCGGCCATGCCTTTTTCGAAGCGATAGTGCGCGAAGGCGGTGTTATACACGTACATGGGCAGCGTTTCGGTGGAGCGCGCCGGGCCTCCGCCGGTCAGCACGAAGATGGCCTCGAAGTAATTGCTGGTCCAGATCAGGCCGAGCACCGTGGAGGTGATGGCGACCGGGCGCAGCAGCGGCAGCGTGATCGAGAACAACTGGCTGCGCTCGCCCGCCCCGTCGATGCGGGCGGATTCGTACAGCTCGTTGGGGATGGCCTGCATCCCGGCCAGGAACATCAGGGTATAGAAGCCGAAGCCCTTCCAGATCCCGACGACGATCACGGCGGGCATCGCCGTCTCTTTGCGGCCCAGCCAGGAGCGGGCCATATCGTCCAGCCCGATGGCCTTCAACGTGTTGTTGATCAGTCCCAATTCCTGGTGGTACATGAAGCGCCAGGTGACGGCGACGACGATGCCCGGCAGCACCCAGGGAATGATGACCAGCATCCGGGCCAGCCAGCGGCCTGGGAAATGACGGTGCAGCAGCAGCGCGAAATACATCCCCACGATCACCTGGCCGAGCGTGACGCCGAACGTCCAGTAGAAGGTGTTTTTGACCGCCGTCGGGAAGATCGGATCGTGCAGCACCGCCCGGTAGTTCTTGAAGCCGATGAATTCGGAGGGATGGAAATAGGTGGGCTGGCTGTAAAAACTCGTCCGCACCAGGTTGATGATCGGATAAAAAAGCACCAGCGCAATCGTAATCAGCACGGGTGCCAGGAAAAGATAGGCGAGCACATTCTCGACCACTACTTCACGCCGGAGATGGCGGGCGGACGTCCGTCCCATATGACTCGACACGCTTTGTTCGGTCATATGCCAACCTTCCAGGGGCACAGAACAATTTTGGGCGCGAAGAGGAAGGAAGAAGGCAGCGGCGCGCGCTTAAATTGTGGTTCAGGATAAAAATGTTCGAAATATATTCGTTTTATTTCGTTTCATGTTTGATTTCATCATATACCGAAGTTGGAATGGATGTCAAGCATCGCACGAACGCGGAGATTTTGATAAAATTAATCCAGCGGCACCCCGACCCACGAGCGCGGCACCTTCCCGCGCAGGGAATTTTCATGACAACTCCGACCAGCGACATCAGCCAGCTTGCCCGGCAGACCATCAACGCCCGCTACGAACTGCTCGACACGCCGCGCGAGGGCAGCCTGGCTTACGTGTACCAGGCCCGCGATACCCACCTGGATCGCCTGGTCGCGCTGAAACTGCTCAAGCCCATCGACGCCCGCGGGCGCGCCCGACTTCACGCCGAGGCGCAGCACTGGGCGCAGCTTCCGGCTCACCCGAACGTCGTCCACCTGCTCGATCACGGCGTAGACGACACCCGCCAGATCGATTACCTGGCGATGGACTGGGTGGACGGGCCGAACCTGGACGAATGGCGCGGCGGACCCAGCCTGATCAAAGCCATCGACGACCTGCTCGACCTGGCGCTGTGGTGCAGCGAAGGGGTGCGCCTCGTCCACCAGCACGGTCTCGTACACGGCAACCTCACCCCGCGGAATATCCTGCTGGCCAAACCGAACGGCGCCTGGATGCCCAAACTGGCCGACGGCGGATTGGCCGAGGGCGGCGCGGCCCTGAAGTATGCGGCGCCGGAACAACTCGAACCGGGTGCCAGGATCGATGCCCGGACGGACATCTACGCGCTGGGGACGGTGCTGTTCACCCTGTTTTCGGGCAGCCATTACCTGGGCGACATCGCCGGGGGCGAGGCCGAGTGGCGCGCCGCGATCCGGAATAAGCCCGCCCTGGCGCTGCAAAGTGTGTTGGGCGCCTGCAACAGCGATCTCAACGTGCTGGTAGCGGCCATGCTCCAAAAAGAGCCGCGCCGCCGTCCCACCCTCGACCAGGTGCAGGATCGGCTGCGCAGCATTCAGCGCCGCTACGCCCAGCCCAGCCAGCGCGCCGCGGCCCCCGCCGCTGATATTCCCCGCCTCGACCGGCCCGTCGAGCTGGAACTGCGCGTCTCCCCGCACAGCGTCGAGACCATGCACGAAATTATCGGCGGACACCTGGCCCGGCATCCCCAGCGCGGGCCGGAACTGGCGCGGGTGCGGGACGGCGACTCGCTGATCGCGGCCCTGGTGGACCCCGGCGCGGAGTACGACTGCTACGTGTACAACAGCGGCGAAGGGCAGAACCCCGGCGAGCGCCGGATCGTGATCCGCCTGGCGACCGACACCGACAACCCGGCCAACCGGGCGTATTACCAGCCGATCCAGAAAACGCTGGAACTGCTGTGCGTGCAGTCGCCCCGCCAGAATCACCTGTTCATGCTGCGGGCTTCGTTTCCCGGCGTCGAAGATGGGCAGCGCAAACGCAACGCGCTGATCGCCCGCTTCAAATTCGCCAGCCCCGCGACCGGCACGCGCCTGAAAGGCGGACTGCCGCCCGAAGCCATCCGGCAGATCGTCGCCCTGCCCCAGGGCCTTGAGCCGGACGTCCAGGTCCAGCAGCGGTTGCAGCACTGGGAAACCTACCTGAACATCTGGGAACGAGCCGCCAGGGAAAAAGAGTACGTCGTCAAATTCGCCGGGTGGAAGCGCGATCCGAGCCATCCCGACGAGGTCACCTTCCAACTGCGGGGGAATGTGCCCTGGAAGCTGATCGACGATTCCCGGCGCAGCCGCGAGGCGATCTCCCTCCGCAAATATCACGAGGATTACCATCCCATCGACAGCCTGCTGGTGGGCGACGATCCGAATGCTTACGAGGACATCAAGCCCGCGCTGGGCACTATCGAGCGGGTCAACCCGGATCGCGGCACCATCCAGGTAGTGCTCGACGACGACTTCATCGAGCGGCACTGGGACAGCGCGAAGAACCTCCCGCGCATCGACGCCGAAGGCTACCTGGCCTACGTCTCGTTCGGCGACCTGGCGCAGATCCGCCAGCAGCGCACCGCGCTGACCCGGCTGATCCGGGGGGACACGACGAACTGGAAGCTCAACCAGTTCATCTTCGACGCCGGGCGCGCCGACTATCCCGAAGCGGAGGGGGTCCACCTGCGGCGGGATCAACTGCTGCTGCCCGGCCTGAACGTCGATCAGTTCAAAGCGGTCGAAGGCGCGCTGAATGCGCCGGACCTGTACCTGATCCAGGGACCGCCCGGCACCGGCAAAACGACCGTGATCGCCGAACTATGCTACCAGTTCACCCGGCGCGGGCAGCGCGTGCTCGTGTCGTCCCAATCGAATCTCGCCGTCGATAACGCACTGAGCCGCCTGGCGCATCACCCGCACATCCTGGCGCTGCGCATCGGGCGCGAAAAGAGCGTCGAGCCGGAGGGCGAGCCGTTCACCGAAGAAAAAGTGGTGAGCACCTGGTTCGAGCGCACCGCCCAGGACTGCGAGGCGCAGCTTCACACCCGCCAGCAGCAGGTCGATCACTTCGCCAGCCTCCTGTCCGCCGTGGATCGCCTGGAACGCTACGCCGATCTGCGGCGCGATCACCCGGCGACGCTGCGCCGCCTGGAACAGGCGCACCGGGCCGCCGCGGACGCCCTGCGCGAAGCAGACGAGTCGCGCGCGCACCTGGAAGGGCTGCGGGCCGAACTGCCCAGCCGCTACCGCCTGCTCCAGCAAGCCGCCCAGGCCGTGCAGTCTGGTGACGTCCCGCCCGACGAGGCGCTGCCCGCGTGGCGATCCGAGGTCATCGACCTGGTGGCGCTGCCCGAATACCAGGATCATCTCCAGCAGATCGCCGCCGGTCTGAAGCTGCTGGACGAACTGAAAGTGGATACCGCGTCACTGCTGGCGCGCCACCTGGACCCCGACGAGCGCGGCCTGCTCCGACGCCTGGGCGAGGGTGACGAGGAGGCCGGGTTGGGATCACATCGCCCGGCGGCCCTGCTGGTCACCGGCGAAGCGGTGTACCGGCTCGTGCACCAGCACGTCGCCGACCTGCGCCGCTTGAAAACGGGATTGGACCGGCTGGACAGCCATCTCCGGCAGGCGGTGACGCTGCGCGACCAGCGGGACCAGATCGCCCGCCTGCTCACCCTGATCGACCTGCGCGACCGGCTGCGCACTGCCGCCGATCTGCTGCCAGAGATCCGGACGTTGGGCGAGACCTTCCGGCAGGCCGAGCAAGCCCACCAGCACGCCGCCGATCAGCTCGCCCAGCATGAGCGCGAGGTTGCCACGGCCCAGGAGCAGATCGCTGCTCTGCAAACCCGGCTGGCGGAGCGCGACACGACCGCGCCGATCTTCAAGCGGATGCGCGCGGCGATCCAGACGTTGATCGCGTCCGAAGCGGCCCAGTCTGCCGCGCCTTACCTCCCGGCGGTGCGCCGGTGGATCGAAGAGGGCCGCGCGGAAGCGCTCACCGCCCTGCCCGCCCCGTTAGCCCAGGCGGTCCGGCAGCATCCCTGGTACGGCCTGGCGGCGGTGTTCGACCAGTTGTCCCAGATCGCCCTCCGCGCCGTGAACAACTACGAAAAACTGCTCCCGGCCCCCTACCTGGAAGACATCCCGGTGGATACCTACGATCCCGCGCTGCCGCTGTTCCAGGAAGTCAGCGCCCTGTTCGTCACGCGGGACAACAGCCGCTATCCGCAGGACGAAGCGCGCGTCGGCCAGCAGTTGTCAGACCTGTGCGAGCGCCACTTGCAGACCTTGCGCGCCGGGCGCGACTTCGAGCAGGGCCGCGACGAACTGGGCTACCTGGTGCTGCTGCAAGATCGTTTCGAGGGGCTGTGCGAAAAACACTGGCGGCTTTGCCTTGAGCGGTGGAGCGATGACGCGACGCTCCAGGCCGAACTGCAAGCGATCATCGACACTCTGGCACCCCAGCAGCCCGCGCTGGAAACCCAGGTCCAGCCGCAGATCACCCTGCTGGTGCAGCAGGCGGCGGCGCTGGACGCCGTCACCGGCCAGCCGTTCGGCCAGCCGATCACGGACGCCGTCCACGCCCTGAACTGGGAAGCGCCCCGCTTCACGCCGCTGCTCGACCGCCTGAACGACGGCGAAACGGCGGTGGCGGATTTCTGGAACGAGCAGTCCGCCCAGCTTGAAGCCCTCCAACCGCAGGTGATCCGCCGGCAAGCGGCGGTGAGCACGGCCCAGGCCGATCGGTCCGCCGCGCAGGATCAGCGGGATCAGCACCGCGCCCAGCTTGACCACCGTCTCGCCACGCTGGCGGGCCTGCTGCACGAGCAGGAACCGGTCCCGGCGGCCAGCACGCTCGCCGCGGAACTCCGGACGGCGCTCGCGCATTTCCCCCTGGCCCCGCTGGAAGACACGGCGCGCGGCGTCCTGGCGGCGGTGGAGCAGGAGATCACGACCGGCAATGTGCACGCGCTGGAGGCGGATGGCTTGCAGCGGTTGGCCGCACAGGCCGAAGCCACGCTGGAGAAGTGGAACGGCGCGATCCGGCACGAGTTGGCAGCGGTCGATCTGCCGTCGCTGACCGCCGCCCCCGCCACCCTGGACGGCTGGCACGCCGCTACGACCGCCGCTCGCGCCGCGCTGGAACAGCACGCGCAGATCGCGTCGAAGCTGAACACTATCACCCTGATCAAAACGCTGGCCGCTCGCACGCGAGAGCGTGACGACGAACTGCGCGCCGCCCACGCTGCCGCCGTCGAGCGCCGCGAACAAGGTGAGCAGCAGATGGCGCAGGCCGCGCAGCAGGGCGCGGATTACCAGACCCACTGCCGCGCTGAGCAGTCCTGGTGGGACACGCTGCACGCCGCGATCCCCGCCGACCTGATCCGGGACCTCGCCAACTCGGAATCCATTCACCAGGAGGACTATCTCCGGCAGGTGCTCAAGCGTGCGCGCACGCCCGCCTGGGAACAGGCCCTCGCCCACCAGACCGGGCTGGTGCGCCGGACCGAACCGCTGGTGCGCGACTGGATCACGCGCTTGAAAGAGAACCAGCGCCAGGACGCGGAGGAACTGCGCGAGCTGTACGTCGCCAACGCCAACGTCCTGGGCGTGACGTGCGGCCAGGTCCCGCGCCTGACCCGGCGCAAAACGGCGCTGAGCTTCGACGTCGTGATCGTGGACGAAGTCAGCAAAGCCACCCTGCCCGAACTGCTGCTGCCGATGGCGGTCGGCCACAAGATCATCCTGGTCGGGGACCACAAACAGCTTCCGCCGATGGTGCAGGACAATTCGCTGCAAGAAGTGGCCGAGCAGCTCAAAATCCCGACCGAAGAACTGATCCACTTCAAGCAGTCGTTGTTCGGCAACCTCTACAATTCCGCGGCTCAAGCCCTGCGGCACATGCTGACCGAACAGTACCGGATGCGCCCGGCCATCATGCACGCCATCAACCAGTTCTACGACCACCAACTGACGGGCGGGCACCAGCGGCCCCATCACCTGCCGGTCGCCGGGCTGGATCACGACACCGCGCTGGCCTGGGTGACGACGCCCCTGGACAAAAATTACTACGAAGTGCCGGACGGCTCCAGCTTCGCCAATCCCCGCGAGGTCGATCTGATCGAAGGGCTGCTCGACGAGATGAATACCGCGTGGCAGCCGCACGTCACCGCCGGAGAAGCGCCGAAGGAAGTCGGCGTGATCACGTTCTACATGGCCCAGTTCCGGCTGTTCCGCAAACGCGCGTGGCACACCCGCTTCGGCGCGCTGCACATCCGGATCGGCACTGTGGACCGTTTCCAGGGCATGGAGCGTGACGTCATCCTGGTGAGCCTGGTCCGCAACAACCCGTACCACAATATCGGGTTCGCCAAAGAGCCGGAACGGATCAACGTCGCGTTTTCACGCGCCCGCGAGCTGCTGGTGATCGTCGGCTGCCAGGCGCTCTTTGCCCAGTCGGCGCGCCACGCCTACGAAGCCACCGCGGCGTATGCCGAGATCGCCAAAGTGGTCGAACGCGAAGGGAAAACGATCCGTGTTTGACAGCTCGCCGAGCCTCCATCCTTACCTCAAAGCTGAGGTCGAGCGCGCGGAAGCCCTGGCGGGCATCCAGGTGATCAGCGCTCAAATCTTCAACGTGCCCTACGTGCTCTACGACGTCGAGTGCGAGATCCAGCAGTCGCGGCGCATGGGCCTGCTCGAAGAATATTTGCTGCGCGCCGCCGTCGAGATCCAGCCGCCGATCCGCGGCGAGGACCTGGCCGACATGCTGCGGGTCGATCCCCGCTTCGTGGAGCACACCTACCGCGAGCTGGTGCAGTTGCAGGTCCTGACCGCGTCGAACGACCGGCGGCTGCGCGCCACGCCGACCGGCGAAACTTTCTACCGCCAGGACCGGATTCCCCAGCCGCCCCAGATCGTGCAGCGCACGCTGGTGTCGGTGCTGCCTTTCACCACCTTCGCGCTGTACGACCCGGACAGCCCGGTCAATGCGCAGTTGGAGGAAGGCGAGTTTCCCGATTTCCCCCATTCGCCCGCGCTGGAAAAGAAGCTGCACCCGGTCGCCAAGCGGGACGACATCACCGGCCCGCTGCTGGTCCAGGTCACCGCCCAGGCGGGCAAGCCGTTGGATCGACCGGACGACAGCCTCACTATGGAGCGGGTCACGGCCTGGCACATGGATCGCTCGATGTATTATTCCCATTGGGGTGTGCTGGTGATCCACGACCTGGCGGCCAGCGGCGACGATGCCCTCTCGATCCAACTGCGCAGCCTCGACCTGCCCATTCACGGGCAGAAGAAGGCGATGGGCGCCATCGAAGCGGCGCTGCATGAGCTGATCGACCGGGCGCTGCGCGAGAAGATCCTCCCCCTGGCGGACCTGCTCCTCGCCCCGGCAGAGGCGATCCAACCGCCGTTTCCGGAGGCCGAGAGCCGGATCACCGCCGTCGAAGAGATCGTGCGCCGCCGCGTGGTAGACCTCCGCTATACCCAGCCCGACCCGGCGGCTCCCACCGCCCCCGATGCGACCGGCACCGCCGAATTGATCCCGGACGGGGAGATCCGCCGGAGTTTTCTCGCGGCGCTCAAGAGTGCCCAGCGGCGCGTGCTGCTGGTGTGGCCGGGGCTGAACGACCAGGCCGTCGATGATGAACTGATGGGAGTCTTCAAAACGCTGGCGGCGCGGCGCGTGATCACCCTGCTCGGCTGGGGCAGCCAACTCACCCAGGCCGACGAAAAAACGCCGCCCTCCGAGGCGTTGAGCCACAAGCTGGCCGCGATCACCACGCCCGACGGGCTGCCCGCCGTAGTGGTGACGTGGCTGGGCCGCCAGCACAGCCAGGACGTGATCGTCGATCACGCGGTGCACCTCTGCGGAGCGCCCCGCTGGCTGACGTATCGCGGCGATCAGTATTCGCGCGGCACGCCGGTCTACCGCGTCACCCTGCCGGAGCCGGTCCAGCACGCGGCGGGCATCCTTGAGCCGTTGTTCGCGCCCGGCGCCGAGACGGCGGATCTCCCACGCCTCGTCGCGACCCGGATCGCGTGCGGCCAGTTCGCTGCCGCCTGCCAGCACGTGCTGCACGCGGCGCAGGAGTCCACCCCGGACGCGCTCAACCTGCTGGTGTCGCTGTGCCAGGTCGCGAGCGAGGCCCGGTCCGGCGCCACGCCCGCCGCCCGCGCGGAGCTGCTGCAAGCCCTGGGCGACGGGGGAGAGACGCTGCTCAAAGGCCAGCCGAAGGCGCTGGCGAAGAGTGTGCAGCGGCTCATGAACGCGCTGAGCGAGCAAGATCCGGCGGAAGCCCGGCAGATCCGGGAGGCATTCGAGGGAGTCTGGACCCGTCTCGGCGTGACGTGAGGAACCCTCACCGCTGCGTAACAAACTCGCGGATGGTGGCGGCCACGTACTGGACGTCTTCGTCGGTCAGTTCAGGGAACATGGGTAACGACAGCAGTTCGCCCGCGGCCTGCTCGGTGGCGGTGAGGTCGTGGGCCGTGAACGTGACGTTCTGGAGCGCGGGCTGGCGGTGCAGGGGGAGCGGATAGTGAATCCCGGTCCGGATGCCGCGTTCGTGCAGAAACGCCTGTAAGGCATCGCGCCGCGGGCAGCGGATGACATAGAGGTGAAAAACGTGCGTCGCAGCCGGTCCCACGGTGGGGATCGTGATGCCCGGCACGTCGCGCAGCAGTTCGGAATACCGCCCGGCCCAGTGCCGCCGCGCCGCATTCCACCGATCCAGGTAGTTCAGTTTGACGTCCAACACGGCGGCTTGCAGCGAGTCCAGGCGCTCCCCGCTGCCGATCTCCTGGTGCACGTGCTTCTGGGACCGTCCGTGGTTGCGCAACCGTTCGATCCGGGCGGCGAGCGCCTCGTCGTGTGTGGTCACCGCCCCGGCATCGCCGAACGCCCCCAGGTTTTTGCCCGGATAGAAGCTGAACGCCCCCGCGATCCCCATACTCCCGGCCAGCCGCTCGCCATGCCGCGCTCCGTGGGCCTGGGCCGCGTCTTCGACCACGACCAGGTCGTGGCGGCGGGCAATCTCCATGATCGCCGTCATGTCCGCACATTGGCCGAACAGGTGCACCGGCAGGATGGCCCGCGTGCGGGGAGTGATCGCCGCTTCGATCCGGCGGGGATCGATAGTGTAGGTGTGGGGATCGATATCGACGAAGACCGGGCGCGCGCCGACCAGCACGACCGGTTCCACGGTGGCGATGAACGTGTTCGCGACGGTAATGACCTCGTCGCCAGGACCAATCCCCAACGCCCGTAGAATCAACCAGATCGCCGCCGTTCCTGACGCGACGCCCACGGCGTGCTGCGTGCCCACGAACCGGGCGAAATGGCGCTCGAAGCGCGTCACGGCCTCGCCTAAGATGAAATCGGACTTCTGGATGACGTCATCCAGCGCGGCCTGAAGCTCAGCGCCAATGACGGCATATTGTCGTTTCAGATCGACCAGTTCAAGCGGTGGCATGTGCAAACCTCACTCCGTTTTCAGGCGGTAGCCGACCCCGGGTTCGGTGATGAGATAGCGCGGGCGCGTGGGATCGGCTTCGAGCTTGTGGCGGAGTTGGCCCATGTAGACGCGGAGATAGTGATCCTCCCCCGCATACGACGGCCCCCAGACTTCCTGCAACAACTGGTGGCGCGTCACCACTTTCCCGGCATAGCGCACCAGCGTGGTGAGCAGCTTGTACTCCATCGGCGACAGGTGAACTTCGGCCCCATCGACCAACACCTGCCGGTGCGCCAGATCGACCTGCAAGCCCCCCAGGGTGAATACGGGATCGTCATCCCCCTGGATCGTGCGCAGCGCGTGGCGCAGCGCCACCCGAATCCGCGCCAGCAGTTCGTTGGTCCCGAAAGGCTTGGTCACATAATCGTCCGCGCCAGCGTCCAGCGCGGCGACCTTGTCCCGCTCGTGTTCGCGCACCGACACGACGATGATCGGCGTCAGTGTCCATTCGCGCAGGTGGCGGGTCACGTCCAGCCCGTCCATGTCCGGCAGCCCCAGGTCCAGCACGATCACGTCGGGATGGTTCAGACTCGCCTGCCGCAAGCCGTCGCTGCCCGTGGTGGCTTCGAGCAGACGGTAGCCGCTGCTGAGCAGGGTCGTGCGCAAAAACCGGCGAATCTGCGCGTCGTCTTCGATCACCAGAATGAGCGGACCGGGCGCTTCAGGACTATCACTCATCGTCTACTTTCACCTCAGGCGGTTCACTCTCCAGGGGCAGCGTGAAGCGGAACACCGCGCCCCCTTCCGGTCGATTCTCGGCCCAAATGCGCCCGCCATGCGCCTGCACAATGCCCCGGCAGATCGTCAGCCCCAATCCGACGCCCCGTACACTGGCCGGTTGGGCGCGATAGAACTTGTCGAACACGCGCTCCTCGTCGCCGGTGCGCAGCCCCGGCCCATGATCCGCCACCTCGACGACGATCTCTTGCTCGCGGCGGCTGGCGGCGATCTCGACGGGCGAGCCGGGCGGCGTATATTTGATGGCGTTTTCCACCAGGTTGACCAGCACCTGCTCAATAAGCATACTATCAAATGGCGCCAGCGGTAAATCCGGGGGCAGGTGAATGGTCAGAGGATGGTCGTCCATCTGCTTTCCCAGCCGCCCCAGCGTGGTGCCGATCACTTCCTCCAACGGCTGCCATTCCTTGTCGATCTGGACCCCACCCGATTCCAGCCGGGTCATGTCCAGCAGGTTCCCCACCAGCCGGTTGAGCCGCCCGGCTTCCTCATAGGTCATCTGCGCCAGTTCCAGCCGGTCTTGCGGATCGAGCGTGTCATTCTTTTCGATCAGGGTGCTGGCCGCCCCCGTAATCGCCGACAGGGGCGTGCGGAGATCGTGGGATACGGAACTCAACAACGAATTACGCAGCCGCTCCGCTTCGATCTGCACGCGCGTCTGCTCCGTTTCTTCGGCCAGGCGGGTCCGCTCGACCGCCAGCGACATTTGGTTGGCGAACGTTTCGAGCAGGTGGAATTGATCGGGCGAGAGCAGCCGTTGGGTCTGCTGCGGATAAATCCCCAGGACGCCGACGATTCCCTGCGACGTCTTGAGCGGCAGATACAGCCCCTTAGCACCCGGCAGCGTATCCGTCCCCAGGCCCGCCGCCTGCCCATGATCCCGCACCCATTCGGCGACGCCCTGTTCGTGCGGGGTCAGCATAGCAGGCCCGCCTTCGGGAATCTGGATGCTCAGTTGGCCCTTGTCATCCGGCAGCAGCACCATCACCTGGCTGCGAAAGACTTCGCTGATGTGCTGCACGGCGATCCGGACCAGCGTCTCCGTCCCGCGGCTGTTGGCCAGCTCGCGACTCATCGCGTACAGGTTGGTGACGCGCCGCTCCCCTTCACGCGCAGCCTCGGCTTGCAGCTTGATGCGGACCGTCAGCGTACTGATGGTCATCGCGACGATCAGCATAATGAAAAACGTGACGATGTACTGCGTATCCGACACGGCAAAGGTGAGATGAGGCTTGACGAAGAAAAAGTCGAACACCGCCACGCTCAACACCGAGGCCAGGATCGACGGCCCTTTCCCGTAGCGGGTTGCGACGATCACCACCCCGACCAGGTAGACCATCACCAGGTTGGCGGCGGCGAAATGGTCGTTCATCATCCAGGCCAACAGGCTGCACAGGGCCACGACCAGCGCGGCGTTCGCGTAGGCGATCCAACTGCTGGTGCGCTGCCACATCTGCATCGGCAGGGGGCGGCTGTCGTCGGGATCGCCGCTGATCACGTAGATGTCAATCTCGCCGCTGGAGCGCACCAGGTCGTCCAGCACGGAGCCAAAGGCCAGGTCGCGCCAGCGGGGATGGGCCGGTTTGCCCACCAGGATTTTGCTGACGTTGCGCTCGCGGGCATAGGCAAGCAGTTCCTGGCTGACGCTGTGCCCAAACCGCGTGACGGTCTCCGCGCCGAGCTGTTCCGCCAGCCGCAAGTTCTGGATCACGCGATTCCGGTTCTCTTCCGACAGGTGCGCATGAGCCGGAGTCTCGACGTAGACGGCCAGCCATTCGGCGTGCAAGCCCGCGGCCATCCGTTTGGCCGCGCGGATCAGCCGCCGGGACAGCGGGCTGGGACTGACGCTCACCAAAATGCGCTCTGCGGCGGGCCACGCCTGGGCAATGGCGTGATCGCGCCGGTAGTCCTGCATCTGGTCATCCACGCGATCCGCCGTGCGGCGCAGGGCCAGCTCGCGCAGGGCCATCAGGTTGCCCTTGCGGAAGAACCGCTGCACCGCGCGTTCGGCCTGTTCCGGCACGTAGACCTTGCCGTCCTTGAGGCGTTGCAGCAGATCGTCCGGCGAGAGGTCCACCATCTCGACTTCGTCGGCCTGTTCCAGCAGCAGATCGGGAATCGTCTCGCGCACCGTGACGCCGGTAATCTGGCTGACCACGTCGGTCAGGCTTTCGAGGTGCTGCACGTTGACGGTGGTATAGACGTTGATCCCGGCTTCGAGCAGTTCTTCGACGTCCTGCCAGCGTTTCGCATGGCGCGATCCGGGTGCGTTGGTATGGGCCAGCTCATCGACCAGGATGAGTTCCGGGCGGCGGGCCAGCGCGGCATCCAGGTCGAATTCCCGTAAGGTCGTGCCCCGGTATTCGACCAGGCGCACCGGAATGGACTCCAGCCCGGCCAGCAGAGCCTCGGTTTCGGGGCGGCTGTGCGGTTCGACGTAGCCCGCGACCACGTCCACGCCCTCGCCGAGGCGCATGTGCGCCGCGTCAAGCATCGCGTAGGTTTTGCCTACGCCTGCCGTCGCGCCAAAAAAGATTTTGAGCCTGCCCCGGCGGCTGGTGCTTTCTTCGGCCTGGATGCGGGCCAACAGTTCATCGGGATCGGGTCGCTGATCGTTCACCATGCTCTACCTCGTACTTCGAAAGCGTTGGACAGGATTTTACCTCACCCCCCGACCCCCTCTCCACGCGGTGG
>CAYRWY010000071.1:0-17630 GCA_964427955.1 uncultured Anaerolineaceae bacterium
CGGATCGGGATTGCTCATCAGCGGCTCGTGCTTCTTGCGGAGCTGGAGCGCATAATGCACCGATCCAACCAGATTGTGAGATCGCGTCCAGTTGAAGGCCCATTCGCTGAACAGCGGCAGCGTCTCGCTGGGGTGAGCATCGATCATCTCGTCGGAGAAGCCCAGCCCGGTATTGATCGGCTTGGTCTCCATCAGCTCGAAGCCGCTGTGAATGAAGGGAATTTCGGGCAGCGTCGCACTGATCGCCAGGATGTAGTGCACATATTGCAGCGCGAACGGATGCTCCGCCGCGCGCGGGGTGTTGTGATTCTCGCCGGTGGCAAAACAAGGCAGCGGCAGGTGATCGTAGGCGAGACGGCCCAGAAAGTCGCGCAGTTTGCCGGGCGAGCCGAAATCGAACAGCAGATAGCCCACCACCGCGTTATAACCCTCGTCCACACTGTGCTGGCCGATGGAAAAATTCTCATCCCAGAACGCAAAGTCCGGATCGAGTTCGCGGGCGGCGCGCACGACGCGCTGTTTCAGCGGCGCGGGCAGGGCGTGACCCATATCGATCAGGACGCCGTCGATCCCGAATTCGCGCTGGTAGTGCGGGATCACGCCCGCGATGGCATCCCACAGGCCGTGCACGATGTGTTCGGGTCGAGCCAACCGCTCGTCGTACATGCGCAGGGTGTTGTAGGCGATATAGTTGAAATCGGGATGGTCGTACATGCGCAGGTAGGTGACGTCGGTCCAGGGCGGCTGGTTGTCATCCGGCGGCCAGTCCGAAAACGCACCGGGAACCCGGACGCGTGTACCGTTATCCAGCACGCCGACCCAGCGTCCATCCTGCAAGTAGACGCGCTCCGGGCGCGGCGGCTCGGTGAACATCTCGCGGTAGGCCTGCGGCGGCGAGGGAAGCTGGTAAAAATCCTGGCGCGCGACCTTTTCCTTGAGCAAGTACAGGTCATTGCCGGAAAAGATCGGGCTGCCGTAGGCGAAAGGATAATCACTGTTGAGCTTGCGATCCGGAATATCCTCGCAGATCCAGTAGAACCACTCCGGATGCTCCCCGATCCAGTCGGAGTCTTTCGAGGCAGTGCGCAGCACGAATTCCATCACGACGCGCATCCCCAGGCGGTGCGCCGCTTCGACGAATCCGGCGAACAGCACTTCGACGTCAAGCCCCTGGGCTGGTTCCGCCAGGTTCTCGTCCAGACGGTAGGGATTGCGGATGCCATAGGGCGATCCCAGCGTGCCTTTTTTGCCGTCCTGCCCGACGGAGGTGATCGGCAGCAGGTGCACGGTATTGACGCCCAGGTACTGGATATACGGCAGCAGCGCGATACATTTCAGCAGCGTCCCCGTCTCGCGCCACCCTTCCTGCGGCGCCAGGTGCCCATCGTGGGCATGATCGTAAGCCGCCGTCACGCGCGGAAACAGGTTGTAAACGGTGGCCCGGCGCGACCAATTCACGCCCTCCCCGCCGCTCACCAGCGGCAGCGGATCAGCGGCGAGGATCGCTTCCAGCTTAGAGGCATAATAGGTATACGGATTCACCGAACGAGGATCGGTATCCCGGAAGTTGACCCACAACCCCGGCACGTAATAAGGGCGCGCGAGATCACGCTTGTGCTCGT
Organism: uncultured Anaerolineaceae bacterium; assembly: GCA_964427955.1. Classification (GTDB taxonomy): domain Bacteria; phylum Chloroflexota; class Anaerolineae; order Aggregatilineales; family Aggregatilineaceae; genus JACRBK01. The sequence goes on from CAYRWY010000071.1 coordinate 1,623, forward strand.
AGAGGGTGGCGATGATATGGCGAAGCGCGGTCATACCCAACACATACTCCTATAACACACAAAAAGGGAGGACGCCCTCCCTTCTTGGAATCTGCCATCGGCCAGGTTTTACTGGTTGTAATTCGGGCCGAACACCTGGACCATCAGTTCGCCCATCTTATCCCGGTTGGGGATCAGAATATCTTTGCCGTCCCAGTTGGTGGCGATCACGTATTCCCAGCCCAGCACGGCGTTGGTATAGTTCGAGGTGGGGATATCCTTCACCCACCAGGCCAACTGCACAATCTGATCCAGCGACAGCCCGGTCTGCACGCCGTCCCGCAGCTCGGACCAGATCTGCGGCGACTTGGGCGCCAGTTCAGGAATCATGTTGTAGGCCGTGACCTTGTCGCGAATGGCGTAGAGCACCTGCTGCTGCCGCTTACCCCGGTCGATGTCGTCCGAGCTGTGACGGCTGCGGGCATACTTGAGCGCCGTCGCCCCGTCCAACTGGTGCCAGCCCGCCGTGATGTAGAACGGATCGTAGCCATAATTCATGTCGGGGTATTCGGGATCGTTGATGTCGTAAGGCACCTCGACGTTGATCCCGCCGATCAGGTCGATGATCTTGATGAACGTCGTGAAATCCACCACCACGTATTCGTTGACCCGAATGCCGAAGTTGTACTGCACCGTCTGCATCGCCAGGCGCGGACCGCCATCAAGACCTTCGAGCTGACCTATTTGATACGCCACGTTGATACGGTCGGGAGCATAACCCGGAATATCGACCTCCAGGTCGCGCGGAATGCTCAGAATACCCACCTGCTTCGTATCCGGGGCGAGGCTGATCAGGATCATCGTGTCGGTGCGCACGGACATCCCGAATTCACTGGGGCGCTGATCCATGCCCATCACCAGCACGGTGAAACGCTCCTTGCCATCCCAGGGATGGATGATCATGCTCTCGCCGTTGCCGAGCATCCCGCCCACTTCGCCAGTCGCGTCGGATTCCAGGACGCCCCCCGCCCCGTACAACACCGAAGTCGGTTCGATAGGCGGGACGCTGGTCGAAACGGTACCGCTGGGACCGCGCGTGGCCCGCAGCAGGAAAAAGACGGTCATGCTCATCACGACGGTCATACCGAGCATGGCCGCCGCGATGATCACCCATGCCCAATCGTCCGGCGCACCCAGTTCGCGCCGCACTTTGCGACGGTGCACCCGGTCACGCGCAGACCGGCGACGTCCCCGCTCGCGCAGCGGCAGCGAGGGCGCGTACGGATCAGGTTGGACGGGAGCCAGCGGCTGCTGGCCGGGGTAGCTGTACCAGTGGCCCGCCCCAGGCATCGAACCTGACGGGGGATAACGCAGCGGGTTGTCGGGATCGGCGGAGATGACCGGCTCGTTGTGCTGCTGCGTCGGGACCGTATTGTCTGCTGGCATCGAATACTCCAAAAAGCACGACTGTAACCCGTATTCTATACCTAAACGACCAAAGCCTCAATGTGCTAAAATCCTCCTACCCCAGCACGGTTAGCCGACGCGCGAGGGGGGTGAATCAGGAGAAAAAACAATACGATGAGCGAAACGAACTGGCGTTTATTGATCACCGGCGTGAGCGGCGGGGCGATGGCAATGGCCATCGATCACGCCATCATGGAAGCCGTCGCCGAGGAGCGCGTCCCGCCGACGCTGCGCTTCTATGCGTGGGAACCAGCCTGTCTCTCGTTGGGCTACACCCAGCCCGCGTCAGACGTGGATCGGGAGCGGCTGGCCGCGCGCGGCTGGGACGTGGTGCGCCGCATGACCGGCGGGCGGGCGATCCTGCACACCGACGAGCTAACCTACAGCGTGACCGTCCCGGCAGGACAGGCCATCGTCGCCGGGGATGTGGTGGAGAGCTACCGGCGGCTGAGTCAGGCGCTGCTGGCCGGGCTGCGCCGCCTGGGAGCCGCGCCGCAAGCGGACCGGCGCGCCCAGGAACTCGCCAGCACCAAAGGGCCGGTATGCTTCGAAGTCCCCAGCCACTACGAGATCACGGTGGATGGGAAAAAGCTGATCGGCAGCGCGCAGGTGCGGAAATGGGGCGTCGTGCTGCAACACGGATCGTTCCCGCTGCACGGCGACATCAGCCGCATCTGTGACGCCCTGGTCTTCGAGAGCGAAGAGAAGCGCGAGATCGCGCGGGCGCGCGTCCTGGCGCGGGCGGCGACGCTGGAGAGCGCCCTGGGGAAGATCATCACGTGGGAAGAGGCGGTCGAGGCGGTGGTGGAAGGCTTCCGCGAAACCTTCCACCTGACGTTCGACGCCACGACTCTGACGCCCGAAGAGCAGGCGCGCGCCAACGTTCTATGCGGGGAGCAGTATACGTCGGGCACGTGGAATAATCGGTTCTAGTTCGGGAAGCACGTCGCGTTCGGCTCCAGCGGTTCGGCGCTGCGCTGGAACGTGACGTTGTCGTAGCCGAGCGACTTGAGCAGATTGAAAATGCGCGACTCGGCCTCCCGGTAGGCCAGCGACAGCAGGTCCATTTCGAGCGCCGTCTCGCGCAGTTCGTCGATGCCGCGATCGTACGCTTCGTCCTGGAGCCGCTGGACGATGCCTCCACAGTCCTGCACCAGTGGAATATCGGTGCAGCTCCGGTTCAAGATCTCGGCTTTGCCCAGGTAGCAGCCGGTCAGTTGAGCGGGCGGCAGCGTGACCGCCAGGCTGCCATCCGGCTGTGTGACGATGTTCTGCTCGGTCACCAATGAGAGGTCGATCCCGGCGGTGACGTGGCCGACATAGCTGACTTTCAACTCAGCGTCCGGCGCGGGACCGGTGTCCACCACGGTCTTGATCACCTGGATGTCGCCGGTCGCGGTTTGCAGCACGGCCATCTTCTGGATGCCGAGCACGATGGTGCGGCTGTCGGCCACTTCAGGCTTGGAATCTTCGAATCCCAGCAGTTCCAGCGCGCTGTCCAGGGGGTTACGCAGAAGGTCGGAGAGTTGCAGCGTCAGCAGCATTGCTGCGCAGGCCACGGCCACCATCAACACCAGCAGCACGGGCAGCAGTCCCGGCATCAAACACCCCCGGCTGGCCCCCAGCAGCGGCGCGAGCGGGTTACAGCCGCGCGGGCGGTCTTCTACAATGTCGTCGTTCTTCCGTGATGGCATGGTTTGTTCCTCTGGATGGAAGCGCACGTTCAACACTCTTTACGCAAGGGCCGCCGGGCGGTTGCTAGTCCAGCGGGCGGAACTGGTAAAGCTGGCCGTCGCGAAAACCGCGCTGGCGATAATACTCCCGCGTGCCCACCGACGAGATCACGGCTAACTGGCGGTAACCGCGCTGGACAGCGATCTCGGCGGCGCGCTCGATCAACTGCTTGCCCAACCCGCTGTGCTGCGCGCGGCCCGGCGACTCTTCGCCCAGGGCCAATGACTGGCCGTAGACGTGCACCTCGCGGATCATGGCCGCGCCGGACAGCTCGTCGAGGATCGGCGGCACATCCGGCAGCGACAGGCGCAGAAAGGCCGCGATCCGGCGATCCGGCGTGATCATCTGTAAAAACACTTCTTCACCGATGCCGACACGGTACGACTGCTCGTCGAGGTGAAGATCGGCAAGTTCCACGGTCTGGCCGCGAATTTCGCGCCCGCGAATGTCCGGCACGTGCTCGCCACGACGCCGGAAGTCGTCTTCGACCACCTGGCGGAAATTGGTAGTGAGGTCCCCGGCGACGATGTCCGTCGAAGGAATGTCACGTACCACGCGGGTGAGACGGCAGTATTCGGGCGTGTCTTGGAAACAAGCCGTCAGGACGCGCAGCAGTTCCGCGTGGGTATAGGGCCGCCACTGCCCGGCCTGGTAGACCTGCATCAGTTCGGCGCTCTCGATCAGCGAGCAGGGATAGATTTTCAGTTCGTCCGGGCACAAGTCGGGATCGTCGAACAGGCGGCGGTAGTCGGCGATGTCGGCGTCGGGCGTGGAACCGTACAGGTTCGGCATCCAATGGGCGTGAATCTTGAACCCGGCCTGCCGCAACCAGCGCACGGCGCGGCGTGTCACCGCAACGGAATGGCCACGCTTGTTCTGGCGCAGGACCTCGTCGTCCAGGCTTTGAATCCCGATCTGGACTTTGGTGGCACCCAGCCGCCGGATGCGGATCACCTCGTCCAGCGTGATCTGGTCGGGACGCGTCTCGATCACCAGTCCCACACAGCGGCAGGCGGCGGACTCGTTCTCGCGGTGGGCGGCGTCCAATTCATCCCAGGTCGCGAACTCGTCCGCCAGGGTGTGGGGACGCTCACCGCGCCCGACCGCCTGGGCCAGCTCGCGCGAGCGGCGCATTTCGTCGCGGTAGAGGCGCTGCACCACCTGGTTGTAGGATTCGTCCAGCGCGCGGCCATCCAACTGTACCGCGGTCGCCGCGTCGGCATGGAACTGCGACGCCTCGTGCAGGGCGGCGCGCACCTCGTCGGAGTGATCGATCCCCCGCCCGAAGTCGTGCAGGGCGTCGAAGATCCGCCGGATGAACCAGATTTGATAGCTTTCCGGGTAAAAGGACCACGTGCCGCCCAGGATGATCATCTCGATCTTGTCGGTGGGATGTCCCGCCGCGTGCAGGGTCGTCAGGCGCGAATAGGTTTGCAGGTAGGGATCGAAACTGTTCTGCTCGGCCCGCTGCGCGCCCGGCTCGTTGGCGAGATAACTCTTGGGCATCCGCACGTCATTGGGGCAAAATATACATTCACCGGGACAGGGATACGGTTTGGTCAGCACGGTCACCGGCGCGACGCCGGACATGGTGCGTACCGGCTTGAGGCGCAGACGATCCACCACCGCCGGATCGAAGGGCGGCAGCCCGGCGGTCCCGGCAAAGAGGCGATACGCCTGAATCAGGTTATTCTTGCTGAAGACGCCCTGCCCGTCCTTGGGATGGTCTTTGAGCAGCCGCAGCAGTTCGGGGTGCGTGAGGTGGGGAAGCCGGATCACCTCGCGCAAGATCGCGATCAGCGGTTCGCGGTAACGTTCGACATCTAACGGAGGCTGGAACTTTTTGCCCATGCGCGGTTCACAATCCTATCAATACACGGTCGTCCGGCCCACTATGGTACCATGAACGACACCACAGTTAAACGCCTGAACCAGATCAACCGGGAGTTTTACCGGATCACGGCGGACAGCTTCGACGAGTCGCGCGGGGCAGCGTGGCCGGGCTGGGAAATCCTGGTGCCCTATCTACAGCCGCCGCTGGCCGTGCTGGACGTGGGCTGCGGAAATGGACGGTTCGGCGTGTTCCTGGGTGAAAAACTGCTGCACTACACGGGGATCGACAGCAGCGCCGCCCTACTGGATCGCGCCCGCGCCGCGCTGGACGGGATCGACACACGCCTCGAAGAACGGGATATTGTCGAACAACCGCCGGACGCGGGCGAGTACGGGCTGGTGGCGCTGTTCGGCGTGCTGCACCACATTCCGGGCCGTGCCCAGCGGCAGGACTTCATGTACACGCTGGCGCAGCGCGTCGCGCCGGGAGGCCTGCTGGCCTTCGCGGCATGGCGCTTCTACGAGTACGAGCGCTTCCGGCGGCGGATCGTGCCCTGGCCGGACGACCTGGACGTCGAGCCGGGCGATCATCTGCTGGACTGGCAGCGCGGCGAGCGGGCGCTGCGCTACTGCCATTATGTGGACGACGCCGAACACGCCGACCTGATCGCCGCCACCGGATTGACGGCGCTCACCACCTACCGCGCCGATGGCCGGACCAACGACATCAACTGCTACAGCCTGCTGCGACGAGAGAAGCCATGACCGACACCTTACAGGATGCCCTGATTCACTGGTTCGAGGCACACAAAGCCGATCTGCCCTGGCGGCGCAGCAAAGACCCTTATGCGATCTGGCTGTCGGAGATCATGCTGCAACAGACACAGGTGACGACCGTCATCCCCTACTACGAACGCTTTCTGGCGCGCTTTCCGACGGTGGAGGCCCTGGCCGCCGCGCCGCTGGACGACGTGCTCAAGCTGTGGGAAGGCCTGGGCTACTACAGCCGCGCGCGGAATTTGCACCGCGCCGCACAAAAGGTAGCGCAGGAGTTCGGGGGGCAGTTTCCGGCGGACGTGGAGGCGCTGCGCTCGCTGCCGGGCGTGGGACGCTACACCGCGGGCGCGATTGCCAGCCTGGCTTTCGGGATCGATACCCCGGTGCTGGACGGCAACGTGATCCGCATCCTGGCGCGCGTGTTCAACCTCGCCGACGACGTCAGCGAAACCGCGACGCAGAAAGCCCTGTGGGAGCGCGCCACCGAGCTGGTCCCGGCAGGCCGGGCCGGGGCCTGGAACGAAGGGTTGATGGAATTGGGGCGGCGCATCTGCACGCCCAAGTCGCCCGACTGCCCCGACTGCCCCATCGCGCCCCACTGCGAAGCGCAGCGGTTGGCGATCCAGGCCGAGCGCCCGGTCAAAGCGCGCAAAGGCCAGACGCCCCATTTCGACGTGACCGCCGCCGTCATCCGGCGCGACGATGGCCGCCTGCTGATCGCGCAGCGCCCGGCGGACGGCATGTTGGGCGGCTTGTGGGAGTTCCCCGGCGGGAAGCGCGAGCCGGGCGAAACGCTGCCCGACTGCCTGCGCCGCGAAATTCAGGAGGAACTGGGGATCGAGATCGAAGTCGGGGCGCAGATCGGCACGGTGCGCCACGCCTACACACACCTGCGGATCACGCTGTATGCTTTCGCCTGCACGTACCTCGGCGGCGAGCCGCAAAAGATCGGCTGTGCGGACTGGACGTGGACCACGCTGGACGATCTCGACCGCTACGCCTTCCCGGTGACCGATCAGAAGATCATCGCCATGCTGCGCGACGGCGGCGGGCAGTTGGGCATGGACCTGGGCGACTGATCCCGGAACGCTTGAAGATCAGCCTTGACATATTGATGATTGTCGATATAATGTAGGGTAGTTATGGACACTGATCCGGTACTCTTCGCGAAAGCCCTTGCCGACGACACGCGCCAGGAGATCATGAAATACCTGTGCTGCGTGTGGTTGAGCGTGAATGACGTGGTGGACAAGCTGGGCGGGAAGGTCAACCAACCGACCGTCAGCCACCACCTGAAAAAGCTGGAAGAAGCCAACCTGGTGAAGGTGCGCCAGGAAGGACGCCAGCGTTTCTACACGCTCAACCAGGAGCAGATGACCACCTGCTGCGGTCTCCTGATGATCCGGTTCGCGCCGGACTATGCCGACCCGGATGGGCAGGAGAGCGGACCGGGCTGTCAGGGTTGTTAAGGTAACCATTCGCCGGGTACGCCGCGTGCCGTACCCTTATTTTTGCCACGTTCTATCGATATTCATCAATACAATGGAGTACAGATCATGACTGACAATGCCAAAATCCACGAAGCTGTCCGCGAACACTACGGCGCGATTGCGCGCTCGGTGAACGTGATCCAGCCCGCGGCCTCAAGCTGCTGCGGCCCGGCCCCGCAGGCCAGCGAGTGCGGCTGTAACAGCGCCAGGCTCTATGATGCCAGCCTGCTCGAAGGGCTGCCGGTGGACGTGACCGGCCTCTCACTGGGCTGCGGCGATCCGGTGAGCATCGCCAGCCTGCGCGAGGGCGAAACCGTGCTCGACCTGGGCAGCGGCGGCGGGATCGACTGCTTCCTGGCGGCCCGGCAGGTGGGCGCTGGGGGTTACGTGATCGGCGTGGACATGACCCTGGACATGCTGGCACGGGCGAATGCCAACAAGGTCAAGATGGGCGTGACCAACGTCGAATTCCGCCGGGGCCAGATCGAGGCGCTGCCGGTGGTGGACAGCAGCATCGACGTAATCATGTCGAACTGCGTGATCAACCTCTCGCCGGACAAGCGCGCCGTGTTTCGCGAGGCGTTCCGCGTGCTCAAGCCGGGCGGGCGCGTCTCGATCAGCGACGTCGTGACCGAAGGCGACTTCAGCCCGGAGCAGCGCGCCGACATGCAGCAGTGGGGCGAATGTGTCTCCGGAGCCATCGACGTCACCGCCTACACCGGGATCATGCGCGAAGTCGGCTTCGTGGACATCCAGATCGTCGATAAGACCGAGGCGGAAGAAATCCCGGTGCCGGGGATGCCGCGCGTCTACAGTGCCCGCATCACGGCCTACAAGCCCGCGTAAACAACCCTCACCCCCTGCCCCTCTCCCATCGAGAACATGGGAGAGGGGAAAGGGATTGAATAGTATCCCGGTGTGTACCTTGATCGCGACGGGGTGGTCGAATGGGTCCGGTTGTGCTATTTTTCCGACTAAGTACATTCAGGTAGATTCTTGCGGGTGTTTTTCGTAGGGGCGTCAGCTTGCTGCACCCTGGGCTGCCCCTACCCATCCCGAAGTATCAATTTGCCTGTACTTAGCATATGCGACCGCCCATTCATCAAGGAACAAAATCATGTTCGACCGTCGCGACGAAGAAAAACGTGTCAAATCCGAGGGGCGACTCCCTCCTAACCAGGCCCTGACCCAGAAATTCCCGGTGCTGCATTACGGCTCGGTCCCGGCCACCGATCCGGCAGTGTGGAAGCTCAGCGTCACGGGCGAAATCGAACAGCCCATGAGCTGGACGTGGGACGAATTCCGGCAGATCCCCACCACGACGATCCAGGTGGATATCCACTGCGTCACGGGGTGGAGCAAGTTCGACACCACCTGGGAGGGGCCGTTATTCCGCGATTTCATCAAGCTGTTCGGCGTCAAGCCCACCGCGCAGTACGTGATCGCCCATGCGCCGCACGGCTTCACCACCAACCTGCCGCTTGAGGTCATGCTCGAAGACAATGTCCTGCTGGCCTGGAAATACAACGGCGAGTTTCTGGAACCGGATCACGGCTTCCCGGTGCGAACGCTGGTCCCGCAGCGGTACTTCTGGAAAAGCGCCAAGTGGCTGACCCGACTCGAATTCAGCGCCGTGGATAAGCCGGGATTCTGGGAACAGGCGGGGTACCACAACGACGCCGATCCCTGGAAAGAAGAACGTTACCAGCGGCGCAGCATGTTGTTCTAGCTCCACGCTTAAGGCGAATTTAAGGCAGATTTGAGGTGGCGTTAAGCCACCTCTTTGCGTTCGGGCCTATGATCTCTTCGTGCAGCATCGGAAATAACGTGTTTTTTATGAATCATAACTGGTTTACACGCATCTAAGTTGTTAGGATCGTGCATAGTCTATTCGTCTAGCAGCGGTCAGGAGATTCATCCTATGACACAGACCTCAGCAACGCGCCGGGTGGCAATCATCGGCTCCGGTCCATCGGCCTTCTATGCGGCGGACCAACTCTTGAAACAGAGCAATTGGACAGTCGAAGTGGACATGTTCGAACGGCTGCCGACGCCGTTCGGATTGGTGCGCGGCGGGGTCGCTCCTGACCATCCCAAGATCAAATCCGTCACGAAGGTCTACGACCGGACGGCGGCTCACCCGAATTTTCGATTTTACGGCCACGTCAATTTCGGGACGGACCTCACCCATGCCGATCTCGTCCAGCACTACCACGCGATTGTGTACGCCGTGGGAGCGCAGACCGACCGGGAAATGGGCATTCCGGGCGAACACCTGGCAGGCAGCCACGCCGCGACCGAGTTCGTCGGCTGGTACAACGGCCATCCCGATTACCGCGATCTGAAATTCGACCTCTCCCAGGAGCGGGTGGCCGTGATCGGCAATGGCAACGTGGCGATGGACGTCGCCCGCATCCTGTCCCAGACCGCCGACGAACTGGCCGGCACCGACATCGCGGATTACGCCCTGGAGGCCCTCGCGAACAGCAAGGTGCGCGAGATTTACCTGCTCGGACGGCGCGGCCCCGCCCAGGCCAAGTTCACCGCAGCGGAACTGAAAGAAATTGGCGAACTGGCCAGCACCCAGGTTTCTATCGATCCGAAAGAGCTGGAGCTTGACCCCTGGAGCGCCGCCTTCCTGGCCTCCGGCGAGGACCGCAACGCGGCTTCGAACTTCGAGATTCTCAAAGGGTACGACCTGGCCGCGTGCGAGGACAAGCCGAAGCGGTTGACCATTCGCTTCCTGGTCTCGCCCACCGAACTGCTGGGCACCGATCACGTCGAAGCGATCCGGCTGGTGAAGAACGAGATCTGCCCGGATGACGGCGTGCCGCGCCCGTGCGCCACCGACGAGCGTGAAACCCTCCCGGTCGGGCTGGTCTTCCGATCGGTAGGCTATCACGGCGTGCCGCTGCCCGACGTTCCGTTCGACGCGCGCGAGGGCGTCATCCCCAACGCGCAAGGACGGGTGATCGGGGCGGATCAGCAGCCCATCGTCGGAGAATATACGGTCGGCTGGATCAAGCGCGGTCCCAGCGGGATCATCGGGACGAATAAGGCCGATGCCCAGGAGACTACCACGCTGATGGCGGAGGACATGACCGGCAACCACCTGCTGGAACCGGCACATCCGACGCGGGAAGCGGTCGAAAACCTGCTGCACCAGCGGGGCATTCATTACGTCACGTATCAGGACTGGCTCACCCTGGACCGGATCGAAGTGGAGCGCGGCCAGGCGGCAGGCCGCCCGCGTGTCAAGTTCACCCGTGTAGAGGATATGTTAGCCGCCCTGAACGAGACCCACCGCGAGGGGCTGCCTGAAGCGGCCCGCTAGAATCGACCCACCCTCACGGCAGCCGTTTCAGCAATCGCACCGGCAAACGGCTGCCGATGGGCACTTCGCGCATCCCTTCGGGGACGATCAGCAACCCATCCGCCCGGACCATCGACAGCAGCGCGCCGGAACTCTGCGTGCCGGTCGTACGCGCGGTTAATTCGCCCTTCTCGTCAGCCAATATCACCCGCAGATAGGTGCGCCGTCCATCGCTGGTCAGGGACTCGCCGACCGTCGCCGTGACGATCTCGACGGCAGACGGATCGCCGCCGCCCAGCTTGAGCAGCGCCGGGCGCACGAACAGGTCGAACGTCACCATCGCCGAGACCGGGTTGCCCGGCAGCCCGAAAAAAGGCACGCCCCGGACGTGGCCAAAAGCCAGGGGTTTGCCGGGGCGCACGTTGACGCGCCACAGTTCCACCTGCCCCAGTTCCTCGACGACCGCCCGCACGACATCCCGCGTGCCCACCGACACCCCGGCGGAACTGAGCACGAGATCCGGCGGCCAGTCCAGCGCCTCTTGAAACCGCTGGCGCACCGAGTCCAGCGTATCGCGCGCAGGAGGAAGTTGAAGCGCGATGCCTCCCAGGGTGGACACCAACCCCGCCAGCACATAGCTGTTGCTGTTGTGAATCTTGCCCGCCGTCAGCGGCTCGTCGATCTCGACCAGCTCGTCGCCGGTGGATAGGATCGCGACGCGCGGCTGGCGAAATACGGCGATGGTCGCCTGCCCCAACGAGACCATGACGCCAATCTCCTGGGGGCGCAGCCTGGTCCCAGCAGCGAGCACCATCTGCCCGGCGCGCACGTCCTCGCCCGCCGGGCGGACGTTGTCACCGGCGCGAACAGGCCGCAATACGGCCACCTGGGCGGACAGCGGGGCGCTGCCATCCGAGGTCCAGTGATCGGTTGTCTGCTCGACCGGTACGACCGCATCGGCGCCCGGCGGCAGCACCGCCCCGGTCATGATCCGGGCGGCTTCGCCAGCGCCTACGGGCCGGGTGGGCGCGGTACCGGCGGGAATATCGGCAGTGACCGTCAGAGTCACCGGGGCAGAAGACGAGGCGGTGGCAATGTCCGCGGCACGGACGGCGTAACCATCCATACCTGAATTGGCAAAGGAGGGAACATCAAAACGGGCTACGACATCCGCCGCCAAAACACGCCCCAACGCCTGCGCGATGGGGATGTTTTCGGCGGGCAGCACCGTAACCCGGTTCAGAATTTGTTGTAACGCTTGTTCGACCGCGATCAAATCGCCCACGCGGCTGATCCTGATGACGTTATCGGCAGGTGGCGTCCGCTTTGACACTCAGGTCAAAGACTTCCGAGATCACCGGAATATCGCCCCACCAGCACTTGGCATCGATGATAATGGCACTGATGACGGAGGTCACGATACACAGCACCAGGAAACACCCGCAGCCCAAAACGACCCACCGGCCCGCGCCGCCGCCTTCGTACGGCTCTTCCTGATAGTCATATTCATAGGCGACCGGCTGCTGGGGCGCTGCGCCATACGGCTGCTGCTGAGCCTGATAACCCGGCGCAGGATACCCTGACGAAGTCGACACGGCGGGCGACGGCGGCTGCTGGCTGTAGCCGGGCGCAGGACGGGCGCCGTAATCCACCGGGATGCTGCTGCCAGGCATCGTCGCCGCCTGACGCGGATCCGCCGGGACACCCATCACCGCCGACTCGTAGGCCAGCGTCACGGTCTCGCCCAGGCCGACCATGTCCCCAGGCGATAGGGGACGCGCGCCGGTGAGACGCTGCCCGTTGATGAACGTCCCGTTGGTCGATCCCAAGTCCTCAATCGTGAATCCACCGCCACCCTGGGTCAGGCGGCAGTGATGGCGACTCACCTCGGGATCGTTGATGACAATATCGTTCGTGATATCGCGCCCCAACGTGACAATGCTTTTATCGAGAGGATATATTTGATTGGGCTGCGGACCACGGCGCACAATCAAGCGGAAGCTGCTACCCTGCATAGATTCTGCCTCCTCACGCGCGGCGTGCGGCGGAATAATTGAATAAGACGTTTGGGAGTATACGGAGATTAGGAGTGGATGTCAACTCAGACCGCCCACCTTTTCCTATGCGCTGCCAAAAACAAAACGCCACTGGTGGAGTGGCGTTGTCATTTACCGGTAGAATCGTGCGCGCTAGGTGAAATCCTTCAACTGGCGCGAGCGGCGAGGATGGCGCAGCCGCCGCAGGGCCTTGCCCTCGATCTGGCGGATACGCTCGCGCGTCAGGCCGAACTTCTGCCCGACTTCTTCCAGCGTGTAGCTGCGCCCATTTTGCAGTCCGAACCGCAGCCGCAAGATGCGCGCTTCGCGGGCGGTCAGCGTACCCAGCACTTCCTCGACCTTTTCGCGCAGCAGGTTCTGATAAGCGCTTTGGGTCGGCGTGGGCGTGGTCAGGTCTTCAATGAAGCTGCCCAGCTCGCTGTCTTCTTCTTCGCCGACCGGGCGTTCCAGGCTCATCGGACGCCAGCTCACCTTGAGCATCCACTGGACCTTGCGCGGCTCCAGGTCCATCCGGTCCGCGATCTCTTCCGGCGTGGGTTTGCGCCCGTTTTCTTGCTCAAGCTGCCGGGCGGTTTTGTACAGGCGGCGGATGCGGTCGGACATGTGCACCGGCACGCGAATGGTGCGGCCCTGGTCGGCGATGGCCCGCGTGATCGTCTGCCTGATCCACCAGGTGGCGTAGGTGCTGAACCGGTAGCCGCGGGTGTAATCGAACTTTTCGACGGCTTTCATCAGGCCCAGGTTGCCTTCCTGGATCAAATCCAGGAAATGCACCCCGCGCCCCATGTATTTTTTGGCGATACTGACGACCAGGCGCGTATTGGCTTTGATCAGATGATCGCGGGCAGCCTTGCCATCCTCGATCACCGCTTCCAGGGTGCTGCGCGTCTCGTCCGAGACCTCGGTTCCTAACCGGGCCAATTCGGCGCGCGCCGCGTTGCCCGCTTCCAGGCGCTTGGCCAGGTCCACTTCTTCTTCGGTCGTGAGCAGCGGCACACGGGCCATTTCCTTGAGATAGAGGCCCACCGTATCATCCGACGACACCCCGCTCAGATCAAAGGTATCGTCGTCTTCGTCGTCCAGATCGTCCTCGTCCAGGTGGGGCGCATCCCCTTCCCCGGGTTTCTCCCCAAAGACTTCGACCCCGGCAGCGTTCAGCCACGAAAAGACCTGTTCCAACTGGTCCATCGCCTCTTCGGCATCCGGCATGATCTCCAAAATATCATCAGTGGTCAAAAAACCCTGGCTGTCCGCCTTTTCGAGCAAGGCGGTCATGACCTCCAAACGCGGCTGTTCCTGATCCGGCTGATCAGAATCACCATAAATATTCAAAGCGATTCCCCCTTTAACTAAACACCCAACCCGAAACTGAGATGGCGAGCGAAATCCCGCACTTACTCTTTATCGTCGGCGCGTTTGAGATGGGCACGCAAGACGGCCAGCCGGGGATCACCCACGTTCTGCTGGCAGTCGCAGGAGCCTTCGTTCCAGTTCTGGCCGCACTCAGGGCAAAGCCCCGCACAGTCGGGGCGGCACAAGGTGCCCATCGGAACATTCAAAATCGCTTCTTCACGGATCAACGGTGCCAGGTCGAGAATCCCGGTTTCCGCCACGGAATACACCGTATCCGGAGAAGGCGGGAACGAGAACAACTCGCTGAACTCAACCTGTACAGAACAAAAGGTGGGAGTCAAACAACGCGAACATTCGGATAAGACGCCCGTCTCCAGCTTCCCCTGGGCCAGAATTCCACGAGAGTTTCGGCTCAGGCGCAGACTACCCCGCAGAAAATCCAGTTCGAGATCCTCGTCAACCCGCAGGCGTGGGAAATCGAGGTCGAGCACGCGCTGATAACCGACGCCCTCGGCCAGTAAGAAGCCTACGTTAATCTTGAGGTTGCGGGGATGAACGAAATTAGGATGCTGAGAGTGAGTCACCGAAACGGCCTTTGACTGGACGATAACAACCCTAGTAATAAAGTGAGCCGCTGACTCAAACAGAGAGCTTTTGAACGCGGCCTCTCTTACAAATATAATGATTCCTGTATTTTATGTCAAGTTATGTACGTATTTATTAACAAATGATAAACTTGATTTTGATCGCTTAGTGCATCTGGCAGCAGCCTGGCAAACGTAGTTTTCGAGGGAGCTTAAGTCCGCTATAATAGGCCGCTCGTTATTCAATCACCCGACGGAACTTAGACTTATGAAGATTCTGATTACCGGGTCTCTAGGACGGCTCGGCAGCCAGTTGATGAACCGGCTGCAACACCAGACCGTGACAGGTATCGACCTGGACAGCGTCAATATCACGGACCGCCAGAGCGTCGAGAGCACGTTCGAGCGCGTCCAGCCCGACCTGGTGCTGCACTGCGCGGCGCTGACGGCGGTCGATCACTGCGCGGAACATCCCGACGAAGCGCTGATCGCGAATGGGTTCGGCACGCAGACCATCGCGTGGGCCTGCCAGGCGCGCGACATTCCCCTGCTGTACGTCAGCACCAACGAAGTCTTCGACGGCCAGGCGCAGCGCGAGTATCTGGAATATGACCGGCCTGCCCCCATCAATCCGTATGGCTACAGTAAATGGGTCGGCGAACAGGTCGTGCGCGACCTGGTCCGCAAGCACTACATCGTTCGCACGTCGTGGCTGTTCGCGCACGGCGGCAGGAACTTCATCCACACCATCTTGAACGCTGCCCAGCAGGGGAAAACCCTGCGCGTGGTGACCAACGAAATCAGCTCGCCCACCTACAACGACGACCTGGCAGACGCCATTTGCCAGTTGATCACGACCGGCTGTTACGGCATCTACCACCTGATCAACGCGGGCACGATCTCGCGCTACGGCTTCGCGCGGCAGGCGCTCGACCTGGCCGGCTATGGCGAGGTGCCGATCCAGCCCATCACGCTGGCCGAATATCCGCGGCCCTCGCGCCCGCCCGAACACGCCGTGCTGCGCAATGTCGCCGCCGCCCGGCTGGGCATCACCCTGCGGCCCTGGCAGGATGCCGTCGCGGCCTTTTTGGACACCGAAGGGTTGTTGAAAAAGCATGGCTGACTCCGCCCTGTTTTCGGTCGTGATCCCGAACTGGAACGGCGCCCAACACCTGCCGCCCTGCTTCGAGGCGCTGCGCCGCCAGACTTACCCACGCCTGGAAGTGATCGTGGTCGATAACGCTTCTCACGATGGCTCGCAGGAGTTGATCACTCGCGAGTATCTCGACGTGAAGCTGATCACCCTGCCGGAAAACCGGGGTTTCACCGGCGCGTGCACCGCCGGGATGAAGGCCGCGCAGGGGGGATACGTCGCGCTGCTCAACAACGATACCGAGGTCGATCCCGGTTGGGCGGCGGCA
>CAYRWY010000072.1:0-11268 GCA_964427955.1 uncultured Anaerolineaceae bacterium
GCGACCAGCCGGGGATGCGCATCGTGAGCGTGGGGCGCGTGGCGAGTGATGCCACCCCCGACAGCCTGCTGGACGAGTATACGGCGGCGGCGGGCGTGCAGGCCGACCCGGCGCAGCGGGTGGAAGTCGGCACTTTTGGGCGCTCCACCACCTACCAGACGCCCTGCCAGGACGGGACGCGCACCTGGCGGATCACGATGTTCGTCCAGTACGGCAGCGCGCACCGCGTCGAGCAGTGGGCCCCGGCGGCAGTGTTCGACGCCTGGAACGCCTGGTTCGGCCAGATTCTCGACCAGTTCGGCCCGCCCGGATCGACTCCGGCTGGCGGTTCCGGGGCCACTCCCGCCGGTGGGACGGGGTCGGACGCGACCGCCGAGGCCCCCGCCGAAGTGAAGCTGCCGCCGCTGCCGATGGCGCACGTTTTCGTGGGGGACCTGTTCGTGGGCACGCTCAGCGATCTGCCGGGCCGCAGCGCCACCACGACGCCCGATTTCGTGCGCTACTATCTCAACTTCGCGCCGAACGGGCTGTTCGTCTCGTACATCGACGCGACCAACGGCGAGCTGCGCGTGATGGATGCCGCCGAAGGGTTGTCGCCGCGCAAGCTCGCGGGCCCGGTGGATGCGACGTTCCCCCCGGCATGGAGTCCGGACAGCCAGCAGATCGCCTATACAGCGGCGACCGGCCAAACTGACGCCAACGGCGCGCCGCTGTTCCAACTCTACAGCGTCCCGGTGGGCGGCGGCGATCCCCAGCCGGTCACGACCTTCGCCCTGAGCGGCACGTGCGAGGCGGCGACCAGCGATCCGGCGGACGTGATCTACTTCCGCGAAAGCGGGCCGGGCGGTCATGCGAACGTCCTGGTCTGGATGGCGGACGGCCAATTCCTGGTCACGACCGGCTGTGCGGGCGGGCTGGGCGTGCTGAATCCCGCCAACGGGCAGATCACCGAATTCGGCCCGGATCTGCGCAACGGCGCGCTGTCGCCGGATCGCACCCGCTTTGCGGCGCTGACCGATTCCGGGATCGCACTGCTCGATTTCACCAAGTGGGAACGTACTAATCTACGGAGAGGATCGGACGCGCGCCAGATTGCCTGGAGCGCCGACGGGCAGGCGCTCTACTATTCCATCGAGATGCCGTCGCAGGCCGTGACGCTGGACGATGCCGCGCAGGCCGACCGCGGCCAGCAGGTCTTCGGGATGTGGCCGGTCACGCTGTCGAACGATGCGCTGTCGCTGGTCCGGCTGGACCTGGCGACGGTCAAGGAGAACGTGATCTGGCAGGGGGGAGGCCGCGCCATCGGGCGGATCGCTCCCGCGCCGGACGGCACCGGGATTCTGTTCAGCGTAGTCCCGGCCAGCCTGCCACTGGCCGAGTTGTTCACCAGCGGGGGCGATGCGCAGACTCTCCGCGCGGCGTGGCCGAATCCGGCGCTGTACTGGCTGCCCGCCGGGGCGACGTCGCCCGTGCTCGTCGCCTATTCGGGCCAGCCCGTCTTTGCGCCGATTGCGCGGGTGGGGCAATAGCAGCGTTATCGAAAGGACACGTTATGATGATCAGCACGTTACCGAACGATATCAACCAGTTCATGGCCTGGTCGTGGGACCAGATCCAACCGTTTGCCGACGAACTCATCCGCCGTCCGCTGGCCGCCGAGAACGTGGACGCCTGGCTGGCGGACTGGTCGTTGCTCGCCAGCCTGATCGCCGAGAGCTTCACGCGGCTCCAGGTGCGCACTACGACGCACACCAACGACGAGGCCGGGCAGCAGCGTTTCCAGGACTACGCCGAGCAGATCATGCCCCGCGCGCGCGAATTCGATCAGCGGTTGAAAGAAAAGCTGCTCGCCAGCGGCCTGGAACCGGCAGGGTTCGGCATCCCGCTGCGCAAGATGCGCACCGACGCGGCCATCTTCCGCGCCGAGAATCTGCCGGTCCTGACCGAGATCGAGCGGCTGGGCGTGGAACTGGACAAGATTCACGGCGCGATGACGATCGACTGGGATGGCGAGGAACTCACCCGCCCGCAGACCGTCGCCAAGCTGCAAGCCGCGGATCGCAGCGTCCGTGAGCGCGCCTGGCGCAAGCTGGCGGCGCGTGTGAGCCAGGATCGCGAGGCGATGGATGCGATCTGGGTGCAACTGTTGGACCTGCGGCTGAAGCAGGCGCGGAATGCCGGATTCGACAATTACCGCGACTTCCGCTGGAAAGAGTTGGGGCGCTTCGACTATACGCCCGCCGACTGCCGGTCCTTCCATGCCGCTATCGAAGCGGTGGTCGTCCCCGCCGCCAGCCGCCTGGCCGCCCGCCGTAAAGCCCGGTTGGGCGTGGACACGCTGCGAGTGTGGGACAACTTCTGGTTCGGCAGCCCGGACCCCGGAGGCCATGCGCCGCTCAAGCCGTACCAGACGATGAATGAACTGAACGACAAGATCGAGGCGATCTTCACCCGCGTCGATCCGGAGTTGGGCAATTATTACCACTTCATGCGTGAGCGGAACCTGCTCGACCTGGAAAGCCGCAAACACAAGGCCAGCGGCGGTTACATGACCGAATTCTCGTTCACGCGCCAGCCGTTCATCTTCACCAACGCGGTGGGCATTCACGGCGACGTGCAAACGCTGCTGCACGAGGGCGGGCACGCCTTCCACTCGTTCGAGAGCGCGCACCTGCCGTATCTTCAGCAGCGTTCGGAGGGCATCCCGATTGAATTTGCGGAAGTTGCTTCGATGTCGATGGAACTGCTGGCCGCGCCCTACCTGACCGCCGACCAGGGCGGATTCTACTCCGAGGCCGACGCCGCCCGCGCGCGGGTCGAACACCTGGACAGCTCGCTGCGCTTCTGGCCGTACATGGCGGTTGTGGACGCCTTCCAGCACTGGATCTACGAGCATCCCGATCAGGCGCACGACACGCGCCAGTGTGATCAGGTCTGGTTCGATCTGCACCGCCGCTATATGCCGGATTACGACTGGTCCGGGATCGAAGACACACTGAAGCTGTACTGGCGGCTGCAAGGACACATCTGGGGCGCGCCGTTCTACTACGTCGAGTATGGGCTGGCGCAGGTGGGCGCCGTGCAGGTGTGGAGCCGCGCCATCCAGGACCAGGCGGGAGCTGTAGCCGCCTACCGCCGCGCGCTGGCGCTGGGGACGACCGTCACGCTGCCGGAGCTGTTCCAGGCGGCGGGCGCGCGTCTCGCCTTCGACACGGAGATGCTGCGCGATTTGGTGCGCTTGATGGAAGACACGATCAACCGGCTCGATCCGGCGTAGGGCGGGCCGGGGGGGAGTGGCGCCGTGGAAACGTCAGTGTAGGGGCGTCAGCTTGCTGCCCATGTGCGTCAATTTAAGGTTTTGTGAGGCACTCACGCCTTGTCCCGGCCTCACCCCCCGGCCCCCTCTCCATTGTACTTGATGGGAGAGGGGCCAGGGGTGGATAACGACCGGGGGGGCATCGGCTTCCCCGCAAAAAAAAATGACGGCTGCCGGTCGGAGGGCAGCCGTCATCAGGACGAGGCGGGCACTGATCGACTCAGGCCGCGTAGCTCGCCACGGCCTTGAACAAGTCGGAAATACTGATCGGCTTGACCATGAATTTCACATCGGCGGGACGCAGCCGTTCCCGGAAGTCCTCGTCGCAGCTCACCACGATGATCGGCATTCCGGCACTGTCGGTGCGGCTGCGCAGAAATTCCACGACAGCAGCGCCTGACAATCCGGGCATCGACATATCCAGCACCGCGACGTCGGGCAGATAGCCGTCATCCAACATCTTGATCGCACTCTCCGCGGTGTTGGTATGGGTGACCTGATATCCCTTGAAGGTCAGCGCCTTGGTATACAGCTCCAACAGGTCCGGATCATCTTCGAGTACAAATACTGCGGCCATCGCTCTACCCTTTGCGTATTCTTTCTCAATGCATTCCCATTATAGACCAGCATTGGGGGAAAAGTAAAGGTAGTATTGTGAAATCGATTCAAAATTAATACATCTGCGCCCCGCACGTTGGACGAATTTAGGACCAACGTACTATGCCCCCGGTGCGATCTTCAAGAAAACAAAAAACCGCGCCCTATGGGGCGCGGTTTGATAAACTTCGGCGAACCAGCGACTAGCCAACCGGCAGGTTCAGCTTGTCCCATTCGCTCTTGGAGATGAACTTGGTCAAGTTACGACCATCAGCGGTCTTGGCACGCAGCCCATAGCGGGTCTGCCCGTTCTTGGTGGTGAAGGTCACCTTCTTGACATTCTTGCTGTCCACGGAAACCTTCTGACGGATCTTGACATCGTAGAATTCAATCGCCACGGCTCTAACTCCTTTTTATGGCTTACACCTAGGAACTGGTAAGTTCGACTCGAAGTCTACGCTTGTCATTGTAACACGATACGGGAAAAGTGCACAAGCTTTTTTCTCGTATTCAAGCGAAGACCCAACCCGTTATCTCATTGTACAAAACACTGCTCTCTCGCGCAAGCACCCAATTTCGAGGAGTTTTCCCTCAGGCCTACTCAAATTTAACCAAAGTCAAACTCGGCGTGGGTGAAATGGTCGGTGTCGGCGTCTCCGTTGCCGGGATCGCGGTCGCCGTCCGGGTGGGACGGCGGGTCGCCGCAGCGCCGGTGGTCGGCGTGGCCGTCTCCGGACCGGGCGTCGGGGTGTCCGACGGTGGGGCCAGCGTGGGCGTCTCCGTCTCCGAGGGCTGCGGCGTCAGCGTGGGCAGCGGCGTCCGGGTGGGCGGCTGGGTGCGCGTCGGGATCGGCGTCCAGGTGGGCACACCCACGTCCCAGATGCGGGTCGGCGAGGGGCCTTCCGTCGGTGTGGGGAACGGCGTTCCGGTGTTGGTCGGGGACGGTCCCCAGGTCGGCGTGCGCGTCGGCAGGATAAAAGAGACGGTCGGCAGCGGGCGGTCTTTGGTCTCGCTCTTCTTATTATTGCGGGCATTCACCGCGATCATGACCACGATCACGGCCACTGCGGCCACGGCCATCAGGGTGATGATGCTGGTCATGGGGAGCTGCGTGTCCCGCGTCAGCTTGGTTTTCAAGGTCGGGACGGCGTCGGGCGGGACATACTCATGTCCGGTCAACTGCGCATAGGCATGGCGGGCTGTGCTGCTGTGCGGATTCAGCGCCAGCACCCGTTCCAGGTAGTCGATGCGTTCCGAGCGGTCGTTCGAGACGGTCGCCAGCCACAGCCAGGCCAGTTCCTGGGTCGGGTCCGCCGTGACGACTTCGTTCAGCAGGCGGCGGGCTTCGGTGCGCTGTCCGGCCTGCGCGAGGGCAATCGCTTGTTGCAGTTTGGCTCTCAAGTCAGAGGATGGCATTCATCAGACTCCCGACTAGACGGTATTCCATGCTCATTGTACTCGCCGCGTCTCAAAACGGAAATGGGGCTTTAGTCGCCCTTCTTTTTGCGGCTGGACGCGCGCTCGACCGGGATGTCCGTGCGGAGACTGAGCATCTCGGCCCAGTCGTCGGCATCGCGCAGCTTGAAGCCCACCGCACGGGCCGCGCCCTCGGCATCCTCGTAATCGATGCGCAGTGTGTCCACTGCCAGGGGGCTGGGCGAGTTGGTATAGCTCACGTCCAGGCGGCGGATGCTCGTCAGGAAGATCGGCTCGCGCCAGTCGAACAGCAGCCGGTCGGGGGCCAGAAAGAGCAGGCCATGCCGCTCCTGCTGCCACTGGCCGTAGACGTTCTGGAACAGCCGCTCGGCGCGGACCGGGCCGGTTTCGACCCCGCCGCCGCTGTAATCGACCGGAATCTGCGCGGCCTCGCTCAACTGCTGGGCGAATTCCTCCATCGGACCCAGCACGAAGGTCAGCACCTGCCAGAAGTCCGGCGCTTCGACCTCGATGCGGACGGCGCGTTTCTCCGAATAGCTGCCGAAGTCTTGCCAGAAGCCGATCCAGCGGATGCGGTCCAGCGGCACGCTCAGCAGATAGGGCGCTTCGGCGCGGCAGGCGAACAGGAAGGAATCGTCGCGGATCGCCAGCACGCCGCGAAAGTTATCCTCGCCCCGGAAGCCGAACCACGTCGCGGGCACCGGCCCGTAGCGCACGGCGAAGCCGCTCGCCTGCCAGGCCGCCTGGATCTCGGCGGCGACCTGGTGCAGCCGGGGGGTCTTCCGCGCATTGAACCACAGCGCGATCCCGAGGACCAGGATCGCGATCCCTAAGCCCAGTAATGGTAGTGTCATGGGTTTGTCTTTCCTGTGATGGGTGTCGACTCAGAGAATTCTTTTTTCATGCCCGGACCCGCGCTTCAGGGGTGGAAAAGCAGGGCGCAGCAAGCGGCGCCCCTGCACCGACGTTTCCACCGCGCCGCTCCCCCTCGCCACCGCGTGGAGAGGAGGTCGGGGGGTGAGGTAAAATACAGCGAAGTTTCGCGTGCTTGATGCTTTTGATCCACCGGAACCCCAGCCCCCTACAACTCGGCGAAACTGCGGGCGACTGCCGCCGCCGTCATGCGTCCCCCCCGGAAGGCCGCCGTATCCAGGCGGGCATAGGGCCGCTGGCCCGGCGGATAACGCCGGACCGCAATCGCGGCGGTCGGCCCGGTGGTGATGTAATATAGCGCGATGATCGCACCGTCCGGTTGTTCCCACTCCTGGGACGTTACTTGCAGGGTTGGGCTGATGGCGTGATGCATCCCACCGATGGCTCGTTCCCACAAGAGCGGCGGCAGCCAGAGGCGCTGACCGGCCAGGCTGAAGACGTGGGTCAGCACGCCCAGGCTCTCCAGCACGCCATGCACGCGATGCGGTGGCGGCGTCACGGCCTGGGTGAGCAGATCGCGCAGCCGGGTATGATCGGTGATCACGCCCTGTTCGGCAGCGGCGCGCTGGGTGGCGCACGGCCCCCCATAGATCGCGGCACCTTTGAGCAGGGTGGGGACGTCCAGCGTCGGGCTGTGCAGGTTGGCTACCTCGATCACGATCAGCATGATGGACTGCCGCACCGCGCTCAGCAGCAGGTCGCGGCTGGGCTTGTGCAGCAGCAGGGCGGCCTGGGGGTTACCCCCCGTATCGACCAACGCCAGGTCCAGGCTGAAATCACGGTAGGGATAGTCCTGCTGCACGCGGGCTGCGCCGTGCAAGAGATCGACCGTGTGCGGGTGCTGGCAGATCGGGCAGGTCCACGTCACGCTGATCGAACAACGCGCCCGCAGACACTCTTCGAACTGCTCGGCGATCCAGCGCCCGACCACGGCCTGGGCGACGTTATCGGGCGTGCAGGCTTTGAGCGACTCGTGGGCGAAATGGTGCTGCTTGACTTCCCCCAGCTTGGCGACCATGCGGCCATGACACAGCGGGCACAGATACATCTCGCCGGGCCGGGCCTGCGAAACATGCAGGGGATGTCCGGTGGCGCTCAAGGCCCATTCGTACTGGGGATAAGAAGGCACGGATGATGGTTTGAGAGTCATAGGATTTCCTGGTACAAGCTGACTGCTTGTAGTATAGCACCGCTCGGTCGATTTCTCCGCCCCTGTTTCAGGGCTATAAAAACCGTGTAAAAAATTCACCGTGAATGCCCCCGGTCACGCTTTGGTCACGCCCGCGTTCGATACTGAATACAAGGTTGCGCCTTACCCCCCGCCGCGCTTAGAATCGCTAACAGGGTAAAGCCTTCAACACTGACATCAGACGGACATTCGTTCGGAGAGTGGGAGGAACACGGTATGTTGTCAACACGTCTTTCTCGTTTAGTCGTTACGGTCGTGGTTGTGGCGCTGCTCACGGCGCTGGTGCCGGTCCTGCACCGGGCTGAAGCGGTCGGCGCGGGCACGATTGCCTATGGTGATACCGTGACCGGCCAGATCACGAACAAGAACTATTTCGAACTCTGGCAGTTCCAGGGATCGCGCGGGGATCGGGTTCAGATCGGCATGGTGGGTGACGGAGTGCTCGATCCGTACCTGGGCCTGCTCGACGCCGCTACCGAAGAAGTGCTGGCCGAAGATGACGATACCGGCGGCAATGGTAACGCTTACATCGAGACGACCTTGAGCACCAGCGGGACGTTCATCATCGTCGCCACGCGCTACGACTTCGACGCGGGCACGAGCCAGGGCCAATACCAACTGGCGCTGGGCGGCGGCACGGGGCCGCAGAATGTCTCGCAGACGACCACCAACGTCGGCGCGCCGCAAGAAGTGTCGCCGGGCGTCTTCCTGATGGGCGACCTCGCGCTGGCGACCCCGACCTCCGGGCAGATCACCGCCGATTCTTACGCGCAGATCTACGCCATGCAGTTAGAGCAGGGCACCGATCTGCTGGTCGCGATGTTCGCTGACGGCAGCGCGCTGGACTGCTACCTGATCTTCGCCGACCAGGACGGCAACGTGCTGTCCGAGGATAACAACAGCGGCAACCAGGTGCAGGGTAGCAAGACCGATGCCTTCCTGGAACTGACCATCCCCACCACCGGCACCTACCTCGTCGCGGCGACCCGCGCGGGCGTGGATACCGGCACGTCTAGCGGGGCGTACGTCTTGATTGCGGCGACCCCCGAAGAACAGAGCGCGCCTCAGGAACAGCAGAGCCAGCAGCAGACTCCGGCGGGCGTGGATCAGATGCCCGCGATCACCGCGGGGCAGTCCGCGACCGGCGCGATCAGCAGCGCCAGCTTCGTGCACCTGTATCCCTATGAAGGCCAGGCGAACGAACAGATCACCATCACCATGACCGGCGCGGGCGGCCTGGACGCCTACCTGGGCGTGATCGACCCGCACCAGGAAGTGATCGCAGAAGATGACGACAGCGGCGGCGGCACCGATGCCCAGATCTCCATCCGCCTGCCCGAAAGCGGTACCTACTACATCGTCGTGACGCGCAACGGCATCGACTCGGGCACCACGCAGGGCAACTACACCCTGACCGTGACCAGCGGCACGCCCGCGGCGCCGACCGGCGTGACCGGTGTGGGCGGCTTCGGCGGTTTGCCGGGCCGGGCCTTCCCGGTCGAGGGCGCGACCTTCTACCTGCGCGGTTTTGGCCGCTCGAACGACCCGGCCAAGTCCAGCCCGCTGGAAAGCTTCTTCCAGAGCGCCCAGGACGACAGCCTGCCGGGCCGCAGCTTCGACATCGGCAATAACGAGAGCTTCTACCTGACCGGTTTCGGCAAGTCCGAGGACCCGGCCAAGTCCACCCCACTCCAGGCGTACCTGTCCGGCTTCCTGGGACAATAAACTACTGAGCACTGTTCAGCGGTTTTACCTCACCCCCAACCCCTCCCCAGGCGAGACTGGGGAGGGGAGCAAACGGGCTTGTTCCCCTCTCCAACTTGCTTGGAGAGGGGCCAGGGGTGAGGTTCATCTCCCCAGGGAAATCGAGCGAGCGTGGTAAGGATCAGCAAGCGTTCGGCACTCACGCCCTGACGGAAACGCCAGGGCGTTTTTTTGCAGGCCGCCTGTGAGCGATGTCGGCGGAGCGTTACGGCACCAGCCGCAGCGCCGCTGTAAGGTCCTCGGCGATCATCTTGCGCTTGCTTTTTTCGATAAAGAAGCTGGGACCGGCTTGCAGGTACGAAGGAAAGACGCGCTTCCCCTCGAAAAAATAAACCTGCCCCCGGAGCCTATAGGTGGCGCCCGCCGGGATCACGCGTTTTTCGCCTTTCCGTTGGGCCACGGTGTTGAGCGCCTTGATGGCCACGTCGCCCATCAACAGGATCACTTTCACGTGTGGGAACAGGGCTAACTCTTGTTCCAGCAGGAGCGCACAGCGCCGGACCGTCTCGGTCTGGATACCGTAGCCGGTTTTGCCACACTTGACCGCCGTCGTGAGGTAGACGCCTCGCCGGAGAATATCCTGGATCGAGGCGACGTTGGCCCCTGCGTCGTTGAACGCCTGGACAGTGGTCTGGGCGAAGAGGGCCTCTCCGGGCGCGTAATAATAGTCGCCGGGGTTGGCCGGGGCCGCTTCGGAGATCAGAATGATGGATACCAGGTCGGGATCGAGGTCGGGGTTGGGAACGACATAACGCTCGTGCTGCACGTCCGCGCACGGAAACCCGGCGCACGCTATACACTGATCAGGACGCATGGCGATTCCTCCGGTGAAGACTGAAAAGGCGATCACCGCCGACGTCGGTACGGAGACGGATCATTGGTGTGCGGTGAGTGCTGTTTATTTTCTCTACTGTACGAACGTGTGTTCTTTTTGTCAAGAGGGGGTGAGTGGGAAGCTCACCCTGGAATATCTCGACAACAGACCCGGCTCTCGATCCTCTCGAGTCAGCATCAAGGAGGAACTAGTCAAGGCACGTGCACGAGTGGCAGATGGTGCTCCAACTCGTCACGCGAGTCTTCCAGCCAGGCCGGGAGCATCAGCCGGTTTCCTAACTCCGCGACCGGTTCGTCGTGCGCGAAGCCCGGCCCATCCGTGGCGACCTCGAACAGCACGCCGCCCGGTTCGTGGAAATAGATCGAGCGGAAATACGAACGATCCCGGACCGGTGTGACCCCCAGCCCGGCCCCGGCGATCTTCACCCGCCAGGTCGCCTGGGCCTCGGTGTCGGCCACGCGCCACGCGAGGTGATGCACCGATCCGGCGGAGATACGCCCCGGCTGCTCGCCCGGCAGGCGGATGATGTCCACCAGATGGCCCGGCCCGGTCCCGCCGATCTGGCAGCGCGCGCGATCCCCGGACTCCGAGAGCACCGTGAGGCCCATCACGTCCGTCAGCAGGCGGAGTGTCGCGTCGCCGCCCGCTTCGGACAGCGTGACGCTGTGCAGCCCCCGGATGGCGTGCTCGGCGGGCACGGAGCCTGCGGTCCAGGCGTGGTGAGCGCTGGCGCCCGCGTGGGCGACCAATTCCAACTGCATCCCATCCAGGTCATAGACGGTCAGTACCTCGTCGTTGAACCGCCGGGTCGTGCCCTCGAACGTGATGCCAAATTCGCGCAGGCGGGCGATCCAGTATGGGATCGAGTTGGGCGGAATGGAAAACGACGTCACCGTGACCTGGCCGGTGCCCTGGTGGCCGCGTACCGCGCCCTTCCAGGGGAAAAAAGACATCAGGGTGCCGGGCTGGCCGGTTTCGTCGCCGTAGTAAAGATGGTAGGTGCCGGGATCGTCAAAGTTGACGGTGCGCTTGACCAGCCGCAGTCCCAATATCCCCGCATAAAAATCAAGGTTGGTCTGGGGATCGCTGGCAATCGCCGTCACGTGGTGTATCCCCAAAATCTGGTCGGGCATCGTGCCCCCCTTCATTAAATGGTCTTAACCCAGATTATCGGGTGATTGCCGGACCACTGCCCAC
>CAYRWY010000072.1:11368-17546 GCA_964427955.1 uncultured Anaerolineaceae bacterium
CGCCGCCTGGAACGCCACGCGGACGCCGGTGGCCTGGAGCGGGGCCAGCGCGGCGCTGATCGCCTCCAGGGCGGCCCGAATCTCGGCGGACTTCGTGTCACCCAGGCGGTATTCCAGGTATCCGGCGAAATCGCCTGCGGCGAAGGCGGCGTGCAGCGCGTCGGCGGCGATCTTCATCTGCCGCGCGGAGACGTAGCGTCCGGCGTGCACGAAGGGTTTGACCGGCAGATGGGCATTGCGGTACAGCGGGCTGAACAGGTTGGGCTTGCTGACCAGTTCCGCCAGCGCGCCCAGCGGCACGCCGGGCAGCGGGATCGGCTCCGGCTGGGCGAGCAAAGTCCCGCTAAAGCGGAGGCGCGCCTGCCGGTCGTAAAAGGCGCGTGTTTCGGGCGTGAGGTGCTCGTAAATCTGGAGCATGATTGCGACCGCCGCCGCTTGCAGGTCGTCCTGGCGGCGCTTGCGGTCGTTCGACACCTGGACCGGCGGCAGCGGCGGCAGGATCGCGACGGTCAGGCGCGGGAAGCGCAGCCGGGCGATCCGCGACCAGACCTGGTACGTCCCGCTGAAGGCCATCGGCACGATCGGGGCCTGGGCTGCGTGCGAGAGGTAGGTCGCGCCCGATTTCACGTCGCGGATCGGCTTCTCCCACGTCCCGCCGTCAGGAAAGAGTCCCAGCCGCCCGCCTGCGTTCAGGGTGTCGATCATGTGCTTCAGCCCTTCGCGGTCCACGCCGCCGCGCTTCATCAGGATCAGCCCGGCATTTTTGACGATCCAGTTGGCGGGCCACAGCAGCTTGAAATCGCCCGGCCCGACGAAGACCGTATCGGACGGCATCAGGAGGATCAGCATCAGGGCGTCGAAGGTCGAGCAGTGATTGGCGGCGTAAATGACGGGTCCCAGCGTGTTGAGGTAGTCGCGCCCGGTGATGTGCGTGCGAGTCAGCGTCCGCACGAGCAGCCAGCCCAGCGCGCGTAAGATCCGGCGAATCAGGCGTGTGCGTCGATCCAGCATGGCAGTATCCTTGCCTCTAAGTTTACCTCACCCCACCCGGTGGCGAGGGGGAGCGGCACGGTGAAACCCGTCGTGGTAGGGGCGCCGCTTGCTGCGCCCTGCTTTTACTGATCCTTGCATAAATAGCTAAACTTTTTGCCAGGGAGATTTACCTCACCCCTGACCCCTCTCCAGCTTGCCTGGGGAGGGGCTGGGGTTTAGATTTCAATGCAAGGATCAGTAGAACCGCCCCTCAAAAATCCCCCGCGCGCCGCCTGGACCAGGATCAGGGGTTGATCGGCTCCACGCTGAGCGTGGTGGTGACGCCGGGCGGCAGATACGCCTCGAACTCCTTCAAATGGGCGGCGAGCGGGTTGATCTCCATCATGTCGATGGCGTAGAACACCACCGTCGGGTACGCGACGGCGACCATGCTGGGCAGGGTCCAGGCCCCGATCCGCACCCAGGTGGTGGGCACGCCGCCGAACTGCTCGAACGACTGGGGATAGACGATGGCGATCTTGGCGTCGTTGTCGTAGCCCAGCCGCTCGATCCGGTACGAGTCGTAGAAGCCGTGATAGCGTTCCCAGGCGACCTCGTTATTTCCCAGGCCCCACAGATCGAGAATCCGCGCGTCGGTCAGGAAGCTGGCCGCGCCCACGTCGTTCAGCGCCACGCCGCGTCGCTCGTAGTAGGTGTGGATGAAGTCGCTCATCTGGACCTGCTGGGCGTAAATATCCCAGGTGGCGGTGAGCGTTTCGTGATAGGCGTACCAGGCGCGCTCGAACAGCGGGTAGCCGAAGGCGATCACCACTCCGACCGCCGCCGCCAGCCGGGCCAGCGCGATATTCGTCAGCCGGAGATGATGGGTCGCGAGCGCGTTATCCACGACCGCGAAAGCTCTGCTCTCTCTTACCCTTAAGAATCTCCGCGCGCTCTGCGATCTCTGCGTTGAATCATTTTTTCCCGCCTCGACGGCGAACAGCCGCGCCACGTCCTCGCCCAGCGCGACGGCCAGCACGAACAACCCCCAGCCGATCAGGTAGGCTTCGTAGCGGTAGAACCAGCCCAGCGAGGCCAGCCGCAGGTGCAAAAACGCGCCCCCGGCGAACAGGATCAGCATCAGCCCGCGCGGATCGGCGGTGCTCGGCTGGCGCAGACTGCGGGCGGCGTAGGTGGCCAGCGCGGCGAGGATCAGCAGCGTGATGCGCAGCGTGTCGCCCCCGAACAGCTCCCAGTAGAACGCCTTGAGGTAATCGTAGGAAAACAGGCGCGTCACGGACTCGATAGTCTGGTCGAGGTTGTCGGCGGCGGCAAAGCGGCTCTTGAGCATGATCGGGTTGGGGAACCAGAATCCGCCTGAGGAGACGTTGAGCGCGCCGTAGATCAGCAGCGGGACCGCCGCCGCCGCCGCGATCAGCACCGCTCCGATCCAGCGCCCGCGCAGCACCAGCAGGATCACCGCCACCCCGATCATGAACAGCGCCTCGTAGCGCACCAGCGGCAGCGCGGCGGCCACTGCCACGAGCGCCCACCATGCCCCGGATCGCAGCGTCAGGTCGTCGTCCAGCAGGGCGCGCAGGATCAGCCCGGTGAAGGCGACCGTCAGCAGCAGGTGCAGGAGGTGCTCCTGGCCGGTGAAGATCAGGGTGGGGAGCGGCGTCAGGAAGGTGACCGCCAGCAGCATGATCAGGCTGAACAGCGGCGGCAGGTGATGGCGGCGGAACAGGCGCCACATCAGGCCGAGCGTCAGCCCCGCGCCCAGCAGGTTGAGCACGAACGGGGCGATCTCCTGCGGGCCGGTGACGACGTAGATCGCGGCCAGCAGCAGCGTCCACAGCGGCGAGGAAGAAGCCGCGCTCCATTCGTAGCGGGTGATGCCCCACACGCCGTGCCGCGCCAGGTTTTTGGCAATCGCCATGTGGATGTAGGGATCGTCCAGCGCGTAAACCAGCCGCCCGTCCTGCGCGTCGGTCGAGCGGATCACCCAGCGGATCACGACGATCAGCAGGGCCGCTAAGGCGACAATCAACGGCCAATGGCGGATGATGGGCTTGATCCTCTGCACGTGCGTCCCCCCACAGGCTTGCGAATGACGGCTGATCTTAGCGTCGGGCGCGCGGGCGGGCAAATTTGGCGGGAGACGCTGCTAAAGGGGCTGACGTTACGCCGCTCCTCATTCCCGGCTGTTTGGGGGTTTACCTCACCCTCAACCCCCACCTCCTTCTCCCTCTCCACGTCTTTTGGAGAGGGGCCGGGGGTGAGGTCAATGGCGAAGTGCGTAACGTCAGTTATTTCAGTTCGATCCTCGTCACGTGCACAAGGTTGTCGCTCGCCCCGTTGTGCACGCCCAGCCGGATGCCATCGTCGGGGTGGAACCACCCGGCGTTGATGGCATACGTCCCGGCGGGCAGATCGTCCGGCAGGGGGATCGTCACGTCGATTTGCCAGCGCGTGCCCGCGTTCCAATGCGAGGTCAGGACCGGCGGGTAGCCGGTGAACTGCGCGACAGGGCTGCCCGTGCCGAAATTGGCGACGTGCACGAACAGCGCGTAACTGCGCGGCAGTGGGTTCTGCGCGTCCCAGAACAGGCGCACGCGCAGGGAATGATCGCCGGGCGTCACCTCGTAGGCGGTCAGCCGCAGCCCGTAATCCAGCGCCACGTCCAGCGGCGTAGGTGGGGCGTCCGCCGGTTCCCAGGTGGGCGGCTCGAACACCGCGCTCAGGCAGGCGGGCGGATCGAGCGGCGGGCAGTCGGGCGAGAGATCGGACGCAGCCCAGCAGGTCAACGCGAAGGGGTAATCGGTGCAGCCGTCCGGCGCTGCCAGCCGCAGGGTGTGGTAGCCGGGCGACAGCCGCAGCGGCACGCGGATCGTGCCATCGGCCACGCGCCAGCCCGCGCTCTGCGGGTCGTCGGCCCCGATCCAGCCGCCCGTGATCAGGTGATCGTCCAGCCAGACGGTGATCCGGCGCGGCGTGCGGTAGGGTAGGGCGCGGAAAACCAGATCGCCGTACTGCTCGGTCGCGCTGTAGAAATACCACGCTCCGGACTCGGCCAGGAATTGGCCGCTGAACGGCCCGGCCTCGACCGTCGCGCTCCAGCCCGCCGCACTGGCCGCGCCCGGCAGCGTGAAGCCCGGCGGCGGCTCCGGCACGCGCGGGATGGCGAACACGGCGTAGCGCGCGTCCTCGAATTCGGGCGGGCCGAAGATCGAATGCAGGCGATCCACGATGGGCTGCGCGTCGGCATAGGCGACCTTGTGCACCACGACGCGATCCGCGCCCGCCTGCGACAGCAGGTAAGGCACGTCCTCGCGCCGGATCGCCGCCCAGCCGTCAGCATTGTCGGTGGTCGCCGCGCGATCCAGCACGGCCAGCAGCGCCGGGTCCTGCGTCGTGCGGCGCAGCACGTGCCCGGCGATCAGCGGCTTGTGGTGCAGGGTTTGCAGGTACAGCGCGGTTTTGGCGACCAGGTTGTCGCCGGTCGGAATATCCAGCACGGCGCGCACGTCGTCCTGACTGGCAAGTTGGCGGAAGTAGTCCGGCTGGGATACATCGACCGTCAGGAATGGTGAGAATAACTGGTATTCGAGCAGGATCAGCCCGCCGCCCACTGCCGCCAGCGCGATCCGGACTTCGCGCCGCCGCACGCGCTCCAGCACCACTCCGGCTCCCAGGCTGGCCAGGGCGCTCAGCGCCAGCCCCGTGATCAGGTTGAAGCGGCCCGGCGTGCGGGTCGCGTCGATCAGCGGGAGATTTTCGAAGGCGGCCCAGGGCAGCACGATGTGCGACGTGTGATCCTCGATCCGGATCGTCACCGGCTGGTCGCGCCACTTGAGCAGCGGTCCCAGCGACAGCAGCATCGCGCCCAGCGCCACCGCCAGCCACAGCCGCGCGGATCGGCGGCGCAGCACGGCGATCCCTGCCAGCCCGGTCGCGATCACGCCCAGGTAAGCGGTGCCTTCAATCGAGTTCGTGCCCAGCACGTCGCGGGCATAATCCGGCGCGATCCGGTCCGGCGGGCCGAAGGGGGACGGGCTGACGAACGCCAGCAGATCGGTGCTGTAGGCGATGCGGCCCGGCTCGCTGATCTGCTTGATCTCGTCACCGCCGCCGATCAGGACCGGCAGGTAAAACGGCAGCAGGATCGTGCCGCCCCACAGCGTCATGAGGATCAGCGCGATCCAGGGCTGGTCGCGCCAGCTCGCCCCGCGCCGGATCAGCCGGTGCCGCTCCGCGAGCAGCAGGTACAGCCCGCCGAACAGCAGCAGCGGGAAGGTCGTGAAGATGATCTGCGAGACGTAGCCCAGCGCGCCCAGCGCCAGCCACAGCCCGCCCCACACGATCTCACGTCGGCGCGAGGTTTCGTCCTCCAACAACCGCAGCGCGCACTCCGCCAGCAGCGGGAAGGGCCACAGCCACAGAATCCCGATGTGCCCGGCGCTTAGGTGACCCTGCATGGCCGGGAATGCCTCGAACACCAGCCCGCCCAGCAGCGCCGCCGCCGTGTTCCCGCCGGACAGGTAGCGCCCCAGGCGGTACGCCGCCCAGCCGTTGAGCGCCAGCACGATCAGCAGCGTCAGGTTGAAGGCGGTTAGCGGGCTGATCACGAAGGCCAGCAGGGCCGGGAAGATGTATTGAAAGGGATGGGTCCACTGGATCGCACTGTGGAAACCGTGGGGATAGACCAGCAGCGGCTGATCGAACGGGTCATGGCCTTCGCGCAGGGCTTCGTTCGTCCACCAGATATGCCGGATCAGTTCGTAGCTGTCGCTGTAGCCCGCGCCCGCCGCGTGGGTGGTGATCTGGCGGGTCAGCGGCCAGGTGATCAGCACCGCCGCCGTGAGAAAAACGAGGATCGGCAGCGCGATCCTGATTCGTGACCGATCCGGCATGGCATGATCCTTTACGTGCGTGGCTTTACCTCACCCCCTGACCTTCTCTCCGCCGGTGGTGAGGGGGAAATGAGCCAGTCCAGGTCTTCGCTCCAGGCAAGCTGGAGAGAGGGGAAACAGGGGGGAGGTAAAGAGAACCACGGCTACCAGCAAGCAGTGTGCCTACCCCGACGTTTCCACCGCACCGCTCCCCCTCGCCACGGGGTGGAGAGGGGGCCGGGGGGTGAGGTTCGTCGGCTTATTTATACGTCCCGGAGCTGTACACGTACACGAACGGCTTTTCGAAGCCGCCG
>CAYRWY010000073.1:0-17361 GCA_964427955.1 uncultured Anaerolineaceae bacterium
AGTAATCATGCCGGCAGGTAATCCAGCGTGGAACTGCCCGCTCATCAGGATCGCGGCGTCAGCGTGCATACGCTCACGGAAGGCGTCGGCGGCCATATTTCCTATCCCACATTCCCTGAAGTAGTCGAGATCCAACGCCGCATCCGACTCCCCGATGGGCTGTCGTTTCAGGCGTTCGACGGTCTGCTCGGCAGCGGCAATCGCCGCTGCAACGGCAGGATCGTCCGGTTCATCCGCCGGAACCGCGAGCACCTGCGCTCTCCGGTCATGGACGGTCCCGGAGGCGGTATCCACCACAAGATCAACACGTCCGACATACTGAGCATATTCGCCCGCCTGTGTGATCAGTACTCCATGATGCCATTCTCCCTCCGGCAGCAGAGAGTGCGAGTGTCCCCCAATGATCACGCTGATCGCCGGTACAGCCTCGGCTACCAAACGATCATCCGATAATCCCAGGTGCGAAAGAAAGATCACGAGGGTAGCTCCTTGCTCGCGAAGCTGCACGGTCAGATCGCGTGCCAGTTCGACAAAGTCCGGCAGATGATAGCCAAAAGCCTCATACGCTGTGCCCCAGGGGGCGGTGAGGCCGAACACGCCGAGTGTCACATCGTGAGGTAGCGGGATCAACACGGACTCGACGATTCCCTTGGGTAAAGGTCCATTACGACCGTCCCGCAGGTTAGCAGCCAGGAGAGGAAAAGCCGCTTGTTCCGCGACGGAAGCAAGAGTGTGCGGACCATAGGGCAGAGCGATGGCATTCCCCGATGTTTGCAGACTATAACCCATAGCATTCATGATCGGGTAGAAGGCCGCCCCCTTGGTGATGCTGCATAGCAGAATGCGCCGGTCGGCGGCATCGCCTGCATCCCAAAACAGGGCTTCACGACCAGCGGCTTTTGCCTCTGCACTCAACCGCCGTACGAAAGCGCTCAAACGCGGCAGACATTCGATGTGTCCGTGCATATCATTAGTGTGAAAAATGCTGATCGGCAGTTGGGTCAAGGTATGTTTCTCTCCTTACATATTCTTGATCCAGGTCTCGTCATCCACAATCTGAGGACAAGGCTCGATGCGGCTCACATGACTATACCATATATCCGTTCGGGTTTTTACCAGGGATTAGTGTTCGGACCCTACGTGGTGATCGAGGGGGTCTTGTGGGGAGAGAACTATGTTCTGCACGCCGAAATCGGCATCTTCTGCGTCTACGGGGGAAAGATCAAAAACAAAAACGTGCCTGTGATGGTTGTCCAAGATGGCTGTATAATGAAATCGATAATATTCTCACCATCTTACCAGGTGGAACAGCACGGTGACCATTACTATTCCTCAAGCCAACCCCGGCGCCGCCTATCGCGCTCAGCAGGCGGCTATTGATGCGGCAGTCGCGCGCGTCCTGACCAGCGGCTGGTACATTCTGGGAAATGAAGTCCAGGCTTTTGAAACCGAGTTTGCTCGCTGGAACGATCTGGCCTCTGTCGTGGGGGTCGCCAATGGGACGGATGCCATCGAATTGATGCTGCGTGCCCTGGATCTTGGCCCCGGCGACGAAGTCATCACCACGCCGCATACCGCCACGGCCACGGTCAGCGCTATCGAACTGGCGGGAGCCATCCCGGTCCTGGTGGACATCGATCCAGACACCTACACTATCCAGCCGCAGCAGGTTGAGGCGGCCATTACCTCGCGCACCCGTGCCTTGCTGCCGGTCCATCTTTTTGGGCTGCCCGCCGATCTGGACACTCTCTCGGCTATCGCGACCCGGCACAACCTTCTCTTGCTCGAAGACTGCGCCCAGGCGCACGGCGCGCGCTGCCGGGGGCGGCGGGTGGGCACCTTTGGCCCGCTGGCGGCCTTCAGTTTTTACCCTACCAAGAACCTGGGGGCACTGGGCGACGGGGGGGCTGTCGGGGTTTCGAATGGCGCGTTGGCCGGACGGGTGCGCAGCCTGGCTCAATATGGCTGGCAGCAGCGTTACATCAGCAGCGAGCCGGGGAAGAATTCGCGGCTGGACGAGATTCAAGCCGCGGTGCTGCGCGTCAAGTTGCAGGCCCTCGACCAGGCCAACGCCCGGCGAGTCATGCTGGCGGCGCGTTATAGTGCGGCGCTCAGCAGCACGGTGCAGGTACCGGAGGTGCCCGCCGGTCGCGAATCCGTGTTCCATCTCTACGTGATTCGCCACCCCGAACGGGATCGCCTGCGCGCTTACCTGGCGGCGCAAGGGATCGGCACCGCCATTCACTACCCGGTGCCGCTGCATATGCAGCCTGCCTACCGGGGCCGCCTGGGCGATGCGGGCAGTTTCCCCGAGGCCGAACGCGCCGCCGCCGAGATTTTATCGCTTCCCCTGTATCCTGAGTTATCCCAGGACGACGTCGATCGGGTGATCGAGGCTATCCTGGGGTTCGTCTAGGGTGAGAGAGAAAGACGATGCAAAATACCTTCGAAGGCAAAAAAGTGCTGATCACCGGAGGGTTGGGCTTTATCGGCTCGAATCTGGCTGCTCGTCTGGTGCGGCTGGGGGCGGACGTCTGTCTCATCGACAGCCTGATCCCTGAATATGGCGGCAACCTCTTCAATGTCGAAGGCATCCGGCAGCAGGTGAAGATCAACATCTCGGATGTACGCGATCCGCACAGCATGAAATATCTGATTCAGGGGCAAGATTTCCTGTTCAACCTGGCCGGGCAGACCAGTCATATGGATTCCATGAAAGATCCTTATGCCGACCTGGAGATCAACTCGCGCGCCCAGTTGTCCATTCTCGAAGTCTGCCGCCACCACAACCCGGCGGTTCGCGTGGTCTTCGCCAGTACCCGCCAGGTGTACGGTAAGCCGCGCTATCTCCCCGTGGACGAAAACCACCCGCTGTCGCCCGTGGACGTGAATGGAGTCAACAAGCTGGCGGGCGAGTGGTATCACATTCTATATAACGACGTCTATGGCATCCGGACTACCGTGCTGCGCCTGACCAACACTTACGGTCCCCGCATGAGAGTCAAGGACGCGCGCCAGACGTTTCTCGGCGTGTGGATTTACCGGCTGGTCAACGATCAGCCCTTCGAAGTGTGGGATGGGCAGCAGCTCCGCGATTTTACGTATGTCGAGGATGCCGTCGATGCCCTGCTCCTGGCGGCAGCCTGTCCCGCCGCTACGGGGAAGATCTACAACCTGGGCGGGGAAGGCGCGCTTACGCTGAAAGAGTTGGCCGACCTGCTGATCACGGTCAACCAGGGCGGGACCTATACCGTGCGCACCTTTCCGGCGGACCGGAAGGCCATCGACATCGGTGACTATTATGCAGACTTCAGCTTGATTCGCAGCACTATGAACTGGGAGCCTCGCATCCCGCTGGCGGAGGGCCTGGCCCGGACGCTCGACTATTACAAGCAGCACGTCAGCCAGTACGCGCCGTAGCTGCCCTAGCTTGATTTCAGGTGTTCTTTGCGAACCACCAGTTCGAACCATAGGGTGATCAGCCCCATGCCGACGTAGTAAATCCGGCGGAAGTTGAAAAACTGAGATTTGCCATAAGCCCGGTGGAAATGAGACACCGGCGCTTCGACGATTCTGAACCCGTTGTCCTGGATCTTCTTCATCAGTTCCACGCAAATAACGCCGCTGTCGCGCGTCAGGGTGACCTTGTCGAACACCTTGCGGCGGATCAGCCGGAAGTCGCAGTCAACGTCGCGCAGCTTGAGGCCAAACATGCGTTTGACCGTGCTGTGATAGATGCGCCCGATCAGGATACGAAACCAGGGATCGCTGCGGCTGATCTTGTAGCCTTGCACCATATCGACCTCGTCGGTCATCAGGGGGTAGAGCTTGAGCAGGTCGCGCACGTCGTATTGGGCATCGCCATCGGTATAAAAAACCAGGTCTTTGGTCGCGTTGGTAAATCCCGTACGCAGCGCCCCTCCGTAGCCCTTGTTTTGGGGATGGTGAATGACCCGCACGCGGGGGTAATCCGCGGCCAAACGGTCCAGGATTTGGGGCGTATAGTCGCGACTGCCGTCGTCCACGACGATGACTTCATAATCGTCGGCTAACTGTTCCAGCACCATGATCGCCGATAACACCATACTGGGAATCGTGCCGCCATCGTTATAGGCCGGAAAAAAGACGCTGATGCTTGGACGTTGTTCGAGCATGGAACCCCCCAGTAGGCTAAGAATCAGATAGAGTTAAGGTCTGTGCGCTGCGCGTGACCTGCCGCAGCGAGACGCGCTCGACTGCCAGCCCGATCATCCCCAGCGAGATGTACAGGCCCAGGGTCAGGGCGTGCAGCGCCACCGCCACCACGGCTGCCGGTACGTTGTCGGGTGGGGTCAATTTGTCGATCATCCCACCGATCCATATCCCCCCCACGATGGCCCCTTCGAACGGCCCCAGGTTGCCCGGCAGGGTGGGCAGCGCCACCGACAATCCCGCC
This sequence comes from uncultured Anaerolineaceae bacterium, assembly GCA_964427955.1. Taxonomy (GTDB): domain Bacteria; phylum Chloroflexota; class Anaerolineae; order Aggregatilineales; family Aggregatilineaceae; genus JACRBK01. Next base: position 4,436 of record CAYRWY010000073.1, read on the forward strand.
AGAATAATCATCGACACGGCGGCGGTGATCGTGGGGGCATCGAACGCCATGAACAAAATCACGTAGGCTGTCAGGACGTCGAGCAGCCAGCCCACCGCCGTCCACAAGACCGCCAGCGCTGCTGTGCGCGGTTGGCCGACCAACTGAACGCCGCTGATGAAATTCTCCAGCGCCGTTTGCCAGTGCGGATGGCGCAGTCCCGGCACCCACCGCTGCAACCAACCCAGGATGCGAAACGCCCAGGCGGGCCGCGCTGCCAGGACCACGAGCGTGGCGGCAGCAGCTACCGCCGCGATAGTCATCAAAATCCCTACCGAGGTCACTTCCGCGGGCAAGCCGATCAACACCAGCGTCACGCCGAACATCGCCAGGATCGCCAGCACGTCCAGCAGGCGTTCCACCACGATGGTGCTGAGCGCCGTGAAGCCGGATACGGGCGGCTCGCACTGCGTGACCATCCACGCCCGCACGATGTCGCCCAACCGCAGCGGGATCACGCCGGTCACCAAAAAACCGATGTTGTTGATGTGGAAACTGTGCCACAGCGAAATCTGCCCGTTCAAGAGCACTCGCCAGCGCACGGCCCGGACGAAGATGCTCAGGAAGATCAGGATCAGCGCGGGAAGGGTATAGATAAAATGAGCCTGGCCCAGGTCATGGCGGATCGCGCCGAGGTCGCGTCCCACTAACGCATACATCAGCGCCAGGCTGAGGGTGGCTCCGACCACCAGCAGCAGGGTTCTTTTCATGGCTTGACGGCCAGTCCATAAATGGACACGCCTGCCGGGAAACTGCGTCCGCTGGCGATCCAGCGCGCTTCCGCCCGCATCACGTTCAGCAGCAGGTGGTTCAGCGGACCGGGTAGGGCTGAAACGTCGGATTCGGGCGTGACGCCCAGATATTTCACCCGCAGCAGTTGGAGCTTGCGCATCGGGAAAATCACCGGCAGCAGCAGGGAAGTGGCATACGTCACGCGGAGCGGTTCCAGCCCGGCCTGGATGAGCAGCGCGCGAAACTCCGCCCTGGAATAGCGCCGCTGGTGCTGGATGTGGATGTCGTGTGCTCCGGCCAACTGTTTCATCGCGGCGGTGCGGATCAGCACGTGCCCACCGGGGCGCGTCACCCGGTAGAATTCGCGGAATACCCAGTCGTCGTGGACCACACTGTTGGCCGACAGCACGTCGAACGAGGTCACCAGGTCGAAGGCATGGTCGGCATAGGGGAGTTTTTCGGCATTGGCGCGCACCAGCCGGCCCGCATGTTCACGCCGGGCATAGTTCAGCGCGAAGGGCGAATAGTCCAGCCCCATCACCGTGCCAAACGACGCCAGCGCCCGCAGGTTGCCACCGACCCCGCAGCCCACGTCCAGGATACGCAGATTCTCGCGCGTGAGCAGTTGGCTGAGCAGCAGTCGCTCCGTGACGTCCCGCATCCCCTTGAACCACCAATGATCGGTTTCCAGGCGATCCAGTTCATCATACGATTCCGGCTTCATGGTGTCTTCGATCATACGACCGATAATAAGGCTGAATGGAAGGTGGCGCAAATGAGCTTGCTCGCGTGCGGCATCCCTGTTCGATCACGGTTGGCTGAGATCGATCAGAAACACCGTCACCCCGTTGAACTCACGTAAATCGACGACCTGATCGCGGTGGGTGTTCAACCAATCGTGCAGCGAGGTCTGGTGAGCTTCGAACGGATCGAACGTGGCGGCTCTCTTTTTGTGCGGGTTGTCCAGGTGGGTATTGAAATAGACGAACCACAGCCGCGAAGGCAGCGTGTCCACGGTGCTTTCGTTGGACATGGAAATCTTGTGATCCAGGATGTCCGCGGGATCAGGATAATAATATTCGAGGCAGAGCAGCGCCAGCGGACTATCTTCGACGAAGACGTCGCCCGGTTGGTGCCGTTCGGTGATATAGTGCGCAGCGGAGCGCCAATCCTGGAGGGTATAGGCTCCGCTGTCGATGTTGTGGGTGATGTGGATCACGCCAGTGAGCGCGACGATGCCCACCAGTCCATATGTCCAACGGCGGCGGGGGAGCAGGGTCCAGCCGCGCAGCATGAGCAGCAGCACGGCGGGCAGGCAGGCTATCAGGTAACGGTCGACAAAAATAGGATAAGTCATCGAAATGAGAAAGGGGGGCACGACCGTCGTTAGCAGCAGCAGCAGCCACCAGAGATCGACCACGTTGTCCCGGCGGCGCAGCGTGTAGCCGATGCCGAGGATCAATCCAAGGGTCAGCGCGATCAGCGCCGGGATGAAATACCACAGGGTGGTGTGATCGTAGCCCACGCCAAAGTTGGCGAGCGTGAATGGGATGTCCTGCCACACGGTTTTGGGAATGAACCCAATGCTGGGTGGAGCTTGCTTGGTGACGACTCGCTTGAGCGTCCAGGCTGCCAGGGGCAGGGCGGCCAGAATCTGGAGTCCGATCCAGTTCCAGAAAAAGCGGCGGCTTTTGGGGGTGTTCGACCGGTACAGGCCGATCAGGAGATATTCGGCGAAGGGCAGCGCCAGCGTGAAGAGATGGGAGAGATACGCGGCGACACTGGAGAGGAAAAAGCCGATCCAGATCGCACGGGTACGCTGCCCGCGCAGCAGTTTCAGGAAAAAGTACGACGTGAGCAGCGCCTCGATAAAAACCAGCGTGTACGGTCGTTCCATCCGCGAGTACAAGACGTGAAACGGATGGACCGCCAACAAGACTCCCGCAGCCAGTGCGAGGTTGGCATCCCGGTACAGGTTGTAGGTGATGGCAATGAGGAGGGCGATTCCGCTCAGTCCCCACAGCAGCGACGGCAGGCGCAGCATCAGGTCATTGTTAGACGGAAAAAGGTATTGAAGACTGTAAAAGAGTGGAACTTCCTCGACCAGCAGCAGATGAAAGAACTTTTTGACCGGCGCATCCACGTACCAAAACGTCCAGATTTCATCGATCCACAGGCTGTTGTGGGTGGTATCCCAGACACGCAGCACGAAGCCGGTCAGCAAGATCAGAAGGCTCGCAGGCAGGAAATAGCGTGGACGGGCAGTTGGTAGGGGTGGCATAGGCTAAGAAACGCTCCTCATTCAAAGACAATCTATGCTGGGGATGATAGCATGGATTGTCAGGCCCGCCACGCCGCCCGAACGACCGATAAGGCGAAACACTACCCATACCACATTCCACCCGTGCCGGAGCGCGAAACATCGCCGAGTTGGCGTCATCTGATGGCCCACTACAAAGATCAACTGGTGGCGTGCGACTTTTTCACCGTGGAAACGCTGTTCTTGCAGACGATCTACGTCCTCGCTTTCATCGAGATTGGCCGTCGCCGTGTACATTTCGCCGGCTGCACCACGCATCCGAACTGCGTGTGGGTGGAGCAGCAAGCCCGAAAATTATGTGGGAGTTGACCGAACACAAGCCGAACATCCGGTTTCTGATCCGCGACAACGACAAGAGTTTACGGTGGCTTTCGATATCATCTTTCGTGCCGAAGGTGTTGATGTGATTCAGACGCCCGTTCGCGCTCCGAACGCCAACGCCGTCGTGGAACGCTGGATCCGATCCGTGCGGGAAGAATGCCTGGATAAGCGGCTTATCTTCAATGAGGCCCATCTTCGGCGAGTCATGCGCGACTATGTTGAATTCTTCAACACGCCACGCCCCCATCAAGGTCTCGATCAACGAATTCCGATCCCCAAAATAAGTCGCCAAGGCCAGGGATCGGTGAATCGTCCACGACTACTACTGCGACGCTGCGTAGGGGGAAAACAGAGTGTGTACGAGGTATGGGATCACCAATCCTTACGTCAGGGATGCTCCCACGGATCGAGTTCCTGAAAGGCGGCCAGCATAGCCTGTTTCTTTTCGAGCGGAACGCCGATGGCTCGCCCATCTCCATAGTCTGAGAGAATGAATCCACCTTTCGGCGTGGCCCACTGCGCTAACAGGAGACCCGCTTCGTCGCGAATCTCCTGATTCGTTTTGAACGGCAGCGTGTGTTGAATATCACAGAGCGACTCGAAGCACACACGCCCACGGAATTGCTGGCCGACGTCCTCGATTCCCAACACGTGAGGCTGCTGAAGATTGAGCACATCCACGCCGATCTCGATCAGACCATCGAGAATGGCATTTATCTTGCCGCATGAATGCATCCAGACATGCCAACCCTGGGCGTGCGCGGCGTCGAAGATGCGTTTGTAGCGGGGTTTGAAGAACTCGTCCCACAGACTCGGCTTGATGAACAAAGCCTGTTGGGTGCCCCAATCATCCGTGAAGCTGAATCCATGTATCTGATTCGGGCAGCGTTCAGCCATATTTTCGATAATGCGGAGATCATATTCGACGATCTGATCGGCAAGCATCTCAATACGCTCACGTTCCAGAAGCAAATCCGTGAGCGTATTGGTAAAACCGCGCAGCGCGTGCATCCGCTCGAACAGTAGCATGAAGAGGTCGGTGATCGCATACCGGTCGCCAACCTCTGCCGCGTGGCGTGGCATATCGACAAACAACTCCGGATTATCCGGATCAGGCCACCGGTAGTGGTCAAGATCTGACCAGTCAGCCAATGGATGGCCTTTGACCTGACCCATGTTCGCCTGTTCCGAGCGAGACCATTCGCAGCCCCATTCGTCCACGGTTTGGCGCTGCGTATGGTCTCCTGTGCCGACCTGTCGCCAACGAACTTCATGAATATCGCTCAAGCCCAGTGACTCAAATCGCAGGGGGAGTCGACTCGGGATCTCGAATTCGATACTCCGGCGTACCACTTCATAGGGCGTCATAGCCATATAGAATTAATGCTCCGCCGCAAACGGATCGTGAACTTCCATGAGCAGCTCCCAGATGCCGCGGGGCCGTTGGTACATCGGTGCACGCCCGTGGGTTGGATTATCGATGTCCCACGCTTCGGGGGTATTGAACCAGTACCCGGTCGCTGGATTATGCCAGGTTTGCTGGTGAACGCCCCAGGCCAACATCAGAGCTTCAGCCTGTAAGGCGCCATCATTCACACGCTTGCCCCAATGATACATACTGGCCGACAGCAGGTAGCTCACGCCGGTCCAGACCTCCTGCTCATGACGGGCGATATTTTTGACGTCACCCGCCTTGCCGTCAGGAGTCAGCACATTGCCGATGCCCATATTCCCGATACCGTCGCCATCCGTGTCCACCAGTCGTGCTGCGATGCGGAACGCCTGCCGGAAGTGCGAAACGACACGGTTTGGATTCAGGACGGGGGGCAGCCCTGTGACTTCAACATAACGCTGGCCCACCAAAGCGTCGCCCATCATACAATTACTGGTAGCGTTGAACTGGTAGTAGCCAAGTTTTGCATTCCAGAAGGTGGTTTCTGCGGTGTGCTGTGCTTTGGCTTTCTGTTCATGCGCCTGCTGTGCCACGGCTTGATCACCCCTGGTTTGTGCCATAATTTCCAGCATTTCGCACGCACCAATCCACAACACCGCATTGAAGAACTTGTTGTCGCCGTATTCGGAACTCATCATCTCAGTGACGCCGTCGCCATCGGTGTCGGTCGATATCTGGTAATGGAAGGTCCGCACGGCAGCTTTCCAGATGTGGTCCAAGAAGGCGTCGTCACCGGTCTTGCGCCAGTAGGCAAAACTCTGCTGGATGAACTTGGGCGAGAATTCAGACCAGGGTGTCGTGCGCCGGTCCGGATCGTCTCCCGCACCGAAATCGACCGGTGCCATGAGCTTGTAGGCGTCATAGGCAAAGAACGGATCGCCATGCGGGCTGCCAGCGTCGTGCGGACCGCTGCCGTCAGGCGTATCCATGATGAAATCCGCATCCGCCAGCAGAATATCACGTTCGATCTGCGGCCACAGGTCGCGTGTCACGCGCGCGGCATGGTGGCGTACATCAAACGTCTCTGCAAAGGGGTATTCCTGGCATTCCATGACCGAAGCCAGGTGTTGGCCCGGTCGTGCGCCGAACTGCTTGGGCTTAGTTACACAGCCATTTTCCCAGAACGATCCGCCAAAGGTGTTGTAATACAATTCGTTGAGCGCGCCCTGTTTCAACCAGTCGGGATAGGCCGGGCTGTCGATGATCGGCGCGGTCCAGCCTTCCACCGCGGCCCGCCAGTCCGCCCAGTGCGCGACTCCTTCACGGGCAATCGCCAGGGCATTGCCGGGTTCGGGGCGGAAGTATTCCGTGTAGCGCCTGAGCCAGCGGGTGCCGCCCGCAAATTCAATGTATGGGAAATCCCAGGCCAACACGAAGGGGATCACCGCTTCCTGGCCGGGGTTCAAGGTTATGGTTTGCGCCAGGGCGCCCGCCGGGCTGGGCACCTGTCCCGCGTCCGTAGGGTCGAGCCTGCCATCTGCCGCAAAATCATTCCACAGCCCTGCACCGTCGCCGTCCACATCCCAGGTAGCCTTGTAACTGGCCTGGCTGCTGGTGGCGATACACCATCCTGACCCCTGGGTCTCAACCGGATTATCGGGCGAATCAGCCGTCATGAGGATGGCTGTTAACGTATCCTCGCTGATCACCGAGTTGGACAGGCCCAGCCTCTCCCGCCGGTGACCCTCCACGGCCTTTGAGTAAAAGTCGCCCATGAGGGCTTCGGATGACTCCAGCAGATTGTTCGGGCCGGTATAGGGTGCATTGGGGAAACTGAACATGACCCCTACCGTCGAGGGCACATCGCCATGATTGGCCAGATGAAACAGAAATACCGCCACCGGATAGGATGTCTCTCGGTAGTTATCCTTGATGACCGGGCTGAAAAACTCCAGGGTGATCGCCGTCTGGAACGGTGTATAGGTGCACCAACCCCGTGGAAACAGGGCATAGTAGTCACCTTCACCCGTTTTGAGCGCATCCCACGCGGGCAGCGTGTCATCCGTGGCCAGGGTCTTCACGGTTGGCTGGCCGCTGCCTGCCTGCTCATAGAGATGAAAAGCAGCTCCGCGTAAGAAGCGTTCTTCGTAACGCCCGGATTTCATGTACCAGGGACCGAAACTGCCGCAAAGGTTGTACATAAAAGTCCCCGCGCCGATACCGCCCAGCGGCATCCCTTTTTTTGAGCGGTTTTTCGTTCCGAAATGTCCATGCGCAATCACTGCCTCGGCAGTTTCGGGTGGGATGCTGCCCATTATACGGTGCCAGGCGCAGGCAGGAATGTCAATCATCATTGGATCTCCCCTATTCGTGCTGTACATGAAGCATGAGATAAGCTGTGGCGGGTCGTGAGATCCGCCACAGAATAGTGCTGCACGTTCGCCAGCTATTTCAGTTCACCATTCATGCATCGCGCGATGTCTTGGAGCATGGGTTCGGCTGGCGCGTTATTGCGCAAGACCAGATCCATGTTGGGCGTGATACATTTGTCGGAGGTCTCCGTCCAGCTCAGCAGGTACGGGGCGAACTGAATGTAGGCCAATGAGTCTTTGTTAGCCGCGACGGAATCAACAAAGGTGAGGTCCTGGCTCATGTACCAGTCGAAAGACGGAATATGCGCGGGCGGGTAGATGGCGCCCAGGGGAGCAGCCTCAAAAGCCGCCTTGTACCCCTCTGGCCCCAGGAACATGGTGAGGAATTCCCACGCCAGGTCTTTGTGCTTGGATGATTCGAGAATCGCGTAGGCCGTACCACCGGTCCCATACACACGATGAGCCGTATCTTTCACGGGGGCCATGACCATGTGGACATGCAGGTCGGCGAATTCTTGAGGACTCTCGACGGCGCGCCAGAATCCATCCAGCATCATTGCCACCTTGCCCTGAGTGAAAAGCGACGAGCACGCACTGCTGCCCATCGAGTCAATCGTGGCCGGGCTGGGAGCCAGCTTCTTCTCATAAATCAGGTCGAGCGTAAACTGGGTTGCTTCAAGGGCTTCGGGCTGGTCCAACAGCGACTTGGTCGGGTTGCGCAGGTCGTCGACGAAATTTCCGCCGCCGCCCAGCAGGAAGTACTGCCACAAGGTATAGGTGTCGGAAGAGCACACCGCGTAACGATCTACGGTATCGCCATTGATGACCGCCACTTTCTCTCCAGCCGCGACCAGGTCATCCCAGGTCCAGTCATTGGTTGGGTAGTCGACTCCGGCTTCGTCGAAGATGCCCGGGTTGAAAAACATCACGCCGCGCGGCTGCGCATCATAGGGGATACCATAGACGTTGCCATCATACGTATAGCGGTCGATCAGGTGCGGGAAGAAGTCGGCCAGCGAGAAGCCTTCGGTCGCTTCCAGATAGGGGTTGAGGTTGGTCAGAATGCCATGTTCAACAAATCCAGGGAACGGGCCGTTTTCTACCCCGGCGATATCGGGCGAATCGCCGCCCGCGATCTGGCTCAGCAGCTTCGGCAGATATTGATCAAACGGGGTGACCTGGACTTCGATCTCGACATCCGGGTGAACTTCATGGAAGGCAGCCACCAGGCCATCCCAACCCGAGACGGCATCAACGGGGTAGAAGGACGCCACCACTAATTTCTCACTCTGGCGGGCTGCCGCTGGACCGGGCAGAGCCGCCGGAATCAACATCGCGCACGCGATTAGGAGTATAGCTACTTTCTTGAACATGTTTTTTCCTTTCAGAACCTATAAATTAATGTGGCAATATGTAGTGTCAAAGGTCGAATCGTTCGATAGTGCCTCCCTTATCCCTTCAAGCCGGTCATAGAAATGCCCTCAATGAACTCGCGTTGGGCAAAGAAGAACAGAATGATCAGGGGCATTACCGAGAGCGTCGCCCCGGCCATCAATGCGCCGTAATCTGTGCCGAAATAGCTTTGCGCCAGCCCGGCAATGCCTACGGTCAGTGTTTTTTTCTCTTCGCTGTTGATGACTACCAGCGGCCACAGAAAATCATTCCAGAAGAACGTGAACGCGAAAATCACCAACGTAGCCAGGGCCGGGCGAATTTGTGGCAGCATGATCCGCCAAAAGATGGTGAAATAACCCGCGCCATCGATGTGGGCGGCTTCCTCCAGTTCTTGTGGGATCGTCATCATAAACTGTCGGATGAGGAACGTAGCAAAGGCACTGCCCAGTACATAGGGCGCGATAAGTCCCGTGAGCTTGTTGACCCATCCCAATTCACGGATGACGACGTAGCTCGGGATGAGGGTCACCGCCGAGGGAATCATCATCGTCGCCAGATAGAGCAGAAAGACGATGTCCCGCCCTGGAAAACGTAGGCGAGCGAAGGCATAGCCGCCCATCGAACTGAAGATGACCTGCCCGGCCACGATGACTACGCATACCAACAGCGTGTTGCCAAACTGCCGCCAAAACGGAATGTAGGTGAACAGTCGGTTGTAATTGTCGAGGGTCGCCGGATCGGGCAGCCACGTGGGCGGAATGTTGAAGATCATGCTGCGCGGTTTGAATGAGGTTGTGATCATCCAGAAAAACGGCAGTAGACAGGTCAGAGCGGCCACGATCAGGATCGCATGGAGCGCGAGACGGCTGAATAGTTTTATGACACGCATGATTCGTTCCCTCTGTAATTCTTTTTCGCCGCTTCTAGACATAATCGTAATTGACACGCCGCCCGATGAATCGCACCTGGAGCAGGGTGATCACTACTAAGATGAGGAACAACACGTAGGCCATAGCCGAAGCGTAGCCCATCTTGAAGTAATAAAAGGCGTTTCGCCAGAGTTGATAGACGTAGACCAGGGTGGAGTTACCCGGTCCTCCTTTGGTCATATTGAACACCAACGTGAAGACCTGGAACGAGCCGATCAGGGAAGTAATCAGGACAAAGAAGGTGGTCGGCATGAGCAGCGGCAATGTGATGTGAAGGAACGCCTGCCAACCCGAAGCGCCGTCAAGCTGCGCGGCCTCGTACATCTGACGGGGAATGCCGTTTAGCCCGGCCATGAAAAGGACCATGTTGTAGCCCGCCGTCTGCCAGATGGCGACGATGGCCACCGACATCAGCGCTGTGCCGGGCTCCGTGAACCAGCCACTGGTGGGCAGATGGAGCGACTCCAAAAGGGAATTGGCGATGCCAAAACTCGGATTCATGATCCATTTCCACACCAGCGCGACGGCCACCACTGAGCTGATGTACGGCAGAAAGAAAATAGTACGGTAGAGGCGTGCTCCTTTCAACCCGCTGGTGAGCGCCAGTGCCAACCCCAAGGAGACGATCATATTGCCGGGGATAACCATCAAGCTGTAATAGAACGTGTTTTTGAGACCAATCCAGAACAAGTCATCGGCCATCAAGTCCTGATAATTCCGAAGTCCTACCCACTTCGGATCGCTGAGCATGTTCCAGTCGGTGAAGCTAAGTCCGAAGCCGACCAGGACCGGAATCGCCGTGAAAAGGAGTACGCCTAGGAGATTGGGCATGGCAAAAAACAGAAACGCCAGGTTCTCTCGCCGTCTCATCGAGAGTGACGGCAGCAGGTGGAATCGGTGCAATACCGGTGTGTTTAAAGGGACCTGAGTGTCCAAGGCAAGTCGTCTCCCAAAAGTCTAGGTATAGCGCCCGTAGACACGGGCGGCTTCCATAAGTGCATCGATATTTTCATCCGGGGTAGTGGATGGCAGTGCGCAGCCCGGCCCCAGGATGAACCCACCGTCCGGGGCTAATATTTCGAGGGCCTCTTTGCATTTGGCGAGGACCAGATCTGGTGTCCCGTTCGCCAGCACGCCGCCCGGGTCAATCGGACCGAGCAGCGTGCTCTTGCCGGCGGCGGCCCGCTTGCAGGTCCGCATATCGGCTTTTTGGTCGATTTCGACGATGGTTGCGCCAGTACGGACCATATCTTCAATGATGGGTGTGGAGTTGCCACAGATGTGATAGGCCAGCATGATATTCTGATCGCGCAGTTCACGGACCAGGCGCTCGACGTAGGGATAGGCGTACTGGCGGTACATTCTAGGCGAAATCATGTCCGGGCCAGAGGGCGAGTCCCCGATCGAGGTGCAGTGCGCCCCCTGTTCGACCTGGGCCAGGGCGTAGCGTTTGACGACCTGATACGCGAAGTCCAGGAGATCGAAGGCGCGCGGATCGCCTTCCGCCAGGTCCATCATGAACCGGTCCAATCCTCGAATTTCGGCGGCGAGGCTGAAAGGGCCTTGGTCGGCACGCCCGATGATGAAAGCGTCGCGGCCAAGCACCTCGGACACGATGCGAGTAGCCTTCAGGTTTTCGGCGAGGACGGGCGTCCTGTTCGGATCAGGCACGACGAGTTTTTCGATTTCGTCCAGGCTCTGGATCGCTGGTTCTTTGGCGACCGGTGCCGCATCATCCTGGTAAATCACCTGCACGCCACATGCTTCGGCCAGGGCCGCCGTGCCGTTTTCAACCAGGACGACGTCGTGCCTGAAACGCCGCCACGCCTCGATATGTCCCTCGGCCATGGCTTCGCCATCTCGAAAAAAATCAGCAAATGAGCCAACTGCCATCATACGCGCTATGACCTGGAAATTGTGGAGATCAACCGGCACGCGATCGGGAAGCCGGTGCTGCAATGTGGTAAAAGTACGTTCAACCGAATTCATTAGTATTTTGATCCTACGTGTTGGCCCGGGTTTGACCGGGTAGCGGTGCGACACCGGTGTCACTACTCTTCAAAAAAAGAGAGGTACACGGTGCCCCTCAAAAATTTCTATATCGGGCAGGGTCCGGTCGAATGCCGGATAACCAGCTCGGTTGCGATCTCAATGGCCTGGCCGGATTGGACGCCAGGGATGATCTGTTCTACCAAAATCGACATCGCCCGCGTAGCGATTTCATAAATCGGTTGTTTGACGGTTGTCAGCGGCGGACAAATCTGCTGGGCCAGCGCTACGTCGTCGAACCCGACGACGGACAGGTGATCAGGACAAACCAAACCGCGCTCCCAGGCCGCCTGGATTACTCCAGCCGCCGATTCGTCATTGCTGGCGATAATCGCAGTGGGCGGTATCGGCATTGACAGAAATTCGCGCGCCCGCTCCAGGCCACTATTGAACTGCCAGTTTCCCTCTTTGATCAGGCTCTCGTCGGGTTCTACACCTGCTTCGTGCAGGGCGCGTTTGTAGCCCGCCAGGCGCGCCCAGCTCGCTTGGTGATCACGGTTACCCAGGATGAAACCGATGTGTCGATGGCCTAATCGCAGTAAATGCCAGGTGGCGTCGTAGGTGCCGTGCTCATCAGTCCCAGAAACCCAGGCACAATCTCCGCAGCGGTCGTGGGGAGTAAGCTGGACGAACGGGAAACCGACCTTTTGCAGGGCTTCTACCAGTCGGGGGGAATTATCGCAGGGCGGCGTAAAGACAAAGCCCTCGACACGATGTTGGCGGGCCATCGCTATGGTGTGCTCGACCTGCCGCGGATCATGAATGTTCAAGCGATACAGGCTGACGCGATAGCCAGTGGCATCGCCGATATCCATCAGACCGTTTATGACATTCAGGATATAGGCCGGTGTCGCGTCGTGCATCAACAGCCCAACCAACCCGGAATAGCCGCGTGCCAGACGCTGTGCCCACACGTTGGGCGCGTAGCCCAGTTCTTCAGCGGCGGCCAACACTTTTTGGCGGGTGGAGGCTGCGATGCGCGGTTCGTTATTGATGGCGCGCGATGCAGTCTTCTTTGACACACCGGCCCGTTTGGCAACGTCTGACAGTGTAACAGACAATTTTTGCCATCCTCAGGTGCGCGATTCTTGATGCCCAATCAGAAACTCATTTATTTCTTGATTTGTGCGACACCGGTGTCGCGCATTCATGCTTATACTACGACAAATCGATCTTGTTTGTCAAGTCAATCATGTAGGGTTGAAAAACTCAATCCAGGCGAGAAAGCGAGTCAGGCGGCTTGGCGATAGTAGTCGTGCAGCAATGTGAGGGCCCCAAAGGCAATCTCCCATGAAATCGAGTAGAATTCCTCGCAATATCAAGCTGTAATGAGCAGCATTCCCCTCAAAGGTTAGTCAACCATTGATGATCAACCC
>CAYRWY010000074.1:0-17340 GCA_964427955.1 uncultured Anaerolineaceae bacterium
GCAGTTAGGAGGCGTTCATGTCTACAGGTACGTCGCCCCGTAACATGGTGACGATCGACGGCAATACCGCTGCGGCGCGCGTCGCGCACGCCCTCAGCGAGGTCATTGCGATTTACCCAATTACCCCGTCCTCCCCGATGGGCGAACAATCCGACGAACTGTCGGCTGCCGGTTCGACAAACATTTGGGGCACTGTCCCTCATGTGATCGAAATGCAGTCCGAAGGTGGCGCGTCAGGCGCCGTGCATGGCGCGCTGACCACCGGCGCACTGAGCACGACCTTTACGGCCTCGCAGGGCTTGCTGCTGATGATCCCCAACATGTACAAGATCGCCGGTGAGTTGACCCCGACGGTGTTTCATGTCTCGGCGCGTTCGCTCGCCGTGCAGGCCTTGTCGATCTACGGCGATCACTCGGACATCAACGCCGTGCGCGCGACCGGCTTTGCGCTGCTGGCGTCTGGCTGCGCTCAGGAAGTGATGGACATGGCGCTGGTGGCTCATGCCGCCGCCCTGGAATCCCGCGTTCCGTTCCTTCATTTCTTCGATGGGTTCCGCACCTCGCACGAAATTCAGAAGATCGTCGAAGTCACCAAGGAAGACATGCGGGCGATGATCGACGATAAGTTCGTGTTCGAGCACCGCAAGCGCGCGCTCTCGCCCGATCATCCGACGATTCGCGGCACGGCGCAGAACCCCGATGTGTACTTCCAGGGTCGCGAGACGGTGAATCCGTACTACCTGGCCGCTCCGGCTATCGTCCAGGGCGTGATGGATCGCCTGGCGGGCGTCGTAGGCCGTCAATATCACTTGTTCGATTACGTTGGTGCGCCGGATGCGGACCGCGTGGTCGTGGTGATGGGGTCGGGTGCGGAAGTGAGCCATGAGGTGATGAACTACCTCAACGCGCATGGCGAGAAAGTCGGCGTGGTCAAAGTCCGCCTGTACCGTCCGTTCTCCGGCGCGGCCCTCGTGGCGGCAGTTCCGAAGACCGTCAAACGCATCGCCGTGCTTGACCGCACCAAGGAACCCGGCGCGCTGGGCGAACCGCTCTACCAGGACGTGGTGACGGCGTTCAGCGAAGCCTGGACCGAAGGCACGATTGACGCTGTCCCGATGATCGTTGGCGGACGTTATGGCCTGGGATCGAAGGAATTCAACGCGGGTATGGCGAAAGCCGTGTTCGACAATCTGGCCGCAGCCAAGCCCAAGAATCACTTTACGACCGGCATTGTGGACGACGTGACCCACCTCAGCCTGGACGTCGATCCCAACTTCTCCAGCGAACTGCCCGGCACGCACCGCATGATGTTCTTCGGGCTGGGCGCGGATGGTACCGTCGGCGCGAACCACAACTCGATCAAGATCATCGGCAAGGGCACCGACAATTTCGTGCAGGGTCACTTCTACTATGACTCGCGCAAGTCGGGCACGATCACGACCTCGCACCTGCGCTTCAGCAGAAACCCGATCCAGAGCCACTACCAGATCGAGCGGGCGGGCTTTGTGGCGTGCCACAACTTCAACTTCCTCGAACGCACCGACATGCTCCGCTTCCTCGAAGAAGGCGGCACGTTCCTGCTCGCCTCGCCTTACGATGCGGCCTCGGTGTGGGATCGCCTGCCGGTGGAAGTCCAGAAGCAATTGATCGCCAAAAAAGCTAAATTCTATGTGATCGACGGCCTGGGCATTGCCAAGTCGGTTGGCCTGGGTGGCCGTATCAACATCATCATGCAGGCGGCGTTCTTCAAGATTTCCGGCATCCTGCCCGAAGAGCAGGCGATGGAAATGATCCGCCATGCCGTCGAGGAAACCTACGGGAAGCGCGGCGGTAAAGTCGTGGATATGAACATCCGCGCCGCCGAAATCGCCGTGGATCGCATCGAGCGCGTGACCCTCCCCGCGCAGGCGACCAGCGCGATCCGGATGCGTCTGCCAGTCCCGGCGGATTCGCCCGACTTCGTGCAGCGCGTGACGGCGGAAATCATCGCGGGCCGGGGCGACCAACTGCCCGTGTCGGCCATGCCGATCGATGGTACGTTCCCGACTGCGACGACCCAGTTCGAAAAACGCAACATCGCGACCGAAATCCCGACCTGGGACCCCGAAGTTTGCATCCAGTGCAACCAGTGCTCGTTCGTGTGCCCGCACGCCTGCATCCGTATGAAGGTTTATCCGTCGGAATATGCCAACGGCAAATCTCCGTCAGCTTTCAAGTCGATGGAAGCCAAAGGCCGCGAATGGAAGGGCATGAAGTATTCCCTCCAGGTATCGGCGGAAGACTGCACCGGCTGCGGCGTGTGCGTGGAAGCCTGCCCGGCGTTTGCCAAGGACGCCAGCGGCGCGAAGACCGAGCGCAAGGCCATCAATATGATCGCGCTCACGCCCGAACTGACTCATCAAGAAGCGGCGAACTGGAAGTATTTCCTGAGCCTGCCTGAAACCGATCCGGCGACCTACAACCGCTTCACCATCAAGGGTTCGCAGATGATCCGCCCGCTGTTCGAATTCTCCGGCGCGTGCGCGGGCTGCGGTGAGACCCCCTACATCAAGCTGATGACGCAGCTCTTCGGCGACCGCGCCGTGATCGCCAACGCCACCGGCTGCTCGTCGATCTACAGCGGCAACCTGCCCACCACGCCGTACTGCGTGCGCGAAGATGGACGCGGCCCGGCCTGGTCGAACTCGCTGTTCGAAGACAACGCCGAGTTCGGGATGGGGATGCGCCTGACCATCGACAAGTTCTCCGAATATGCCCACGAGCTGCTCGACCGCCTGATTTCGACGGCGGACAACCACGTGGACCTGCTGGCTGCCATCCGTGACGCGGACCAGAGCGAGCAGGAAGGCATCGAAGCCCAGCGCCAGCGCGTGGACCAGCTCAAGGCCCTGTTGGCGCAGGACGACAGCGACCTGGCCCAGCAACTGCTGAGCGTGGCCGACTACATGGTCAAGAAGTCGGTCTGGATCCTCGGTGGTGACGGTTGGGCGTATGACATCGGCTACGGCGGCCTGGATCACGTCCTTGCGTCGGGCAAGAATGTCAATGTCCTGGTGCTCGACACCGGCGTCTACTCCAACACCGGCGGCCAGATGTCCAAGGCCACGCCGCGCGGCGCTGTCGCCCGGTTTGCGGCGGCGGGCAAGTCGCTGCCCAAGAAAGACCTCGGCATGATCGCCATGACCTACGGCAACATCTACGTGGCCCAGGTCGCGATGGGCGCGAATATGAACCAGGCGGTCAAGGCCTTCGCGGAAGCCGAAGCCTACAACGGGCCGTCGCTCATCGTCGCCTACTCGCACTGCATCAACCACGGCTATGACATGCGCGAAGGGAACTCGGTCCAGAAGGACTCGGTCGAGTCCGGACTGTGGCCGCTGTTCCGCTTCAACCCCGACAATGCCGCGGCGGGCAAGCAGCCGCTGATGCTCGACTCCAAGGCGCCGACCCAGGATATCGAAACGGTCATGTACAAGCAGAACCGCTTCCGCATCCTGCGCAACGCCAACCCGGATCGCGCTCAGGAACTGCTCGACCTGGCCCGCGAAGATGTCAAGCTGCGCTGGAAGATGTACGAACAGTGGGCGCAGTTCGACATCTAGTACGGTGAATCGCGGAGAGGCAGACACTCTGCCTCTCCTTCCCGGCAAAATAACACCCCGGAGGCGGCTGCTTCCGGGGTGTTTTTGTCTGCGAAATGAGACGGCAGAACTCAGTAACCGCGATAGTCGTTGAGCAGTTCGACCAGTTCCGGCACGCTTACCGGCTTGACCAGGTACATATCCCCGCCGATGGCCCGGCAGCGTTCGATGTAGTCCGGCAGGTCGTAGGCGGTAATCATGATGATCGGGGCGTTGACCCCGTTGCGGCGCAAAATGTCCGTCATATCCAGGCCGTTCATTTTGCCGGGCAGGTGGATATCAACCAGGAACAGATCAGCATCCCAGATAAGATCACTTCCTAACGCGCTTTCAGCGTCCGTAAACGTGATCAGATAGTCCCCGGTAGAGTGAGTCACCCGCTCCAGCAGCAGCACGTTCGTCGGGTCATCTTCAATATAAATGATGTTCATTCTCGCTCCAACACAAAAATGACGCTTCTAGCGCTTCGATTAGCCCCTATTATACGCTATGCCTACCCTGATCATCAATGATTCGTTGGCGGGTCTGAAAGCCTCGCAGGCAGAGGATAGTCCCCTGCCTGCGAAAGATTCATGAAACGGTCGAAGAGGTGCGGCCTACTCGCCGCTGGTCACCTTGAACAACGTGCCTGCGCCGCGCCCGAAGACTTCCGGGAAGTAGAAGGCGTAGCCATAGCTCGGCATCGTCTGGAACTCGCCGGGGACCGTCGCCCGCACCTGGTAGGTGTAAACGTAGGTACCCTGGGGCAAGAAGTCGGCATACAGGTCGATTTCCGCGTCGTGCATTTCGGTGCGGTCGAACAGCCACCAGCCCCACCACCAGTAGGGATCGTACGTCGGGGTAATGGTCGGGACCTGGCTGAGCTGGCTGGTCGTGAGCAGTGAGGTATCGACCGGCTCGGTCCCGGCGGGGATCGGATCTTCCAGCACGAAGTAGTAGATGTCCTGGGGGAGGGTCATCGTCACGCGCACGGTGATCACGTCCCCGACCTTCGCTTCGGTGATGGGCGTCTTGGGATCGCCTGGCAGGAAGTACTCGCGCGAGACCGTCAGTCCCCGGCTGATCGGCTTGGCTTCCGATGCCCACAGCTTGACGTTGAGGTGCGCTGTGTAGTACAGCACGCCGTCGCCATCGCTGCGGTTGAAGGTCACCCGGTTGATCTCGTCCTTCAGCAGGTCCTTGACCTGCACCTTCAGGACCTGGCCGTCGCGGACGGTATCCGGCGTGACCGTGCCTTCGCCCAGTCCCTCGCCGTTGACGATCACCGAGTAGGTGTAGTTGCCGCGCAGTTCGCCGCTCGCCACCATCCAATCGGTCAGGCCCATCACGGCCCAGGCGGTTTCCTGCGTGGTTTCCCAGTGATCGCCGTTGCGCGCCACCATCAGCCAGCGCACGACGTTGGGCAGCAGATCCGAGTTCGGCTGGACGCGGGTCAGCGCGGTGAGGGCGATGGCCGTCGAGCGGGTGTCGCTGCTCCAGTTCCACCAGTCCATCTCTTTTTCTTCCCAGTGGGCACCGGTCGCCGAGAAGATCGCGCCGGTTTGCAGATCGCTCGTCAACTGCGCGACCGCGGCATGGCCCGGATCGGCCTCGTGATAGGCCATCAGCATAAACGACAGCGCCCAGTAGTCCATTTCCAGCCGCTGGGCGAGCAGGGCATCCAGATCGGCCAGCGGGGCCTGACCGGCGCGGGCGAACACGTACAGGTAGAACGCCTGCCGGTTGAGCTGCCAGGTCGGCGTGTCGATGCCGGGCTGGATGAAGTTCTGGCGGACGAAGTTGAGCGCCCGGTCGATCATGGTCGGATCGATCTCGAACCCGGTATCGCGCGCTTCGACCAGCCCCAGCACGGCATAGGCGGTGATGTAGGGATTGCTCTCCATCAGGCCGAACCAACCCCAGCCGCCATCATAGTTCTGCTCGGCGGCGAGCTTGGTCAGAGCCTCGTTCAAGACGGCGCGCAGGTTTTCTTCCAGCGCGGGATCGTCCAGCCCCAGGCCCTTGAGCGCCCGGTAGGTCATGACGTTGGGCAGGAAGCGGCTGACGGTCTGCTCGATGCACTGGTGCTTGTAGTTCTTGAGATAGTCCAGCGCATCGACGGTGGTCACCGCCAGCGACGGATCGACGTGGATGGTCAGTTCGCCTTGATCGGTGTCCAGGCGCGGCGGCAGGCTGATCGCTTCGGTGCGCGACCCGCCCGTCCGCAGCACACCGCCGGTGCCGACGGTGTCGGGCGCGGTGTAGCGGTAGACCGGGATCGTGCCGTCCGGGCCGGTCGCCAACGTGGGTTTGCTGGCGTCCTGGTAGCCATCCTGTCCGATGGCGATGAAGGTCAGGTCCACGTAGGACACATCTTCGACGACCACCTGCCACTCCACGCGGGCGCGGCTTCCGGCGTCGATGGTCACACTCTGGGTCTCCGGGCTGGCGAAGGTCACGCCGCTGGCCTGGAGCGTCGCCTGGACCGTCTGGGGACCGTCGGTGTTGTTGTTGATGACCGACGCCAGGGTGACTTTGTCGCCCACCACGAAGAAGCGCGGCGCGACCGGGCGCGTCAGTAGCGGGAGGGTGCTCACAAGGTCGAGGGCCGCGTCGCCCACCAGGGTGTCCGGGGTCAGGCCGCGGGCATCGAGATGCCAGGTGGTCAGGTTGTCCGGCAGGGTGAGCGAGACCGACGCCTGCCCGCTGTCGTCCGTGACGACCTGGGGGGCCCAGAGCGGCGTCTGCTGGAAATCCTGGCGGATCGTCACGGTCGGAGCGGCTTCTTGTTCCATCGGGGCCGCTGCATCGGCGGCGAACGTGGCGGTAGCCGTGGGCGCGGCAGCCGGAGCAAGTCCGCCCGCCAGCGACTCGCCCGCCTGGCGGAAGTTCTGATCCTTGAGGGCCTGGTCGGTCATGACGTCGAGCAGGCCGCGCAAGGCGACGTCGGTATACACATAATTGGACTGCGGGCCGTAGAAGTAGTCTTCCAGCGAGACACTGTTGGGCGGCATCAGCGACAGGATCGCCTGGTCCGTGACCCCGATGCCGACTTCGGCGCTGACCGGTTCGCCGTGCGCGTCCACGGTCTTGACCGCGAACGTGACGGTGTCACCCGGCTTGGCCAGGGTGGCGGACGGTGTGATCTCGACCGCGAGCCGCTGGTTGACCGGCTCGACGTTGAGCGCAATCGTGCCCGTGCGGAAGGCCGGGTTGAGATTCTCCTCGTCCGTGCCTTTCATCAACGTCGCCGTAACGTAGACGGTGGGGACGTGCGCCTCAGTGATCGGGAGCTTGTAAACCAGCGTCGAGCCGTCGACTTTGACCACCTGGTATTCCTGGATGCCCGCCCGCTCGACCGTGAGCAGCACGTAGGAAATACCCGTGAAGGGGATCGGGACCAACACTTCGGCGGTGTCGCCCGGCTTATAGCTGTCTTTGTCCGTCACCAGGTCGATGCTGTCGCTGGGCTGACCCCACCAGATCGGGATCGAGCCGGTCACCCAGAAATGTAGCGTGCTGGCGTTGAGCCGCTCGCGCAGATCGCGAGTCGTGGCCCGCACGCGGTAGATCCCACCCTGCGGCGGCGTGAAGGTGTATTGCGCGGTGCCATCGCTGCCGGTGACGACCTGGGTGGTTTCGACCTCGATTTCCTTCGAGTTCCAGGTGTACTGTCCGAACTGGCCCTCGATGGGAAGCCGTTCCCAGCGAATCTCCACGACGCTCAGATCGATCTTTTGCCCCGCCAGGGCTGCACTGTCCGGCGTGACCGCGATCAGGTCGATGTTGATCGGCTCTTTTTCCTGGCCGAAGTAACGGTCGGTGCGCGTTCCGACGTAGACGTCGGCGGGATGCGCCAGGATCGTCGTGCGCCCGGCGATGTATTGGCCGCTCTCGTCCACGACCTGGCCTTCCAGCGTGATCGTCATCGGGCGGATCGAGGGAGCCTGGGTATTCGTCAGGTCCGCGATGACCTGCCCGTTGGCGTCGGTCTTGGTGCTGCCGCTGCCCAACGCGTAGGAATAGAAGTAATCCTGCGTGTCATCGCTGAAGTTGTAGCTTCCCGGTCCGGTGTAGTTGAACCAGGCCGGATCGCCGTAGGCATTCCAGGTGAGGTCGGCATTGCTGACCGGGCCGCCGAAGTAGTATGAGGCCGCGATCACGGATTTCACCTCGTCGCCCTGTCCGATGGCGCTGTTATCGGGGGTGACTTCGACCTTATATTCCGGCACGCGGAATTCAGAGATGGTGAAGTAGCCCTGCCCGTCGTAGTCGTTGCGGTAGTGAATGTAGATATTGGCCTGTCCCAGTTGGGCATCGGATGGCAGATCGAACTGGCCGTTGAACGTGCCGAATTTCGTCAGCGGGACGTCCTGGTCGAACAGGATTTGCGCGCCCCAGTTCACGTCGATCTGGACGTGGACGGTGGCGGCATCGGGAGGACGGTAGGTCATATCCTGGCGATCACGCGCGACGCCCCGGAAGTACACCGTCTGGCCGGGCCGGTAGATGGGACGGTCCGTATAGACGTAGACCGCCCGGTCCGGCGCCGTGCTGGTATTCCACGACATCCAGACGCCGTAGGCGTCGGCGCTCTCGGCAATCGCGTAGATGAACTGGTCCGGGACTTCAGCGGCATTGATCGGGGCGCGGTAGATGCCGTCCGCACCCGTCGTGCCCGCCGTCAGCAGCGCGCCGCCCTGGCTGTAAATGCTGACGGTGACGCCGACCAGCGGTGCGGCGCTCTGGATGTCGGTCACCCAGATCAGCACATCGTCTGGCGAGCGTTTGACCGTCAGGTTGGCATTCACCACGCCCAACGCCATCGTGTCGGGATCGGTGGAGTTGGGGCCGCGCGCGGTCAGGTAATAAACTCCGGGCGGCAGCTTGCCCCCCTCGCTGGACGCGAGCAGCACTTCATCCGTGCCATACAGGGCTGGCCCGGCGTCCAGTTGTTCTGTCCACTTGCGGACCAGCTCGGACTGGCCGATCACGAGCTTGGCGTCGTCGTAATAGTCGCGCATCGCGATCCCGGCAGTCTCGGTGTTGACGCGATAGAGGTTGAAGTCCACCTCGGGCTTGCCGCTCACGCTCATGGCGATCCGGGTGTTGTCGCGATAGGCATTGGTGATCGCCAACCCGTAGGTGTAGGGCAGGGAGGCCCAGTATTCGACTATGCCGGTCGTGAAGCTGAAGGTGTAATCCGTGTCGATGACGTTGCCGTACAGGTCTTCAGCCCCGCGCTTGAACCGGATGGTGTAGGTCGTCTCCGGCTGCGTGGCGAAGTCCAGGTAGAACGACATGTTCTCGTAGACCACCGGCTTCCATTCCACGCCTTCCGGGCTGATGATCTCGGCTTTGCCTTCGAAGCTGTCCGTATTCATCGGCGACTTGAAATAGATCGTCGCGCCGCTGCCTGGGTAGACACTGGTTTCACCGTTACCGGGGGAGGTGCTGAGAATGCCCGGATAGGTCACGGTCGAAAAAGCGTAGGAGATGCCCTCGCGCAGCGTGGCTTCGCCGGAAGCCCCCTTCGCCGTGGCGGCCAGGTTGATCATGTAGATCGACTCGATCTTGAGGTTGTCGGTCGGTTTGAAGGTCAGGTACTGGTCGTCATTCGACCATTCGAACACGCCCGGCACGCGCTCGCCGCCGTAGATCAGCATGAACGCCTCTTCCGTGCTGGCCCGATCCATCGGCTGGCTGAACTGCACCGTCACGGTCGAGTCCAGCAGGACGTTGGTCTGGCTCTGGTAGGGCGATACGTTGAGGATTTCGGGGCTGAGCGTTTTGAACTGCCAGCTATAGGTCTCGTCCAGGGTCGCGCCCATCACGTCGGTCAGCCCGGCGGCGATGCGGGCGGTGTAGGTCGTTCCGCCGCTCAAGGGGCGGCTGGGCGTGAACATGTAGATCGACGTGTTCAGCCATTCACCCTTACCTTCGACGGCAGGCTCGAAGCTGATCGGCTGCGGCAGATCGTCAAGCTGCTCGGTGGACACCAGCGGGACGACCGGGCGATTGAACGAAACGGTGATCGTCGCGTCCGCCGCTACGCCGTCCGCATTGGCCGCGGGGATCACGGCGGAGACTTCCAGTTTGCCAATCGTCTGAACGAAGAAGGGGTAGGCGTCCTCCAGCGGCAGCCCGTTAGCGGCCTGCGCGCCGGTCCCGATCGTGACCGTGTAGCGCGTGGCGCGCTGCCATCCGCCGTCGGGGAGGAAAGCGACCGTCCGCTCGTCGGTCCAGGTGAACGTCCCCGGGGCGCCAGGGTTTGTCTGCCAGGCGCTCTCGACGCTGGCGGCCTGCATCGCCTGGTCGAACGTGACGGTCACCGCCTGGTTCGCCAGCACTTCTTCGCCAGGATAGGGCGACACGTCGATCACGTGCGGCGCGATCTGATCCTGACTTTGTTGGGCGAAGGCGCTGCCCGCCAGGGCCAGCACGGCGGCACCCAACACCAGTGCGATCCCTCTAACAAGGAGAAGCTCCAAATGTTCCACAGTCAGACTCTCCAACTAAGCTATGTTTGGTATCTGTAGGACGCGGATCACGCCAGGTTAGTTCCCTGGTGTGTGAATTCCTCATGGCGCTGGGAGTCATTATAGGCTGAAACGAACCGAGGGGATATATGCCAAACCGCCGGTGATCAGGGATAATAGGGGGTGTCAGGCACTAACGAAGGGAATGCCAGGTGAAGGAAACCGAACAGAAGATCGCCGAAGGGATGCTGTTCACCGATTTTTACCAATTGACGATGGCCCAGCTTTACTTCCGCATGGGCCTGCACGAGAAGCAGGTGCAGTTCGATCATTTTTTCCGCGACTATCCCGATTATGGGGCGCACAAAGCGGGCTACTGCGTGAACGCCGGGCTGGAATGGCTGGTCGATTGGATGCAGCAGGCCCGCTTCGACGATGACGACATCGGCTACCTGCGCAGCCAGACCAGCCGCACCGGCAGCCAGATGTTTGCCGACGATTTTTTGGAATGGCTGGCCCACAACAATACCTTCGACGGGCTGTCGTTGTACGCCATCCCCGAAGGCCGCGTGGTGCACCCGAACGAGCCGATCACGGTCGTCCAGGGCCCGATCATCCCCGCCCAGATTCTGGAAACCTCGCTGCTCAACCATCTGAACTACCAGACTTTGATCGCCACCAAGGCCGCCCGGATGCGCCAGAGCGGGCAGGGGCGTCTGCTGCTGGAATTCGGGCTGCGGCGCGGGCAGGACAAGGGGGCGAACGCTGGCGCGCGCGCGGCATTGATCGGCGGGGCGGATTATACGTCCAATGTGGGCGTGTCGCGCGTGTTGGGCTATCCACCTAAGGGCACGCACGCGCACAGCATGGTCCAGGTGTATATGGCGTTGGGCCTGGGTGAGGTGGGAGCTTTCCGCGCCTATGCCGATCTCTATCCCGACGACTGCCTGCTGCTGGTCGATACTATCAACACGCTGGAAAGCGGCATTCCCAACGCGATCACCGTGTTCGAGGAACTGCGGCGCAAGGGGCACGAGCCGCTCGGCATCCGCCTGGATTCGGGTGACCTGGCTTACTTGAGCATCCAGGCGGCCAAGATGCTGGATGCGGCGGGCTTTCCCGACACCTCGATCACGCTCTCCAACAACCTGGACGAGCTGGTGATCTGGCAGATCATCACCCAGATCAAAGAGGAAGCGCCGCGCTGGGGCGTGGACGCGGATCACCTGATCCGCCGTCTTGCGTTCGGTGCGGGCACCCGGCTGATCACGTCGTGGGGCGAACCGGCACTCGGCGGGGTGTACAAGCTGGTGGCGGTGTGTGATCAAGATCGCTGGGTTCCGGCCATCAAGATCTCCGATTCGGCGGACAAGACGCCCAATCCCGGCCACAAGCGCGTCTGGCGGATCTACGACCGGCGCGGCAATGCGACCGCCGATCTCCTCAGCACCGAGCACGAAGACCCGCGCCAGATGGACCGCGTGACGCTGCGGCACCCGACCGATCACACCAAGTACCGGGTGCTGGATCGCCAGGAGATCTCCGAGATCGAGCCGCTGCTGGTCGAGATCATCCGGGAGGGGCGCATCGTCTACGATCTGCCGTCCATCGAGGACATGCGCCAGCGCCGCACGCGGGACATCGACCGCCTTGATCCGGGGGTGAAACGCCTGGTCAATCCGCATATCTATCACGTCTCGCTCACCGAAGCCTTGTGGAAGCTCAAACAATCCCTGGTGACGTCGGCCCTGGACCAAAGCCAGTGAGAAGCTGAGTTCTGAACTGATTAAGGAAATGAGGTCATGACCGATATTCTACCTATCTTGATCCTGAATGGCCGCCCGGCTGCCGGAAAAAGTGAAGTCATCCATTACCTGACGCACTTGCCGGAGGCGGACCGGCGGGAGCGCCTGCACCTCGGCCAGATCTACGAGCTGGACGATTTTCCGATGCTGTGGACCTGGTTCGAGGAGGATGACTTCCTGGTCCGCAAATTCGGTAGGCCGCGCCTGCACACCGACGCCGAAGGGAATTTCATCCACGAGGACCTGTGGCACCTGCTGATCGAGCGGCTGAGCCTGGAGTATGAGAAGCTCACGCGCGATCAGACTGATCTGGCCGCGACGCATACGGTCTTGATCGAGTTCTCCCGCGGGAGCGAGCATGGCGGCTACCGTAAGGCGTATTCGCACCTGAGCGACCGCATCGCGGAGCAGGCCGCGATCTTCTACATCGACGTGCCCTACGAGGAATCTCTGCGCAAGAACCGGCGGCGCTTCAACCCGAACCGGCCTGACAGCATCCTCGAGCACGGCCTGCCCGATCACCGGTTGGAGCGTTTGTACAAAGAGGTTGACTGGGCCGAAGTCTCGTCGGGCAGCCCGGAAGTGATCAAAATTCGCGACTTCCGCGTTCCTTATGCCGTTTTCCCCAATGAAGATGACGTCACGACTTCCCTGGGTCCCGTGTTCGAAAACCGGATGAAGGACACGTTTGACGTCCTGTGGCAGCGTTGGCGGCGGACCCGGCGGTGAACTTCATGAATTTGGTGGATTTGATATGAAATCTACCTTGCGCGAGACCTATCGCTTGGCTACACTTAGTTCTGCTTCAGGTTGGTGTGTTTGTGATAACCCTAGTTTTGAGGAGTCAATGCACCATGCTTAAAAAGTCTTTCTCGCTCTTGTTGGTGGTGGTGATGGTCCTGCTCGCAGTCCCCAGCGTGAACGCGCAAGATCCGCTGGGCAGCGAGGGTAACCCGATCCAGGTGTACTTCGTGCCCTCGACTGAGGCGCAGACCATTATCGATGGTGGCAATGTCCTGGCGCAGGCGCTCAAGGAAGCCACCGGATACAATTTTGAGGTTTATGTTCCCACCTCCTATGCGGCGACCATCGAAGCGATGTGCGCTGCGCCGGACAAGTCGATTGGCTTCATTCCAGCCGCGGCCTATGTGATCGCCAGCAACCGCTGCGGGGTCACGGTGGGTGCCGAGGCCGTCCGCGGTGGCTGGAATGTCTACTGGGCCGAATACATCGTGCGTCGTGACAGCCCCATCTACACCTTCGGCGACCTGGCCGGCAAGACCTGGGGCTATGGCGATCCGGGTTCGACCTCTGGCTACATCGTGCCTGCGACCGAAATGAAGGCGGCGGGCATCGTTCCTGGCAAGGAAGTCGAGACCGGTGGGCATACTCAGACCGTCTTGGCCGTCTACAATGGCGAAGTTGACTTCGGGACCGTCTTCTTCAGCGCGCCGGTAACCCCCGGTGCGGCCTGGTCGATTGGCGATCTGCCCGAACCTTACGATCTGACGGTGGATCAGAGCCACGTGGGCACCGATGGCGAGCTGTACGTGGGCGACATCAAGGTGATGGATGCCCGCCGCAACGTGCGCGACACCAACCCCGACGTCGTGGACCAGGTCCGCATCCTGCGCTTGAGCGGTGCCGTCCCGAACGATACGCTGAGCTTCGGCGCGAGCTTCCCCGAAGACGCCCGCCAGAAGATCCTCGACGCGCTCTTTGCCCTCGCGGGCAATGCGGACGCCTGGAACGCCACCGCGCTGAAGACGGCCTATAGCTGGACGGGCATCGTCCCGGTGGATGACGCCGCCTACGACCCCGTGCGTGACTGGTTCGACGTCCTGGGCCTGTCTCAGGAAGATTTCTACAAGTAAATCGCTGCGGCGATACATGCGTGGTCAATATCGGGCAGAGCGAGACATCTCCTCTGCCCGATTGTTAAATGAGCGGAGCGATTCATGCTTCAGATCGAACATGTGACGAAAATTTACGACAACGGCGTCGTGGCCCTCAAGGATGTCAGCTTCGAGGTTCCCGACCGCCAGTTTCTGGTGATTATCGGCCTGAGCGGCTCCGGCAAGTCCACCCTGCTGCGCTGTATCAACCGGCTGATCGAACCGACTGAAGGGCGCATCGTCTGGAATGGGACGGACATCACCGACGCGACCGACGAGGAACTTCGCCAGATTCGCCGCCGTATCGGGATGATCTTCCAGCATTTCAACCTGGTCAAGCGTGCTCCCGTGATCACCAACGTGCTGGCTGGGCGGCTGGGCTATACGAACCCGATGTGGAGTTTTGTCAACCATTTTTCGGCGGACGACAAGAAAATGGCCCTGCAAAAGCTCGAACGCGTTGGCATCCGCGAAAAAGCGTCCATTCGTGCCGACCAATTGAGCGGCGGGCAGCAGCAGCGGGTGGGGATTGCGCGCGCGTTGATGCAAAACCCGGAACTGATGCTGGCCGATGAGCCGGTGGCCAGCCTGGACCCGGCCACATCCCACTCGGTGATGAAATACCTGGAACAACTCAATAAACAGGAAGGCATCACGATTTTATGCAGCCTGCACTTCCTCAGTCTGGCTCGCACCTATGCGGACCGCATTATCGCGCTTAAAGATGGACTCATGGAGTTCGATGGTCATCCCGATGAAATTGATGACAGGCGTTTCAAAGATATTTACGGCGAAGATGCTGTGCGCGTGGAGATTTCATAGGGGGTACGGTGAAAGCTAAAAATACTCATTTCCTTTCTTCCCGGAGCGCGCTGCGGCGGGTGGTGATCGTGATCGGCGTGGCAATTGGCATCGCGCTGTATGCCTATGGGTGGGAGACAACCCAAATCAGCCTGGATGAAGTGCAGGACCCGGTCCGGCAGACCTCGCTACAGCGGGCGATGCGCGAGCTGCTCTCTCCCGATGTTTTCACGCGTGATCAGAATCAGAAGTCATTATTTGTCCAATTCCAGGTCGGTTGTCCTGAGGGAGAACTGCCCGATGGGCGGGCGGAGGCGGGCGGGGGGGCCTATGTCATCTTCACTCCCTCTTGTGCGGACCCTGAAACGGTGGTCAATGTCAAGGGGTACCACTTTCCTTCGGATGCGGTAGCCCGTATTCAGCTCTACCGGGAAGGCCAGCAAAGCCTGCCGTTCAATCTCGCCAAGACGACTGGCGGGCAGGTGGAGTCTACCAATGACCCGGTCTTTGACATTGATGGGGCGGGTTATTTCAACGTCAACGTGTTTGTGCCCAAAGGACGTGGCATTGCCGGGGCGACGCATCAGGTTGAGATTCAGTCATTCGTCCCGACCGGCTGGCCCCATTTCAGCCAAACCGCCAAGACCGTCTACGAGAAAATGGTCGAGACCATTTTTCTGGCGTTGATGGCGACCACGCTGGCGCTGCCTATCTCAGTGGCTTTGAGCTTCCTGTCGGCGCGCAACTTGATGCGAGACATCAACATGCCGCTGGGCAACGTCCTGGTGGGATTTTTGCTGATGCCGGTTGGGGCAGTGCTGGGATATATCCTGTTGGGCCATGTGGGCCGCTGGGGTGTCCAGGCAGGTAAAGAGCCGGGGATAGGCGTGGTAGGGATTGCGGGAGCCATCCTCCTGTTTGGGGTGGTTTCTCGAACCCTCAGTCGGCCCCAACTGCACGGCTATTCTGATCGACTGCGGTCAACCGCGCTCAATCTTCTCCTGATGATCGTGCTGATCTTTGTGTTGGGCGCGTTGGGCGGTCTGGGTATCCGCGTGGGCGAACGGCTTGAAGATGGTCTGCTGAAGGACCTGGGCAGCTTTGTGGGGACCCTGGGAACGCTGGTGGATCTGACGGTGGCTACCCTGTCCGCCGTGATCGCTGCCTTGTGGTTGGCGTCCTTGGGGGCCACGCTCGCTGCGGCGCCGTTACGCCACCTGTCCACGCCCACCAGTAAGATTCTGGGCGGAATCCTGGGGGTGGCAGGCGGGGCCTTTCTGTTGGCGGGCACGGCTTATATCGGCACGCAGGCCGTGTTGCTTGGGCTGCTTACGCCATTCATCGCCGCCGTGTTAGGGGGGCAGACCCTGGTCATGCTCTACCAGCGGTTGACCGGGGGGGAGAAGCCGAAACGCGAGCAGCGGGATCGTGATCGGATGTTGTACACGCTCCTGAATCTCATCGGAGCGGTAGCGGTTTTCGTGCTCACGGCCTACGTGATCGACCTGCTGCGGGCTATCGTGGATGAGCGGCCCCCGTCAGCGTTGCGGTGGGACCTGGGGTTGTTCTCGATCCAGGGCTACATCGCCAAATCGGCCCTCATCGGCGCGATCCTGGGCGGGTTGTCAGGCGGAATGTCGGGCACTCAGAAGTCGTTTCCGCTGGGCATGGCGGTCTATAACACCTCCCGCACCATCCTGAATACCTTACGCTCTATCGAACCCTTGATCATGGGCATCGTGTTTGTGATCTGGGTAGGGATTGGCCCATTTGCCGGGGTGCTGGCCCTCACGCTGCACTCCATCGCCTCGCTGGGCAAGCTGTATTCCGAACAGGTGGAAAGCATCGATCCCGGCCCCCTGGAAGCGATCCAGGCGACCGGCGCGAACCGCTTGCAGACCATCATCTACGGGGTGGTGCCCCAGATCGTGCCGCCGTATATTGCGTTTACGATGTATCGCTGGGACATCAACGTGCGCATGTCCACCATCATCGGTTTCGTCGGGGGTGGCGGTATCGGCTTCTTGTTGAAGCAGCAGATCGATCTGGTGCGCTACAAGCAGGCGGGGGTCGCCATGCTGGCGATTGCCGTGGTCGTTTCTATTCTGGACTATGCCAGCGCGACCCTGCGCGAGCGAATCGTCTAGGTCACTCCGTCATTGGGGGGCACTCCGGTGCTCCCCCTGACTCATGATGCTGGCGACCAGCTTTCCATCTGGTCTACGGTTTGTACGGCGGTCCAGCAGGCCTGGGCCGCCCGTTCGACGGTTTCCGGGTTGATCTCGTGGATGGTGTCGCTGTTCTGCCGCCAGTTGGGGATCAGGCCTGTCGAGCGGTCATAAGCCATCAAGGCCACGGCGCGCAGATCGCGATCCCGCAGAATCGAGACCTCGTCAAGTGTGAGCATGGGTTTGCCCATCATCCCCAGGTCGGGGCGCGCATCGGCGGTGCGCTCCATGATCCGGACAGCGTCGGGGTGGGGGTGGTAGTAGGCGTAGGGGCTGATGCCATGCCGCGTCACCCAGCACAATTCCCCTGTGCCGACATTCGACGTCACGATCCACAAATCATCCTGCCACTCTTTGCCATGCTCCGTCGCCAGCACGTCCGCCCCGGTCGAGACGGCAGTCGCCGCCCCGGTGAAGGCCAGGACGACCTCAGTGGATTCCAGGGCGTGGCGGTGCAGGGCTTCCGCCAGTCCCAGCAGCACGGCCACGCCGGACGCATTGCCATTTGCCCC
>CAYRWY010000075.1:0-17319 GCA_964427955.1 uncultured Anaerolineaceae bacterium
AGAGGGGATTGAGGGGTGAGGTCAATCTCCCAGGCAAAAGTTTAGCTATTGGTGCCAGGATCAGTAGGGGTGAGGTATGAATTCGCCAACAGGGTCGCTCGCGGGGGAAGGGCTGGGGATAGGGGCTTTTCAATCCCTGTTCGCCCACCATCGTGCCCACACGGCAAACCGCGATCATTGGCCGTTATAGCAATAATTTCCTTAAAATATGGTACTATATTCATAATTGCTTAAGTATCGAGGTGGGACGACCACGTGCTATGAATGATAAGCGCCCTACCCGCTCGGAGCTTCTTCAAGAAGTCGAGACCCTGCGCCGCCGGGTTACCGAACTAGAGCAGGCCCAGCAGCTCGTTACTGAACTTCCCCCGGACACGAACCTCACGCTGGAGAATATGCTCGAAGGCTGCCAGATCATCGGCTTCGACTGGCGCTACCTCTATCTCAATGCTGCCGCCATCCGCCACAGCCTCCAAAGCAAGGAAACCCTGCTGGGGCGGACCATGATGGAGTGCTATCCGGGCATCGACCAGACCGCGGTCTTTGCCACGCTGCGCGACTGCATGGAGCAGCGTGTCGCTCATCAGATCCTGAACGAGTTCGTCTATCCGGACGGCAGCCGGGCCTGGTTCGAATTGAGCGTCCAGCCGGTGCCACAAGGTATCTTCGTGCTCTCGATGGACGTGACGGAACGCCAGCAAGCCAGCGAAGCCCTGCGCGCCAGCGGTGCCCAATATCGCCTGCTGGCCGACCACATGACCGATACCGTGTGGCTGATGGACATGGACCTGCGCTTCATTTATATCAGTCCTTCGGTGACACGGCTGCGGGGTTATACGCTGGACGAACTCAACGCGCTGCCCCTCGACCGCCAGATGCCGCCCGACTCCTTCGACCGTGCGATGGGACATTTCCGCCGGATCGTGGCCCAGGAGGAGAAGGCGCCAGGCAGTATCCCCAAATCGTTGCAGATCGATCTGGAATTCTACCGGAAGGACGGTTCGACCTATTGGAGCGACAACAACTTCAGCCTGATTCGGGATGAGCAGGGACAGGTCGTCAATATCTTGGGCACCGGGCGGGATGTTACCGACCGCAAGCGGGCCGAAGAAGCCCGGCGCGAGAGCGAAATGCGTTATGCCAACATCTTCCACGCCAGCCCAATCGGTATCGTCGTGACTCGGCTCAGCGATGGAAAGATCACCGAAATCAACGAAGCGTCGCTGGTTATGTTGGGCTACACACGCGAGGAGATGCTGGGCCACTCCACGTTGGAACTGGGCATCTGGGCGTACGCCGAAGATCGAGACCGGATCGTGACCCTCCTGCGCGAACAAGGCAGGTTCCGCGATCTTGAACTCACCTTTCGCAAGCGTTCCGGCGAACTTGGCACGATGCTGGTCTCGACCGAAATCCTCACCATCGAGGGCAGCTCGCTCATGGTCAGCCAGATTCAGGACATTACCGAGCGCAAGCAGGCCAGCGAGGCTCTGCGCAAGTCCGAAGCGTTTTTGAACAGCATCATCCAACACAGCCCCTTTGCCATGTGGATCGCCGATGCCCAGGGCACGATGATTCTCCAAAACCAGGCTTGCCGCGACCTGCTGCACATCACCGACGAAGAAGTCGTCGGCAAATACAACGCGCTCCAGGACCCCATCGTGGCGGCACAGGGCTATTTGCCGCTGGTCAAGCGCGTCTTCGAGCAGGGCGAACGAGCGCATTTCACGCTGGTCTACGAAACCGTTCACCTGGCCAACCTCAACCTCAAGTCCCAGGTTTCCGTCATCCTGGAAGTCACCATTTCGCCCGTAGTAGACGACCAGGGCCGGGTGATCAACGCCATCATCCAGCACATCGACATCACCGAGCGCGAGCGGGCCGAACAGACCTTGCGGTTGTTCATCGAACATGCCCCGGCGGCGATTGCCATGTTCGACCGGAACATGCACTATATCGCCGTCAGCCGGCGCTGGATGACCGACTACCGGGTGCAGGACGAAAACATCGTCGGGCGTTTGCACTACGACGTCTTTCCTGAACTTAGCGAAAATTTCAGACAGGTTCACCAGCGGGGGCTGAAGGGTGCGGTCGAAAAATCCGAGGGCGATCCCTTCCCCCGCCTCGACGGTACCATCGACTGGGTGCGCTGGGAGGTGCATCCCTGGCGCGAGCCTGATGGCGAGATCGGCGGCATCATCCTCTTCTCCGAAGTCATCACCGAACGGCGCCTCGCGGAAGATGCGCTGCGGGCGAGCGAAGCCCAGTACCGCTTGCTGGCCGATCATATGGCCGACGTGATCTGGATTCTGGACCCCACCACCCGGCGCTTCACCTATATCAGCCCGTCGGTGGAACGGCTGCGCGGCTACACGCCTAACGACGTGCTGGAGCAGGCGATGGACGAGAGCATCACCCCAGTCTGTCACGCCACGTTATCTCGCACGCTACAGGAGCAAACCCAGGCCTTCCTGGCCGGAAATCTCGCCGCCGCCACCCGGCGGACCGAGCTTGAACAGATCCGCCGGGACGGCTCGACCGTCTGCACCGAAGTCGTCACCACGCCGTTTTACGACGAACAGGGCGCGCTGAAAATCCTGGGCGTCTCGCGGGATATTTCCGAGCGCAAGCAGATGGAGATGGCGGTGCGCCTGTCGGAAGAGCGGTTCAGCAAGGCGTTCCGCGCCAATCCGACCGCGATGTCTATTTCGCGCTTTGCCTCCGGCGTGATCATCGACGTGAACGAAAGCTACCATCGCATCATGGGGTATTCGGCGGATGACGTGGTCGGGCACACCACCCTGGAACTGAACATCTACGAAAATTCCGCCGACCGTGAGACCGTCATCCAGCATGTCAAGCAGCACGGCAGAATCCATAATTTTGAATGCCGCCTCCGCACCAAGTCCGGCGACCTGCGGGACGTACTGCTGTATATCGAACAGATCCAACTGGAGAACGAGGACTGCGTGATTGCGAGCCTGTTCGACATCAGCGAGCGCAAACGAGCCGAAAGCGCGCGGCGGGAGAGCGAAGAACGGTATACGCGGCTGTTCGAGAACATGCTGAACGGGTTCGCGTACTGCCGGATGGAGTTCGAGGAGGGGCGCCCGAAGGATTTCATCTACCTGGCGGTAAACCAGGCTTTTGAAACCTTGACCGGGTTGAAGGGTGCCGTGGGCAAGTACGTCACCGAACTGATCCCGGACATCCGCGAGACCGATCCGGAGCTATTCGAGATCTATGGCCGGGTGGTACAGACCGGGCAACCGGAGCAGTTCGAAACGTATGTTACGGGGCTGGCGATGTGGTTTTCGACCTCGGTCTACCGCCCCATTCCGGGTCACTTCGTGGCCGTGTTCGACGTGATCACCGAGCGCAAACGAGCGGAAGAGGAGATCAGAAGCCTGGCGCGCTTCCCCTCGGAGAACCCTAACCCGGTGCTGCGGCTGCGCCCGGACGGTCTGATCCTGTATGCCAACGAGGCGAGCGCCCTGATCTTGGAGAAGTGGGGCACCGCGGAGAACCACTACGCTCCGGTGTACTGGCAGTCAATGGCCGCCGACGCGCACCACCGCCAGACCCGCACGACGGTCGAGGTGCAGTATGGCGAGCGGGTGTGGTCGATCGTCATCACCCCGGTGCCCGAAGGTTCCTACATCAATTTCTATGGGCGAGACATCAGCGGCATCCGCCGGGCCGAGGCCGAGATTCTCAAGTTGAACAGCGAACTGGAGCGGCGTGTGATCCAGCGCACGGCGGAACTGGACAACGCCAACAAGGAACTGGAAGCGTTCGCCTATTCGGTGTCGCACGATCTGCGCGCACCGCTGCGGGCGATGGACGGCTTCTCGCGGATTCTGATGGAAGATTTCTCCGAGGGCCTGGACAGTACCGCCCAACGCTATCTCCGGCTGGTGAGAGAGAATGCCCAGCAGATGGGCGAACTGATCGATCACCTGCTGGCATTTTCGCGCCTGGGCCGCCAGGCCATGAAGACCGAGCCAACCCACATGGGCGACGTGGTGCAGCGGGCCTTGGACGAACTGAGCGCCGTCCGCGAAGGGCGCGACATCCACATCGAGATCGGCGATCTGCCCGACTGTGAAGTCGATCCGGTGCTGCTGCGGCAGGTGTATGTCAACCTGTTGGGCAACGCGCTCAAGTTCACCCGCGAGCGCGAGCATCCGGCGATTGAAGTCGGCAGCCAAAACCAAGAGGGTCAGACGATTTTCTTTGTAAGGGATAACGGTGTAGGATTCGATATGCGGTATGCTGACAAGCTGTTCGGGGTCTTCCAACGGCTGCATCGGATCGATGAATACGAAGGCACCGGCGTCGGGCTGGCCACCGTGCAGCGCATTATCCATCGCCACGGGGGGCGAATTTGGGCCGAAGCGGAAGTGGGTCGCGGTGCCGCATTCTTTTTCACATTGGGAGGCACGCATTCTCATGACGGATGACGATATCGTTCAAATTCTGTTGGTGGAAGACAATCCGAATGACCTGGAACTGGCCCTGCACGCCTTGCGGAAACACAACCTCGCCAATCACATCGAGGTCGTGCGCGACGGCGCCGAAGCGTTGGACTTCATCTTCGCCACTGGAGTCTACAGCCATCGCAAGGTCGAAAATGGGCCGAAGGTGATCCTGCTCGATCTGAAGCTGCCCAAGGTGAATGGGCTGGAAGTGCTGCGCAAGATCAAAGCCGATCCGCGCACGCGTATGATCCCGGTGGTCGTGCTCACTTCCTCCCACGAGGAACCCGACGTCATGGAAAGCTACGCCCTCGGCGTCAACAGCTTCATCACCAAGCCGGTCAATTTCGAGCAGTTCAGCGAGGTCGTCCGTCAGTTGGGATTTTATTGGCTGCTGCTCAACCAACCGCCAAAGATCTAGAGATACCGATCCCCAGCCAGCGACTGCCGTGTTCGCGGGAGATACTATGGCAGCACCCTTGAGAGTCCTGATTCTCGATGACCGCATCAGCGATGCCGAACTGGTCATCCACGCGCTGCGCCGGGCCGGATTCGACCCGGACTGGCAGCGCGTGGACAATGAGGCAGAATACCTCGTCGCCCTGGCACAGCACCCGGATATCATTCTCGCCGACTATTCCATGCCCCAGTGGGATGCCCCGCGTGCCCTGACCGTGCTGCAAGGGCTGGAGTTGGACATTCCCTTCATCGTGATCAGCGGCACGGTCGGCGAGGACATCGCCGTCGAGTGCGTGCGGGCCGGAGCGTCGGATTACCTGCTGAAGGACCGTCTGATCCGGCTGGGCCAGGCGGTGGACCGGGCGCTGGGGGAGCGGCGGCTGCGGGCCGAACGGCAGCGCGCTGAGGAGGAGATCCGGCAGCTCAAGGAATTCAACGAAAACATCATCCAGACGATGGCCGAGGGGATCATCATGGCGGACCCCGACGGGATGATCACGTTCGTGAATCTGGCCGGGGCGTCGATTTTGGGCTACCGGCCCGAAGAGATGATCCACCAGCACCGGGATCTCGTGACGCCGCCCGACCAGCGCCCGGTCGTCCTGGAGGCCGACCAACGGCGCATTCAGGGGCAATCCGATCATTATGAGCTGGTTCTCCAGCGCAAGGATGGCGCGCGCCGCACCGTGCTGATGAGCGGTACGCCGCGCTACGAAGGGGATCACTACGCGGGCAGCCTGGCGGTCTTCTCCGACATCACCGAACGCAAGCAGATCGAGCAGGCCGAACGCGAACACCGCGCCCTGGCCGAGGCGCTGCGCGATACGGCGGCAATCCTGACCAGCAGCCTGGACTTCGACACGGTGATGAACCGGATTTTGGAGCACGTCGGGCGGGTGGTCCCGCACGAGGCCGCCAATATCATGCTGATCGACGAAGGGACCGCGCGCGTGGTGGCCCAGCATGGCTACGAGGTGGAGGGGCGATCCTCCCTGCACGGGTACGAGTTCGCGCTGGGAAGCTCGCATCTGCACGAAATGATCAGGACCGGCCAGCCCGTTTTCATTGCCGATGTCTCGCTCTCGCCGGGCTGGATCAAACATCCCGGCACCCTCTGGATTGCCTCCTATGCCGCCGCGCCGATCCGGATCAAGGACGAGGTGATCGGCTTTCTGAACCTGGACAGCAGCACGCCCGGTTTCTACACCCAGGAACATGCCCGGCGGCTGCAAAGCTTCGCCGATCAGGCGGCGACGGCCATCCAGAACGCCCAGCTCTACGAGGAAATCCGGCAGCGGGCCGCGGAGATGGAGCAGCGAGTCGCGGCGCGCACAGCGGAACTGGCGCGCGCCAAAGAACAGGTCGAGGCGGCCCTGGAGCGTGAGATCGAACTTAACGAGATCAAATCGCGCTTCATCTCCATCGCCTCGCACGAATTTCGCACACCGATGGCCGTGATCCAGTCCTGCGCGGGCGTGCTGGAGAATTATGGGGTCCGGTTGTCGCCGGAACAGCGCAGCAAAGAATTCGACCGCATCCGCACCAGCATCGCCCAGATGGTAGACTTGCTGGACGACGTGCTGCTCATCAACAAGAGCGAAGCGGGCAAGCTCGAACTCCACCCCGAAAAGTTGAACCTGGAGACGGTGTGCCGGGAAATCATGATGGAATACGAGCACAGCCTCGGGGCCGAACATCATTTCGTGTTTTCGGCGGAAAATGCGTGCCTGCACGTCTGGATCGACCCCAAGCTGCTGCGCCACATCGTCGGCAACTTGCTGTCGAATGCGGTCAAGTATTCCGACTCTGGCAGCACCGTCACGTTCGACGTGAAGTGCCGCGGGAACCAGGTCATCCTCAGCATCCGCGACCAGGGCATCGGTATTCCCCCGGAAGACCAGCCCCACCTGTTCGAAGCCTTTTACCGGGCGGACAATGTGGGTGGCATCCCTGGCACGGGTTTGGGGTTAGCCATTGTGAAACAGATGGTGGACTTACACCAGGGCACGATCTCCCTGGAAAGCACCTCAGGGGTTGGGACGATCTTCACCGTCCACCTGCCCCTGGTAATAGCCGGCGACGGCGAAACCAACTGATCGGTCGGGCCGGGCCGCCTGGCGGGTTTGTGTTTCATGGTTGAATGTCAGTGGAAATAGAGCTTTTCGGGTGATAAGACTGCCAGCAATGACCACGCACGACCGGCGGCGCATCGCCATTCTCATCCTCATCATGACCGGGGTAGTGCTCGGCGTGGGAACGGCGCTGTTTGGCGCGCTGTACAACACGGCGCTGGATCAGCAGCGCGCGCGGCTGTTTGAGGTGGCCGATACCCAGGCGCGCCTGATCGAGGCCCTCGCCCGTTCCGATCAAGCCAATTACGGTCTCACGCATACCCCGGAGGAAACCTTCGAGTATTCGCTGTCCCAGGTTCGCGAAGTCCAGTCCCGCATCCAGGGCCTGGGCCGTACCGGTGAATTCAGCCTGGCGCAGCTTCAGGACAACCATATCGTCTATTTGATGACGAGCCGGAAAGGGTACGACCCGGACCACCCGATCATCGTTCCGCTCGATTCCCAACTGGCCGAACCGATGCGCCGCGCGATCCGCGGCGAAACAGGGACGATGGCCGGCAAGGATTATCGTGGTGTAACCGTGCTGGCGGCCTATGAGCCGGTCGGGATCTACGGCCTGGCGATTGTGGCCAAGATCGACCTGTCGGAAATTCGGGCGCCGTTCATCCGGGCCGGGATCATCGCGAGCGGCGTGGGACTGGGGCTGGTGCTGATCGGCACGCTGCTGTTCCTGCACATCACCACCCCGCTGCTGCGGCGGCTGGAAGAGAACGAAGCGCGCTATCGCGCCGTCTTCGAGCAGGCCGCCGATGGGATCGTGCTGATCGATCCGCAAAGCGCCCAGATCGTCGAGTTCAACGATCGCGCGTGCGAGATGCTGGGGTACTCCCGCGCGGAGTTCCAGCAGCTCAAGCTGTCCGACCTCGAAATGGAGGAGCGCCCCGACGAACTGGCGGCTAACATCGCGCGCATCATCAAGGATGGCTCCATCACGCTGGATGACCGGCACCGTGCCAAGAGTGGCGAACCGCGCGCAATGCTCGTCAACAGCCGCGCGATCATCTTCCAGAGCAAGCAGTACATTCTGAGCATCTGGCACGACATCACCGAGCGCAAGCGCCTGGAAGACCGGTTCCGGGCCCACGCCGCGGTGTTGATGAGCGCCTCGGATGCTATTATCTCGACCGACCCGGCCTTCGTCATCGAAACCTGGAATCCGGCAGCCGAAGCCATTTACGGTTGGAGTGCCAACGAAGCCATCGGCCAATCGGTCCTGACTTTGCTGAATCCCAGGCAGGCGGACGGCACGGCGGAGCACAATATCGCCCAGATCTTACAACAGGGGTTGTGGAGCGGCGAGATCCTCCAGACCCGGCGGGATGGGACGCTCATCAACATTCTAAGCTCGATGGCGGTGCTCAAGGATAACGAGGGAAATCCCAAGCAGATCATTACGGTCAACCACGACATCACCAACCGTAAGCGATCCGAGGAAGCCCTGCGCCGCCAGAACGAAGTCCTGGTCGCCTTGCAAGAAACCACCCTCGACCTGGTCTCGCAGCTCGACCTCGATCACCTGCTGCGCAACATTGTCCGGCGCGCCGGGCAACTGCTCGGCACGTCGTCCGGGTTCCTCGCCCTGGTGGATGCGGCAACCGGCCAACTGCTGACCAAAGTCGGCGAGGGGGCGATGGAAGTGCTGATGGACTTCCAGTTGGAGAGCGGGGTCGGCATATCCGGTCTGGTCTGGCAAAACCGCCAACCGGTCGTCATCGACGTCTATGACACCTGGCCGGGCCGGATTCCGGGTTTTCCGCAGGGTCTGATCCGCTCGCTGATGGGCGTACCGCTGGAGTCCGGGGGCCATATTCTCGGCGTACTTGGCATTGCCTACGAGTCTGCCGCCGCGACCAGCCGGACCTTTACTCCGGAGGCAATCGATCTCCTCAAGCAGTTAGGGCAACTGGCGGCCATTGCCATCGACAACGCGCAGCTTTTCGCCGTCGCCGAACAAGAACTGATCGACCGCACGCACGCCGAAATCGCCGAGCGCGACCAGCGCACCCTGGCCGAGGGGCTGCGCGATACCGCCGCCGTGCTCACCAGCACATTGAACCTGGAAGAGGTGCTGGACCGTATTCTGGAGAATATCGGGCGCGTCGTCCCGCATGATGCCGCCAATATCTTGCTCATGGAAGAGGGGATCGCGCATTCGGTGCGGGTCGGGGGGTCTCGGGTCCAAGGGGCCGAAGAGTGGTTCCGAACGTACGACTTTGTCATCGACAAGGTACCCACCCTGCGCACAGTCATGGAGACGGGGAAGCCGCTGGTCGTGCCGGATACGACCACTTCACCGATCTGGACTCAGTTGGAAGACAAAACCCAGTGGATACGCTCGTACGTGGGAGCACCCATTCGCATCGAGGGGCACGTGATCGGTTTCATCACGCTCGACAGCGCCACCCCCGGTTTTTTCACGGGGAAGCACGCCGAGCAGTTGGATGCTTTTGCCAACCAGGCGGCGCTGGCCCTGCGCAACGCCCACCACTACGACGAGGTGAACCGCCACGCCACCGATATGGAACAGCAGGTCGCCCGGCGCACGGCGCAGTACCGCAAGGCCCAGGAACACGCGGAGACGATCTTCAACAGCAGCAGCGATATGATCATCATCCTGAACAACGAGGGGATCATCCAGCAGGTCAACCCGATTTTCGACGAAACGTTCCACACGACCTCTGGCGAAAGCATCGGCCAGCCGATCACCGTCCTGGCCGCCCCCGACAGCGTGGGCACCCTCCAACGGGCGCTGGCCGGAGCCGCTCAATTCCAGCAGCCGCAGCGGTTGGAGATCGAGGTACTCTACAGGGACTGCACCCTGTTCCACGCCGACGTCGCCATCTCGCCGATCGTGCACGACCGCCAGATCGAGGGTCTGGTATGCAGCCTGCGCGATATTTCGCTGCTCAAGCAGACCGAACTCAGCCTGCGGCGGATGTTGGACAAAGAGACCGAGTTGAGCGAAATGCGGTCGCGCTTCATCACGACGACCTCGCACGAATTCCGCACCCCGCTGGCGATCATCCAGATGTCCGCCGACGTGATCGAACGCTACGGCGAACGGCTGCCTACGGATCGCCGCCAGAAGGAGTTCGAGCAGATTCGCTCCAGCGTGCTGAACATGGTCAAGCTGCTGGACGATATCCTGACCATCAGCCGGGCCGAGCGCGGCGACCTGAGCTTCGAGCCGGAACCGGTCAACCTGCCCCATCTGTGCCGCGAGATGATGAACGCCTTCGCCTTGAGCAACGGCAAGGACCACAACTTCTCATTTGTCTTCAGCGGTGATGCGCCGATGTTCCTGGCGGACTACAAGCTGCTGCGCTACATGATCAACAATCTGCTGTCGAACGCGGTCAAGTATTCGGCCCCGAACACGACTATCACGTGCGGCGTCGTCTGCGACTCCCACCAGGCCACCCTGCATATCACGGACGAAGGCATCGGCATCCCCCAGAACGAGCAGCGCGAGCTGTTCCAGCCCTTCTACCGGGCCAGCAACGTCGGCACGGTGCACGGCACGGGGCTGGGACTGGCCATCGTCAAGCAGTCGGTAGACCTGCACGGCGGCACGATCGTCGTGAAGAGTGTCGAAGGGCACGGCGCCACGTTTACCATCACGCTCCCGCGGGATGTGACGGACGAGCGGCGCGCCCTGGCCGCCGCCACCAACCCGAAGTAAGCGCCGGGCGGGCTGGGATAAAAAAGAACAATTCAACGCAGAGCACGCAGAGCACGCGGAGGGAAAGACAGTTTTTTCTCAGCGATCTCGGCGGTCTCTGCGTTGAAAGTTTTTAGTCTGGCGCCGATCACATCGGCTGGAAGCCCATGTGTAACAGCGATTTCTCCGACGCGCCGACCAGGTATTCGTAGTCGCTGGCATCGTACACGCCCGGATCGGCGCCGGTCGCGACCCCACCGGTGATCTGCCCGTACACGAAATCGCAGTGGCCGCGCTCCATGCGGCAGATGATGGTGATCAGCTCGCCGTCGTCGGTCCGCCCCACGTCCTTGCGGTAGAACATCGCTTTCCGTTTGGCCATGCCTGCTCCCTTTCGCTCCGCCGGGCTGGTGCGTCAAGGATATTGTAGACCAAAACCGGTCAGGGTGTGGAACTGCCGTTGGCCAGGAGCGACTGCTCGCGGAACTGCATCTCGTACAGCCGCGCGTACAGCCCATCGTGCGCGATCAGCTCGTCGTGCGTGCCGAGTTCGACGATCTCCCCGGCTTGCAGCACGGCCAGCCGGTGCGCGATGCGGACGGTGCTCAGGCGGTGGGCGATGATCACCGTGGTGCGGCCCTGCATCAGCCGTTCGAGCGCCTCCTGGACCAGGTGCTCGCTCTCGTTGTCCAGGCTGGAGGTTGCCTCGTCCAGCAGTAGGATGCGGGGATCTTTGAGGATGGCGCGCGCAATGGCGACCCGCTGGCGCTGGCCGCCGCTCAGGCGTGCCCCGCGCTCGCCGACCAGCGTCTCGTAGCCGTCCGGCAGCGCCGTGATGAAATCGTGGGCATTGGCCGCGCGTGCCGCCGCGATCAGCTCCTCCTCGCGAGCATCCAGCCGCCCAAAGAGGATATTCTCGCGGATCGTGCCGCCGAACAGCAGCGTCTCTTGTGGGACGATCCCGACCTGGGCGCGCAGGCTGGCCTGCGTCACGCGCCGCACGTCGATCCCGTCGATGGACAGCGATCCGCCGGTGACGTCGTAGAAGCGCGGGATCAGGTTGAAGATGGTGCTTTTGCCCGCGCCGCTCGGTCCCACCAGGGCCAGGATCTCGCCCGGCGGCAGGTCGAGCGTCACGTCGCGCAGCACCGGCTGGCGATCCTCGTAGTGAAAGCTGACGTGATCGAAGGTGATCCGCCCTGCGATGCGATCCAACACCTGCGCGTCCGGCGCGTCGCGCACGTCGGGCACGGTGTCGAGAATCTGGAAGATGCGGGAGGTAGCGCCCATCGTCTCCTGGAACTGCGAGTAGACGACGCCCAACTCGGACACCATTTGCCCGACGATCACCACGTAGACCAGGAAGCCGATCAGCTCGCCGCGCGTCAGCCGGTCCGCCAGCACTTCCCGCCCGCCGAACCACACGATCAGCGCCACGTTGATCAGGAACAGCAGATCGACGGCAGGCGACAGCACCGCGCGGGCCTTGACGAGCCGGTAGGCCGCGTGCAGGGTGCGATTCAGGGCCTCGGCATAACGCGCGACCTGGTGCGGCTCGCGCACGAAGCCTTTCACCTCGCGGATATTCTGAAAGGTCTCCTGGGCGACCACCGTCGCGCTGGCGAATTCATCCTGAACCCGCTGCCCGCCCTGCCGCGAAAAGCGCCGCAGCGCCACGCCGACCAGCACGATCAGCGGTGTAGTCAGCAGGATGAACAGCGTCAGCCGCCAGTTGAGCACGATCATCACGCCCACCGCCCCGGCGATGGTCAGGACGTGACGCAGCACGCGCGTCAGATCGGTGGTCAGCAGCCCCCGGATCGACGAAACGTCGCTCGACATCCGGCTGATCAGCTCGCCCACCCGGCGCTCGGCAAAAAAGCGCAGCGAAAGCTGGTTGAGGTGGCGGTAAAGCTGCAAGCGGAGATCGCGCACGATGCGCTCCCCGGTCATGTTCGTGTAGTAGTTCCCGACGATGGACCCCACCGTCAGCACGACGAACGCTCCCAGCAGCAGCGCGGTCATCTCGTTGAGCCGCCGCATACTGTGCGCGGCCAGCGCCTGGTCGATGACGTACTGCACCATGAGCGGCAGCGCCAGAAAGATTCCCGACGAGACCATGCGGGCCAGCACCGCCCAAAACAAGGGCAGCTTGTAGGGCGCGGCGTAAGCGAACACGCGCCGCCACTGGGCGCGCACCACAGCAGACTCCAGGGGAATAGTCAATCCAGCAACCTCTCTAAATGTTCAAGAGTTGAAACAGACGCTCGCGCGCTTGTGGATCATCGAGCACCGCGCTGAGGCTGAATAAGTGGGTGACAATCTCGACGTTGATGCTCAGGTCAGTCCTGGCCCGTTCCGTCATCGAGACCTCTTGTACGATTAGAATAGTCACCGACTGGGGATTTTCTTGCCGGGTCCGGCGCAAACTTTTGAGCGCAGCGCCGATACGCTCCAGGACTCCGGCGGGATCGATCCCGCCCTTGATTTCGATGGCGACCTGCGGTACACCATGACGATAGACGGCCACATCCGGCTCATCAGCAAACACCAGCCGGCGCTCCTGATCAAGCTCAAACTCGTTGGCATCGATTTCCTCAGCAGTAGCCCAACCTCTAGATGTCAAGCGTTGCCGCAGCATTTCCTTGACGGCTATTTCGGCGGCAGAACCTTTCGTATTCTGCCAGGAACCTTGTGCCTGCGAACCGGCAGCCATGCCGCGCCAGAGATCGAACTCGCGAGCGTCGATCTCTTCATCGGCCTCGACAAGGCGGCTTACAATCGCGTTGAAGTGACAAGCCATGAGCCGGGCGATTTCCTCATCCGGTAGCGTACGCCCGCTCTCGTAGTGATCTAGAGAAAAGCCCACTCGCTTCATGGATTTTTGTGAAACCATCGCCAACATCCGGTAATAGGCCACTCCACGGGGAATCGTATGTAGCACAAAGGGGTGGGCAAAAACAATCACCGGCTTGATGCCACGATGGATGATCCTGTTCCAGGCTAGGTCCGAGATTTGTAGGTCATTCCAATCTAGACTTTCGCCGTGTATTTGCTCCAGCGCTGTCGCTGTCTCCAACAGCTTCCACTCATGCAGCTTACGGTGGA
This sequence comes from uncultured Anaerolineaceae bacterium, assembly GCA_964427955.1. Classification (GTDB taxonomy): domain Bacteria; phylum Chloroflexota; class Anaerolineae; order Aggregatilineales; family Aggregatilineaceae; genus JACRBK01. The sequence continues at coordinate 13,839 of CAYRWY010000075.1, forward strand.
AGAACACACTCTTGGCCAGTTGATCCAATGTCCACGCTTCTGCTTCGCTGGGCTGGTTTGGTCTGCCTGCCATATTTTCCCCTTATGAACCTGCAAGCTTACGCCAAATATAGATGCACTTGCGCAGTTCTTCGCGTCCATGAGCGCCCATTTGCTGGCTGCTGTTGCCCTTGCCCCTGGGCAGCACCCAGATCACTTCAACCTCGAAGCCAGCTTGCTCTGCCATGTCGGATAGAATCAGGTCCACAGGGATCGTCACCCCCCCGTAGCGTACATTGTCGTTGACCATCACCAGCGGCGCGCCCGGCTTCAAGATCCGCGCACACTCAAAAATCACCAGGGCCATCTCCCAAAAATAGTTTCTGACCATGCGCGGGATGCCACTGTTGTTGAGAGTCCCGGCTTCTTTTTGACCATCGAGATAGTTCAGAATCGCGTGAAGCTCTCGCTGGCCATCAAATGCGACCAGTGCCCGGCGGTATACATAGTCGGAGAATAGGGTATTCAGTCCCACTTTAGCCCGATTCTCGACCGTACAGGACACCATTTCCTGCCGAAGATGCCGAATGCCTTCCTCTCCTACGCCCAATAAGGCCAGCTCCAGAGCATACGTGCGCGTATAATCGTACCGGTTACAATAAGGGGGTGATGTGATCAGGCCCTCCATAGAGGCCGATGATATCCCCGGCAAAATCTCCAGGCACGATCCTGGCACGATCTCGACTGATCCTTGCTGGCCGTGGGCAGGGAATAGATCAAGCGTGCCCGTATAGGGACGCAGGTCGGCCTCTATTTCACCCAATTTGGCCTGAATCGCACGCTCAAAAGAAGGGATAGGACCCTTGTCAAACGGGCGAGACCCCTGGCGACGTCCTGAACGGTAATCCCAGCGGAGATACTGGCCATCTTTGCGGGTATAGCTGATTTCCTCAAGAATACACAAGGCTGCAAAACGTAAGATGCGCGCAGCCGGACCGCTCTCCGATTCCAACGCGGACAGATAACATTCGAGACTGTGTTCTGTTTCGTCGGGAAAAGCCCCCTGGGTGATGCGGAGGTGAGGAAACAAAACCCCACGCTCTTGGGATTTCCAGGGAGAAACGGAACGCCAGCGTGCCAATGCCGCTCGCACGGCTTCAGTTTCGTCGCCAAGCAACGACTTCCGTACTTCCATGACCTCACAGCCTACAGGTAGCAGTTCGATGCCAAGCGCATCCAGACCGCGCTCGCGGGAGACGAAAAGCACGGTTCCCGTACCGGCAAACGGATCAAGGATTTTACCAGAAGAAATGCCCAGGTGATCGAGTACGTAGTGAACCAAGGCCTCGGAAAAGCCTTCTTTATATTTGAACCAGCGATAACCGGGTCTGTTTTTATTTGCCTGAAAACTCACCAACGACCGGTTAAGCTGGTGATTGACCTTGAGTTTCGACGCGAAGTGTTCTTCCAGGGCCGTATTATGCACCCGAATATCGTCTATGGTTCCCAGCATGGTATGATCCTCAGCAACATCATACGCCGATTTTACTTGAGGAAGGCCCAAATGCCTATCCACTTTGGTTTCGTCGTCCCGGTCGAGACGCCGGTCGAAAGTCACACCGTGCCGGTCGTGCCGGTCGAAAAGACGGTGCTGCCCGTCGCAGCGCGCTACTTCGAATCGTTCTGGACTTACGATCACTTCTACGGCTTCGGCGACCGCCGCAACCCGTACCTGGAAAGCTGGACGACGCTGGTCTGGCTGGCGGCACGCTTCCCGGCGCTGCACGTCGGGGCGGTCGTGCAGGGCGTCGGCTACCGGAATCCGGCGCTGCTGGCGAAGATGGGCGCGACGCTGCAACTGCTCAGCGGCGGGCGCTTCATCCTGGGGATTGGAGCCGGGTGGCGCGAGGAAGAATACACCGCCTACGGCTATCCCTTCCCGCGCGCGGCGGTCCGCATCCGCCAACTGGAAGAGGCCGTGCAGATCATCCGGCGCATGTGGACCGAGGATCATCCGGCGTTCCAGGGCGAACACTTCCAGATCGAGGACGCCACCTGCCTGCCCCACCCCGATCCGCGGCCCCCGATCATGATCGGCGGCGAAGGCGAAAAACTGATGCTGCCGCTGGTGGCGCGCGAGGCCGACTGGTGGAACTGCGGCGACTGGTCCGACCTGGCGGCGGTGCGGCGCAAGCGCGACATCGTGCAGGAGCACGCGGCGCGGGCCGGGCGCAGCGTCCGGCTGACGATGCAGATCGGCGGGCGCGAGTGGCCGAAAACTGACGCCGACTCGTCCGCCTGGGTCGATTTCCTGCACACGCTGGCCGGGTTGGGCTTCGACTATTTCTCCATCGACGGCGGGATGGTCGAATCCCCGGAAAGCCTGGATCGCTTTCACGATCAGGTCATACTGCCGCTTCTATCCTCCTCATAAAAATGGACCTACAATGAAAACACACGCGGATTGAGTTCTGAGGAGGACGAAATCATGAAAGTCTGGGGTGTAACCGCGCTGGTCATCGCTGCCAGCGTGGGATTGATCGTCGGCAGCGCGCAAGCGCAGGGGGACGGACCGTCCGCTCCCGAACTGGTCGTGGAAGAGTATCCCATCGTCGCGGCGGCGGAGGATACGCCCAACCATTTCGAATTCAAACAGCGGATCGGGGACGACCTCCTGAACGTGCGGCGGGCGTGGCGCGAGCCGGATGACGCCGCCCGGATCGCCGCCACCAATGCGATCCTCAGCCCGTGGGGTTACACGCTGACTGCCGGGGGCAGCGCGAGTTATACCCTCGCGCACGGCGGATCGGTGGTGATCCCGGACGTGACGCACGTCTACCCGATCACGGTGAACCAGTCCGGCACGACCTTCCGGCTGCTGGTGGACGCGCTGAGCCAGAACGGGACGCTGGTCGTCACGCCGGACACCATCGGGGCGCTGGACATGACGCAGTTCATCTCGATCCCGCCGGTCTACGTAGGGGACGACCTGATCGAAGTCGCTGCCGACTGGAACGCCAACCAGTTCAACGTCTTGCGCAATGGAGAGGTGATCTATACCTACACACCGGACGGTATGTTCGTCGAGCCGCCGGTCCACAGCCTGTGGTCGTGGGATGGCCATTGGGTGCTGGAAGTCGAAAACGACGTGCTGATCGATGGCGCGAGCGCCGCTGAAGCACAGAGCTACGACCAGATCTTTGGCTGGCAGATCATCGCCGGTCAGCCGTTTTTCTTCTTCCAGAAGTCCGATTTCCTGAGCCAGACGAGCTACTTCGGTCTGTCCTACGCCGGGCAGGAGGTCGAACCCTATCATTACGAAGAAATCGTGCACTACCAATGCTGCGAAGGGTCGATGTTCAATCCCAGCGGCAACGGCGTCATGATCTGGTTCTATGCGCTGCGCGACGGCACGTGGACTTACGTCGAGGCAGGAGTCTACTGATCGCCGCATGGCCCCTGCTCCCGCGGTGGAGCAGGGGATTTTTAGGCCCGCGATACT
>CAYRWY010000076.1:0-17296 GCA_964427955.1 uncultured Anaerolineaceae bacterium
TTTCCATCACCCAGTAATCTTCCCCGAATTCCTGCCCGTTCTGGATCATCGGCGTGGCGGCAGCGGTGAGCAGCGCGATCACGTACGGCTGCATCCGGTACCACTGCGTCGATCCGCGGTTGTCGCGCGCGCCCGCCTGCCAGGCCAGGTGCGAGTGATCGTGATTGCTCAAATAGCTGGTCGCCACCTTGTCGGGACCTGGCAGCCAGCGCGAGGCGTTGAGCGCGCCCAGCAGCCGGGCGTCGATCTTCCAGTCCCACAGATAGCCGAAGCAGCACTGGTGCAGCGAGTTATCCCAATAGCTGGTAGCGGCGGTGGTATTGGTGACGTAGGCTGCTTCCAGGCTGATATGTTCCAGCGTCAGCGAGAAATGCTGCTGCTGCCCGGCCAGCGTATGCTCCTGGATCTCGCGCAGCAGCCGGGGCAGGCCGTTGTCCACCCCGTTGATGTAGAAATTGACGGTATTGTCGAAGCGGAGGCCGTCGATTTTGAACTCGTCGATCCAGTAGAAGCACACGTCGCGGATGAATTCCTGGGTGCAGTTGTTGTGGAAGTCCAGGTCGAGCAGGCCGGGGAAGCCGCCCCCGAACTGACCCGCATAGGGGCACGCCTGCGGATTCTGGTAGAACCAGCGGTAGGCGAAGCCGTAGGCCACGTCGCTGACCGGCTCGGCGTCGCCCACGTGGTTGAACACCCCGTCCATGATCACGTGGATGCCGCGCGCGTGGCACTCGCTGATCAGCGTCTTGAGCCACGACAGCTTTTCTTCCGGCTGATCGAGCGCGTTGACGTAGCGGTATTCGACGGCGAAATACTGGTACGGGTTGTAGCCCCAGTTGAAGCCTTCGCCGGGCCAGCACGTCCAGGGCATGAACAGGATGGCGTTGATGCCGAGATCGGCCAGGTAGTCGAGCTTGTCGCAGACGGCGGCGATGGGCGCGCGGCTGCCGCGAAATTCGTCGGTGAAGTCGTCGATCATCAGCTCGTAGACGACCAGGTCGCGCAGCGGCTTACGCCCGCCCGCCAGCGGCGCGACCTGCTGGCCCCGGAACGACGTGCCGCCGATCACGAAGCCGGAATTCTGGTGCTCGCTGCCGCCGTAGCGGGCGCAGGGATCGCCGACCCACCGCCGGGTCCCATTTTCGAAGGTGACGAAATATTTGTACTGGTAAAAGCCGCGCTTCAGCTTCTCCGGCGTGCGCCAGCTCCACACCCAGCCCTGAGGATGGGGCGCGCGGACGAGCTGCGGGGCGGTCGGGAGGTCCCAGGGCACCGCCTGGAAGTCGCCGGCCACCTGGATCGAGACGATCTTGGGATCGCCATAATCGGGGACGGGTTCGCCCTCTTTCGGATGGATCTCGTACTGGCTGGGATCGTGCGTCCGGTCGGGGAAGAATAACTTGAACTCGACCTGTCCCTGGCGGCGGTTATCGCCCACCTGCCAGGCTCCGAACTGCTCGCTCATGTACATGGCCCACCTTCCCTCGAATGCATGTTACGGCACCTTTGATCGTATCCGGCTTATCCGGTTCCGGCAAAGCTCTTGACAGCCGTCCAAAAGGGGAGTATGCTACCCATAACTTATTTCACTGAATGATGAAAGTTGTTATGAACAAACCACGCCGCGCCAATCGCGATTTGATCAAGGCCATGAACCGCAACCTGGTGTTGAACATCGTGCGGAGTCAGGGGCCGCTGTCGCGTACCCAGTTGACCGAAATCTCCGGGCTGAGCGTGGGAGCCGTGTCGCAGATCACCAGCGACCTGATCGACGAAAGCTGGCTGATGGAAGTGGGCGAAAGCGACTATACCGGCGGGCGGCGGCAGGTCATGCTCAGCTTGAACCCGCACGCCGGGTACGTCGTCGGGCTGAAGCTCATGGAAGATCGGGCCGTGTGCGCGGTGACCGATCTGGAAGCCACCGTGCTCAACTACGTCGAGCAGCCTGTCAACAGCGATCACAGCTACCAGGCGGTCGCGGCGGCATTGGCCCGTATCGTCAACGCCGCGCTGAACGAAGCCCAGGTCCCACGCCAACGCGTGCGCGGGGTCGGCATCGGGCTGGCGGGCGTGATCGACACTCAGACCGGCGTGGTCCACTACTCTCCCTTTTTCCACTGGAAAGATGCTCCGCTGGCCCAGGCGTTAGCCCGCCAGCTTGACCTCCCGGTCTACCTCGAAAACGACGTCAACACCCTGACCATCACCGAGCAGTTGTTTGGAGCGGGCCATACGCGCGCCGATTTCGCCGTGATGACGGTCGGGCGCGGCATCGGCCTGGGCATGGTCTTGAATCACCAGATCTACCGGGGCACGCACGGCGGTGTGGGCGAGTTGGGACACCTGACCCTGGTGCCGGATGGCCCGCCGTGTGACTGTGGCAAGCGCGGCTGTCTCGAAGCGTTAGCCGCCGATCCCGCCGTCCTGCGCGATTTGCGCGAGGCCGCGGTCGGGCGGTCCACCCTGCTCACCCCGGAAGCGACCATCGCCGACGTGATCGACGCCGCCAACCAGGGGGACGCCCTGGCGCGCGAAGGGTTGGAGCGCAGCGGGCGCTACCTGGGGCTGGGGCTGTCGGTCGTGATCAACATTCTAAGCCCGTCGCTGATCATCATCAGCGGCGAAGGTGTGGCCGCCGGGGATCACCGCCTGCGGCCCATGTTCGAGACGATGCGCGCGCATACCTTCAACGGGCTGCTCGATCACGTCCAGACGCTCGTCAAACCCACCGACGACCAGGCGTGGGCGCGCGGCGCGGCGGGGTTGGTGGTCGGCAAGCTGTTCGAATCGCCGCTGATCGAAGAACCGCATAAAGTCCGAGCAGAGTGATCCCACTCTCTTTTTTTGACCAAGTTTCTTTTTTGAGTGAAGAAAGATGGCAGGCATGGCAGGTAACCGGGGATTACGCAAATGGGGCTGGGTGATCTTCTTCCTGGCTCCCAGCCTGGCCGGGCTGCTGGTGTTCGTGCTGGGGCCGATCCTGTATTCGCTGCGGCTGACGCTCTACGATTGGAATCTGCTGACGGCGGCGAAATTCGTCGGGTTCGACAACTTCGTCGAGCTTTACCACGACTCGCAGTTCTGGCTGGCGTTCAGACATACCCTGGTGTTCATCGGATTCTACATCCCGGCGGTGCTGATCCTGGCGCTGGGGCTGGCGATGCTGCTCAACCAACCGCTCAAGGGCGTCGCCTTTTTCCGCGCGGCGTCGTTCGTCCCGGTGGTGTCGTCCTGGGTGGTGGTGGCGCTGATCTGGAAGTGGATTTTCAACCCGAAATATGGCCTGCTGAATTACTTTCTCGCCCAGATCGGCATTCACGGCCCCAACTGGCTGTTTGATCCCAACACCTCGCTGTACGCCGTCATCATCGCCAGCGTGTGGAAAGACGTCGGCTTCGTGGGGGTGATGTTCCTGGCCGGGCTGCAAGGCATCTCTGATACCTATTACGAAGCCGCCAAGATCGACGGGGCCAGGCGCTGGCAGCAGACGCGCTACATCACCCTGCCGCTGCTGACGCCGACCACCTTTTTCGCCCTGATCATTTCGCTGATCAACTCCTTCCAGGTGTTCGAGCAGGTCTGGCTGATGCCGGAACGCTTCGCCCAGACCGGCGCGAATGTCGTGGTGGTCGAGATCGTCAATAACGCCTTCCGCTACAACCGCATGGGCTATGCCGCCACCATGTCGTGGGTGCTGTTCGCCGTCATCTTCGCCATTACGCTCGTCCAGTTGGGCTTTCAGAAACGGTGGGTGCATTACGACCTATGAGCACAACCACGGCCTTTCAATCGCACGTCTCGCGAAGTTCCTGGCCGGACCGGCTGCGAACCCACCTGCTGCGCGACCTGATGTACCTGGCGCTGACCGTCATGGCGATCACCATGCTGCTGCCCTTCTTCTGGATGTTGAGCACGTCGCTCAAGCAGCAGGAGTACATCCTGCGCGCCAAGCCGCAGTTCATTCCCGATCCCGTGAGCCTGAACAGCTACACTGACCTGTTCGATCTCATGCCCATCGACCGGATGCTGCTCAACAGCCTGGTCGTCGCGCTCGCCGGGACCGCCGGGCAGGTGCTCGTTTCGGCGATGGCAGCCTATGCCTTTGCCCGCATGGAATGGCGCGGGCGCAATGCCGTTTTTATGCTGTACCTCATGACGATGATGGTCCCCAGCCAGGTGACGCTGATTCCGCTGTTCATCCTGATCCGCCAGCTCGGCTGGGTCAACACCTACCAGGGCTTGATTCTGCCGGGACTGTTCAGCGCGTTCGGCACCTTCCTGATGCGGCAGGCGTTCCTCAGCCTCCCCCGCGACCTGGAAGAAGCCGCCTTCATGGACGGCGCGAATCATTTCACGGTGTTCTGGCGGGTGATCCTGCCGCTGTCCAAACCGGCGATGGCGACGCTCTCCGTCTTGAGTTTCATGCAGTTCTGGAATTCGTATCTCTGGCCGTTATTCGTCGCCCGGCAGGACATCTACATGACGCTGCCGGTCGGCTTAGCCAAGTTGCAAGGAGGTCCGAGAGCATTGACGCAGTGGAATATGGTGATGGCCGGGGCCGTTATCACCGTACTCCCGATCCTGATCGCCTACCTGTTGGCCCAAAAGTGGTTTATCCGCAGTGTTACGCTGAGCGGTATCAAAGGTTAGAACGTCTGATAAGGAGAAATCTGCTATGTCTCGTAAATTGTTCATCGTGGGCTTGATCGTCGTGACCCTGATCGGCCTGGTGCCGACCACCAGCTTCGCGCGCGAAACGCAAACCATCCGCTACTTCAACTTCTCGTCCGATCCCGATCACGTGGAAGACCTGGCGACCATCGTGGCGGCCTTCGAAGCTGAGCACCCCGACATCAAGGTCGAGGTCAGCAGCGCCCCCTTCGCCGATTACTTCACGCTGCTCCAGGCGGACTTCGCGGGCGGGAAACCGGCGGACGTGATCGAACTGAACTATGAGAACTTCGTCAGCTACGCGGCGAACGGCGTCCTGGCGGACGTCAGCAGCTACCTGAGCGCCGACGCGCCCTACTATCCGCGCGCCCTGGAAGCTTTCCAGTACAACGGCCAGCAGTTGGCCCTGCCCGAAACGTTCTCGACCGTGCTGCTGTTCTACAACAAGGACCTCTTCGACCAGGCCGGGATTGCCTATCCGACCCCCGAATGGACCTGGGACGATGCCATGACCGCCGCCAAGGCGATCCGCGCGCTGGGCGATGATATCTGGGGGATTTACTCGCCGATCCAGTTCTGGGAATTCTACAAGAAAGCCGCCCAGAATGACTGCGCGTTCTTCAATGCCGACCAGACCGAATCTACCATCAATTCCGAAGCGTGCGTCGGGGCGCTCGACACTATGCTCAGCTTCGTGAACGAAGACGTCATGCCCGATACGGCGGAGTTGGCCGGTGTGGCGAACGAAGACTTGTTCAGCCAGGGTAAGCTCGGTATGGACGTCATCGGCATCTGGATGTTCGCGGCCTTCAAAGATGCGCCCTTCGCCTGGGACGTTCAGCTTGAACCCGCCATGCTGCACCAGGGCCACCACTTCTTCTCGAACGGCGTCGCCGTCACGGCGGACAGCAAGTACCCCGAAGCGGCGGCGGCCTGGGCGCAGTATTTGACCGCCAGCGAAACCGCGGCTAAGCTCCGCGTCGAAAAGGGCTGGGAACTGCCCGCGCTCGACAAGCCCGAATACTTCCAGGCGTATCTGGAGCAGACTCCTCCGGCCAACCGGGCCGCGGTCTTCCAGGCACTCGAAAGCCCGGTCGTCCCGCCCGTGATCGTGCGTCAGGCGGAGATGCAGGACGCCGTCAATGCCGTGCTCGACGCGGCGGCGAACGGCCAGATCGATGCTCAGGCCGCGCTCGACAGCGCCAAAGAGCAAATTGACGCGCTCCTGAAGTAACTGGTTCGGATTCTGCTGCGGGGACGGGGTGACCTGCCCCCGCAGTGTGATCTCCTATTGAAATGAAACTGCCATGAACCTGCACCAATCGAGTCTGCACGTCATTCGCAGCGGCCAGTCCGCCACCGGCGCCTATGTCGCTTCGCCGAGCTTTTCGCAGTACGGCTACTGCTGGCTGCGGGATGGCACCTGGATCGCCTATGGGATGGACTGCGCCGGTCAGCACGACAGCGCGCAGGCCTTCTACCGTTGGGTGTGCCGCACGCTCGAACGCCAGCGCCCCCGCGTGGACCGCCTGTTGGAGAAAAAAGCGCGCGGCGAGCCATATGCCGACCCGGATTACCTGCCGACGCGCTTTACGCTGGACGGCCAGGTCAGCGAAGATGACTGGGGAAACTTCCAGCTCGATGGGTACGGGACCTGGCTGTGGGGGCTGGTCGAGCACGTGCGGCTGACCGGCGACGAAGCGCTGTGGATCGCCGCGCGGCCTGCCGTGGAACTGACCGTGCGCTACCTCGACGCCCTGTGGTCGGTCCCTAATTATGACTGCTGGGAAGAACATCCCGACCAGATCCATATCAGCACCCTGGCCGCGCTGTACGGCGGGCTGCAAGCCGTTCAGGACCGCGATCCGTTGCTCGTGTCGGGCGGGCTGCCCGGCGCGATCCGGGACTATGCGCTGCGCGTGGGGACGGCGCGGGATGGACACCTGGTCAAATACCTGGGCAGCGACGCCGTAGACGCCAACCTGCTCTGGACGGCGCTCCCGTACCGGCTGGTCGAAGTCACCGATCCGCGCTTTACGGCGACGCTGGCCCGCATCGAGCGCGATCTGCACCGTCCCGGCGGCGGAGTCTACCGCTACGCCGCGGACGTATACTACGGCGGCGGCGAATGGCCGCTGCTGACGGCCTGGTTAGGCTGGGCCTATGTCGAATTGGGGCGGATCGAGGAGGCGCGCGCACTGCGGCGCTGGATCGAAGCGCAGGTCACCCCTACGGGTGAGCTGGCCGAGCAGGCGCTCGATCACCTGCTGCATCCTGAGCACCGGGTGGAATGGGAAGCCCGCTGGGGGACCAATGCCTGCCCGCTGCTGTGGTCCCACGCCATGTACCTGATCCTCGAAGCCCTCTTGGAGAAACGCGCGTGAACCAGATTATTCATGCCCCGCTGGGGCTGGAACATCCCTATGAGCAGGGGCCGGAAGAACGTTTCCCGCGCCAGCCGTTGGCCGGAGAATCCTTCGTCGTCGGCATCGTCACCCGCCCACCGGACGCTCTGGCGTCGGTGCGCGTCCACACCCGCCTGGATCAGACGCCCGGCACGGTGATCGACGCCGTGCGCCAGGCGGATTGGCGTGCCCGCTCCGAAGAAGGCGTGGGCGCCGAGTTCCTGGCGCGCCGCGTGAACGTGGATCAGGACGTCTGGCACGCCGCGCTGACCGCGCCCGCTGCCGGTCATACCCTGACCTACTGGATCGAGGCGGGCGATCAGGTGACCGCCGAATACACCGTGCGCGGTGAAAGCTGGCAGAGCACCCCGCTGGCGTCGTTGGAGCCGCCCACCGTCCAGCCGGAGGGCTGGATGAAGCACGTCATCCGCCGCTCCAGTTCGCCCGCCGTGGACGCGATCCCTGATCTGCCCACGCTGCGTGGGATCGAGTGGCTGACCGATGGCATCCATGCGCGGCGCGTCCGGCTGACGTTCGACTGCGCGCCCGGCGAAGCCTTCTACGGTCTGGGCGAGCGTTATAACGCCCTCAACCAGCGCGGTAACGTCCTGGACGTGCGCTGCTACGAGCAGTACAAGAGCCAGGGCCAGCGCACCTATCTGCCCATGCCGTTCCTGCTATCGTCGGCGGGCTATGGCGTCTACGTGGACAGCCTGCGGTGGATGCAGTTCGATCTCGCCCACGGCCAGCCCGACCGCTGGACGGTCGAAGCCGACCTCGGCCCGGACGAGACGCTGCCGCTGGTATGGTTCACAGGGCGCGATCCGCTGGACATCATCCGCCAGTTCAGCCGCTTCAGCGGGACGCCGGTGCTGCCGCCGCTGTGGGCGTTCGGGCTGTGGATGAGCGGCAACGAGTGGAATTCGCAGGCGCGCGTGCTCCACGAGGTCGAGCAGTCGTTGGCCCACGCGATTCCGCCCTCGGTGCTGGTGATTGAAGCCTGGAGCGACGAGACCACCTTCTATATCTGGAACGACGCCCAATACACGCCGGTGCCGGGCGATCAACCGCTGCACTACCGCGACTTCACCTTCCCGGCGGAAGGCAAATGGCCCGACCCGCAGGCCATGACCGATCATCTGCACGCGCACGGCATCCGGCTGATCCTGTGGCAGATCCCAACGCTCAAGAAGATCGAACAGCCGCACCCCCAACACGAAGCGGATCACGCGCATTTCGAGCAGGCAGGGTTTGGCGTGCGCGAGGCCGATGGATCGCTCTACCGGGTGCGCCCCTTCTGGTTCCGGGATGGTTATCTGTGGGATGTCACCAACCCGGCGGCGAACGCGTGGTGGATGAACAAGCGGGCCTATCTGTTGAACGAGATGGGCATCGACGGCTTCAAGACCGACGGCGGCGAGCACCTGTGGGGCGCTGCCACGCGCTTCAGCGATGGCCGCCGGGGCGACGAGCTGTGGAATCTGTATCCCCGGCTGTACACCCAGGTCTACTACGAGTTCGCCACCCGCCAGCGCGGCGGCGATGCCCTGCTGTTCAGCCGGGCCGGATTCACCGGGGCGCAGACCACGCCCGCGCACTGGGCGGGCGACGAAAATTCGACCTGGGACGCCTACCGCCACTCGATCCTGGCCGGGCTGTCCGCCGGGATTTCGGGCATCCCGTTCTGGGGCTGGGACTTCGGCGGCTTCAGCGGCGAGATTCCGACCGCGGAACTCTACCTGCGCGCGGCAGCGATGGCGGCCTTCTGCCCGATCATGCAGTACCATTCGGAATTCAACCAGCACCGCGAGCCGTGCCACGACCGGACGCCCTGGAACATCCAGGCCCGGACCGGCGACGAGCGCGTGATCCCGACTTTCCGCTTTCTGCTGAACGTGCGCCATAACCTGATGCCGTACATCTGGCAGGAAGCGCAGCATTCCGCGCGGACCGGCGAGCCGATGATGCGCGCGCTGGCGCTGTGGTCGCCTGACGCCTCGCCCTACCAGTATTTCTTCGGGCGCGATCTGCTGGTCTGCCCCGTGGTCGAAGAGGGGATCACCTCCTGGCCGGTCTACCTGCCGGAAGGGACGTGGTACGACCTGTGGACGGGCGAGGCGGTGACCGGAGGGCGGACCGTCACGGTCCCGGTGCCCCTCGACCGTATCCCGGTGTTCGTGCGGGCTGGGGCGCGTCTGCCCGCCTGCCTGGGCAGCGGCGCTCGCCTGGGCGAGCCGGTGCCCCTGGGGAGCGATGCCACGCACATTCTGGCTTTTGGATAAGGCTGGTAGGGGATCTGCCTCTACAAAAATACCCATCAACGCCCATGCCGGGCGTTTTTTTTGTCACCCGCCGGAACGCCGTATAATTCGTAACGTGACACGAATGACCGGCAGGAGCGTGCACAGGGTGGAACCTCCCATCATTCTTGAGCTGAGCCATATCAGCAAACAGTTTCCGGGCGTACTGGCGCTGCAAGACGTCAGCCTGACTCTGCGCGCCGGAGAAGTCCACGCGCTGCTGGGTGAAAATGGAGCGGGCAAGTCCACCCTGGCCAAGATCATCGCCGGGGTCTATCCCTCCACGTCGGGCGAGCTGCGTTTGTTTGGCGCCCCCCAGCGGTTTGCCTCTCCGCACGATGCCCAAAAAGCCGGAGTCGGGATTCTCTACCAGGAGATGGTGCTCCTGCCGGAACTGAGCATCGGCGAAAACGTGTTTCTAGGCAGCGAGCCGCACCAGTTCGGCCTGCCGGTGATTGACTGGAAGCAGATCCACCAGCGCACCGGCGAGATGCTCAAGCGCCTGGGGCTGAACCTGTCGTCGCAGACCAAAGTGGCCGATCTCTCGGTCGCGCAGCAGCAGATGGTGCAGGTCGTCAAGGCCCTGCGCCAGAATGCCCGGCTGATCGTGATGGATGAGCCGACCACCCGCCTGACCGAGTTCGAGTCGCGCGACTTGTTCCGCGTGATCAAAACGCTGATCCAGGACGGGGTGGCGATCATCTACATCAGCCACCGCCTGGAGGAGATCAAGCAGATCTGCCACCGCGCCACCATCATCCGCGACGGCCAGTTGGTCGCGACGGTGAACGTCGCCGAGACCTCGCTCGATACCCTGGTCCGGTTGATGCTGGGGCGGGCGTTGGGCGAGCGTTTCCCGCGCCGCCAGGCGGTGCTGGGCGACGAACTGCTGCGCGTGCAGGGCCTGACGCGTTACGGCATGTTCGAAGACATCGGCTTCACGCTGCGCGCCGGTGAAATTCTGGGCATCACCGGGCTGGTTGGATCGGGGCGGTCGGCCCTGCTGCGCGCGATCTTCGGCGTGATCCCGGTGGACGAAGGCCAATTCTACGTCAATCGCCAGGCGGTGCAGATCCGCACGCCCCAGGAGGCGATCCTGCACGGGATCGGGCTGCTGACCGAGGATCGCCAGCGCGAGGGGTTGGTATTGGAAATGGGCGTGGGCGAGAACATCACCCTGGCGTCGTTGGCGCAGGACTCGCCTGGCCCGCTGATCGATCACGACCTCGAAGAGGAACTGACCGGCTACTACGTCAAACAGCTTCACATCGACATTCCCCACGTGGATTTCAAAGCGGGCAACCTGTCAGGCGGGACGCAGCAGAAGATCGTGCTGTCCAAGTGGCTGGCTGCCGGATCGCGCATTCTGCTGTGCGACGAGCCGACCCAGGGCATCGACATCGGGGCCAAGACCGATATTTACCGGCTGATGAACGACCTGGTAGAAGAAGGGGTCGGGATCGTGCTCGTCAGCGCCGACATCAGTGAGGTGCTGGGCGTGTGCGACCGCATCATCGTGCTGCGCGATGGGCAGATGGTCTGCACCCTCGCCCGTGAAGAGGCGGACGAAGCCAAAATCCTGACCTATGCGATAGAAGGAACGTCCGGTGCCGACTGAACCTGCCGAATCGCTGGAATCAGAGCGAGTAGCGCGCGCGGTGGGTATACTTCGTCAGAACGCCCTGCTGATCATTTTCGCGATCTTGATGGCGCTCTTTTCGCTGTCATCCAGTCATTTCACCAGCGCCAACAATCTGCTGTTTATCCTGCTGCGCACCGCGCCCCTGGGGATCGTGGTCGCCGGGCAGACGCTGGTGATCGTCACGGGCGGGATCGATCTGTCGGTCGGGTCGGTGGCGGGCCTGGCCAGCATCATCGCCGCCAAGCTGATGCTCGCCGACGGCGGTCCTCATCTTCCCCCGGTGCTGGCGATCACCGGGGCCCTGGTGGTGGCTACTTTCGTAGGTTGGGCGCAGGGCTGGATGATCGCGCGGCGGGACCTGTCGCCGTTCATCGTCACCTTTAGCACGCTCAGCCTGATCAAAGGGCTGGCACTGGTTTACAGCAATTCCGCGCCGATCCCGGTCCCCCACGGCCAGTTTAGCTGGATGTGGCGGGTCAGCCCGTCGCCGCGCCCGCTCCCGATTTTGATCATGGTGCTGACGTTTGTCGCGCTGGCGTACATCCTGCGCCACACCAAGCTGGGGCGCTATGCCGTTGCCATCGGCAGTAACGAGACCGTGGCACGCATGTCGGGTGTCAACGTCGCGCGCTACAAAACCCAGGTCTACATGCTCAGCAGTTTCCTGGCCGGGTTGTCCGGGGTGATGCTGATGCTGCGCATCGAAAGCGGCAGTTATACCAACGGCGAGAACTACCCGCTGGTGTCGATTGCCGCCGCCGTGATCGGCGGGGCGAGCCTGAAGGGCGGCATGGGCAGCGCGTGGGGATCGCTGTTGGGCGTGCTGTTGATCATGATGGTCGATACCGGCCTGGGCGTGCTCAACATCTCGTCGCTGTGGAGCACGGCGGTGATCGGCGGGCTGATCCTGATGGCGGCGCTGGCCGATGTCGAGCGGCGCAAGGCTCAGACCATTGTGCCGCCCATCCGCGCGGAAAAAGCGGTGGAGGATACTTCGTACCTGGTGCAGGTGTGCGCGACCCTGCGGCAGGCGATCCAGCTTCACCTGGCGTGCGACCAGGTGCGGCTGTATATGATCGATCCCGAAACCGGCGATCTGATCCAGCACGGCCTGGACCACCACAATCACGCCGTGATCGTCCAGCCCGACCACCTGGCCCGGCGGGTGATCGATACCCAGGCGGCGCAGTGGGTGGGGCAGATCGGCCAGGAGAACGATGGAAGCGTTACCCTGATCAACCCGAACAGCCAGGCCGCGATTGCCGTCCCGATCCTGAATACCAACCGGGTGATCGGCGTGCTGGAAGTGCAGAGCCTGTACCGCAATGTATTCGGCGCGGCGACCGCAGAAAAACTGGCCGGGATCGTCGAGCAGTTGGCCGACCCGCTGGAAGATGCCTGGCTGCTGGATAACGGCTGGCTGCTGCGTCACACTCGTGAGGCCCTGCGCCACCTGTGGGATGAGGTCTACCTGGGCAAATGCTCGTTGGCTGCCTGGCTGTACTCCTCCAACAGCCGGGCCGAGACGCTGCCCGCCGCGCGGGGGCAGGAACTACAGCAGTTGCTGTTGGAAGCGATTGAGCAGGTCGGCGCGAAAGAAGGCGGCGAGCAGTCGCGCACCCGGCGGCGTTACCAGATCCTGCACCAGACCTACGTCGAAGAGCTGGCCGTGGAGGTCATCATCGACCGGCTGAGCGTCAGCCGCCGTCAATACTTCTATAACCTGAAGGAGGCCCTGGAAGAGGTTGTGCACTCTCTTTTGAGTTAAGTCGTACTTACTAGCATCCACCCTCCGATTCCCAACCCCTTGGCTTACCACCAGTGCATTTCCCCGTATTTGCACTGGCATTGCATTGGATTTGCACCGGGTTTGCGCTGGACCTCTTGACCCGTCTACCCCGACAGCCCTAAGCTGAAATTTGTGAAAGTCGTATGGTAAGGATAAGGAGGGAGTTTGTGATGGAGAATTCTGCGGGGTCCTATGCCCTGCGGATGGTCAATATTGAGAAGTATTTTGGACTCGTGTGCGCCCTCAAGAATATCAATTTGGAAGTGGATCGCAACGAGATCGTCGGGTTGATTGGCGATAACGGCGCGGGCAAATCGACGATGGTGAAGATCCTCACCGGCGTCTACCGGCCTACCAGCGGCGAACTCTACATTGCCAACCGCAAAGTGGACCTGGGGTCCTACAACGTCAAGACGGCTCACAGCTACGGCATCGAAACCGTCTACCAGGACAAATCGCTGGGAGAAAAGCAGGTGCTCTGGCGAAATTTCTTCATCGGACGCCAGATCACCCGGCCTCTGGGGTTCATCGATGTCAAGAAAGAAAAAGAAATCGCCCACGAGATCATGGTCAATACCATCGGATTTCGCGGGAAAGGTATCACCGTCGATTCGAAAGTCAGCAAGCTGTCGGGCGGCGAGCGCCAGGGGGTCTCGATTGGGCGCGCCATGCACTTCGAGGCCGAACTGATCATCCTCGACGAGCCGACGGTCGCCCTCTCGTTGAAAGAAGTGCGCAAAGTCCTCAACTTCGTCCACAAAATCAAAGAGGGCGGTAAAGCGTGCATCTACATTTCCCACGATATCCAGGATGTCTACGAAATTTCGGATCGCTTCGTCGTCATGGATCGCGGACAGATCGTGGCCAGCATCCTCAAGAAAGATATTTCGCTGAAAGCTCTGGATGAATTCCTGCTCGAATACGCTCACGGTTTGAAGGACAAGGGAGAATCATGATTACGGCGCGCAAAGTAATTAGAATTATTGGAAAGATTGAGGGTCTGCCCGTCGCCGTGGTACTGGCCCTGCTCTATGTCGCCTTCATCATCACCGCCCCGAATGTGTTTTTGAAACCCCGCATTTACATGTCCTTTTTGCAGACGGTCACGCCGCCGTTGATCTGCGGCCTGGGGTTGACGTTCATTATCACGGCAGGCGAGATGGACTTGAGCTTCCCGGCAGTGCTGGCCTTCTCCGGGTTTGTTTTCAACTGGGCCTACAATACCTTTAACGATACCCTTCACCCCTCGCTCGCCGCGTGGTCCGGGCTGGTCCTGGCCCTGGGAGCCGGGGCGCTGGTCGGGTACGTCAACGGCATTCTGGTAGCTAAAGTGGGCGTGCCATCGATCATGGCGACCCTGGCTGCCCAGTTCTTCTGGTACGGCGTCACCGTCCTGCTGGCCGGGGGGCTGCAAGCCACCCTGGATAACATCGACCAAAACATTGTCTATAAAATATTTGTAGGACGCATCTACGGGGTGATCCCCAATCAGGGCCGCGGACGCATCGGCATTCCGATCCAGGCGTTATGGGCGTTGGCGCTCGCTATCCTCCTATGGTTCATCCTCAACCGGCACAAGTTCGGCGAGTCGATCATGTTCCTCGGCGACAACGTGAACGTGGCGCGCGTGATGGGCATCAACGTCGAAGCAACCAAAATCCAGTTGTTCACCTTCATGGGCACGATCTCGGCTTTTGCCGGGGTCATCCTCACCCTCCAGGCGCGAGTGTTCTTCCCGACCCAGGGCCAGGGTATGCTGCTGCCCGTGATGGCCGCCGTGTTCATTGGCGGTACGTCGATTGCAGGCGGCCTGGGGTCGGTCGCCGGAACGTTCTTCGGATCGTACATCATCGGCTCGTTGGAAGCTGGCGTGGTGGCGACCGGGATCAGCGGCTTCTGGGTCCAGTTGGTGGAAGGCGTGATTATGGGGGCCTCGGTCGTGCTGAACATCGTCATCGGCGAAGGGAATATCGCGGTGCTCACTGACCGGCTCCAGCGTTGGGGGATGTTGGGGACCGGACGATCCCGCACGCCCCAGGGTGAAAATAACCCACCGGAATGATCACGCACTCGGCGTGCGTAAGGCTGATTTCGTGGGAAAGGAGGACTCTATCGCCAGTAATGTCTTCAGTACGGCATCGACCGGCACGACTAACAGAATTAGATACACTAGAAAAAGGAGAGAAATAAATGAAGCGCTTTTGTAGTGTGATGGTCATCTTGATGGTCCTCTCGCTCGTCCTGATGGCGGGACAGTCTCCCAAGGCAACCGCCGCGGACAAGCTCGTGGTCTACATGCAGATGGGTGGGACGAAGGGCGATCCGACCACGCTGGCGCGCACCAACGGCGCTATCGCTGCGGCAGAGCAGTTGGGGATCGAACTGCACGAGCAGTATTCCTCCTGGGATCAGCAAGCGATGTTGGATCAATTCAACGAAGCCCTGGCCGCCGATCCGGATGGCATCGTCATCATGGGGCACCCGGGCGAGGACGCCTTTGCGCCGCTGGTAGAAGAGGCGGAATCCCGCGGTATCATCGTGACGAGTGGCAACAACCCGCTGCCGACCCTCGAAGCCAAGTACAAGATGCAGGGCTTCGGCTATGCCGGTGCGGACCTGTATCAGGGCGGCTATGTCACCGGCCAGGCGATGGTCGCGGCGGGCCTGAAGGCGGGCGACGAAGCGTTGGTGTATGATATCTGGCACCAGGAAGGTCGCAGCCAGAGCAGCCTGGGCGTGTACGATGCCCTGGTCGATGCCGGTCTGACCGTCGAGAAACTCGACGTCTCTCAGGAAGTGGACTCGGATGTCTCGCTGGCCGTCCCGATCTTGACCGCCTACATCGAAGCGCACCCCAACCTGAAAGCCATCGGCACCCAGCACGGCAACATCACCGCGAACATGGTGAACGTGCTCCAGGCCGAAGGTCTGAATCCCGGTGACATCATCGTCGGCGGTATCGATCTCGCGCCTGCCACGATCGAAGGCATCCAGAGCGGCTACATCAGCGCCTCGTTCGACCAGGAACTCTACCTGCAAGGCTACTTCCCGATCGAGCAGATCTGGCTGACCAAGAACTTCAAGATCCCCGGCCTCCACATCGACACCGGTGTCGGCATGGTGACGCCCGCGAACGTGGCCGAGATTGCTCCCCTGATCGAAGCGGGTTACCGTTAGTCCGGCGACGCTGGTTCCATGATCTGATTTCCGACCTTACGCCCCTGCCTCTCAGGGGCGTAAGCTTCTCAAGTCCGGCGCAAGCATCAGGTTGGAAGGCGCTTCCTCATGGTGCGAAAAGCAGTGTGTGCGATCTTCGTGACGTTGATCCTCCTGCCGCTGGCTGCGACCGGCCAGGCCCAAACCCATCACCGCGTCGCAGTCATTCCTCCGGCGCTGGTCAGCCCGTTTCACGTCGCGCTGATGGAAGGCGCTGTTGAACAGGCGAAAGCGTATGGCTGGGAGATCATCACCCAGGCCCCCGAACGTGAAACGGACTTTGAAGCGCAGGTGACGATTATCGAGCAGGTGCTACAGCAGGGGGTGGACGTGATTTCGGTCAACGCTATCAACGCCGATGCGGTAGTCGCGGGCGTGCGGGCCACCAATGAAGCGCGTGTCCCCTTGCTCATGCACAACATGATTACGCCGATTGCCGAAGGGGATGTGATCGAATACATCGGCTATGACCAGTGGGGCGGGGCCGCGCAGATGGCGGAATACACCTGCGGCCTGCTGGCGGCCCAACAGGGCGTCGCTGAAGCGGAGGCCAGGGGCAAAGTATTCATCCTGACCGGGATTTCGGGCATCCACGCCCACCGCCGCACCGGCGGTTTCAAGTATGGCCTGGCGGAACACTGTCCGCTGGTGAAAGTCGTGGGTGAGCAAACGGCGGAATGGGAGCGTGAAAAGGCGCTGCAAGTGGCTTCCACGGCCTTGCAGCAGCATCCCGACATCGACGTATTTTTTGGCAACAGCGATGAGATGGCGATTGGGGCCGCCCTGGCCGCTCAGCAGTTGGGTCTGACGGTCGGCGAAGACATTTTTTCGGTGGGTATCGACGGCAATGACGTGACGCTCGACCTGATCCGCGAGGGCACCGTCACCGCCACATTGGGAGTATACCCCCGGCGGATGGGCGAGGTCGTGGTCCAGCAGATGAACCGCCTGCTCAACGGGGAGACGATCCCCTATATTCTGCTGACGCCCTCGACGGTGGTGGACATCGACAACCTGGCGGAGTATGTCGCCGGGCAGACCTGGACCGAGCCTCAGGCGGGCGTCCCTGAAATCGACAACGGCCAGCCGACGGTCTCAGAGCGCGAATAGTCACCCTTTTAAGAGGACTTTTTTTCTTGCATAAGCCGCCGCGCTGTGGTTGAATCGCGTCATCTTTTTTAACAAGCTTGATTGAGGAGTCCTAGAATGATTGTCACGACCAGTGTTCTTTTCCGCATGGCCTATGGCAAGTACGCCGTAGGGGCTTACAACA
>CAYRWY010000077.1:0-17291 GCA_964427955.1 uncultured Anaerolineaceae bacterium
TACGCGGCGGCGCGGCTGATCGTGCTCTGGTGGCGGGATCGCGCCGGGTGGCGGTGCTTGTTCCGCCCGGCGGGATCGCTGCTGGGGATGGTCGCGCTCGGCCTGGGACTGGGCGCAGCGCAGTTTATCCCGCTTTACGAACTCGGCACGCGCAATTTCCGCGAGGCGGCGGCGAGTTTTTCCGAGGTGCGCGGCTATGCCCTCCCCAAGCGGCATATCGCCAAGTTCTTCATGCCGAACGTCTACGGCAGCCCGGCCCAGCACGAGTACCGCGACGTATTCACCGGGGACCTGGTCACGCAGGATTGGAAGGGTTCCGACGAGGAATGCACCGGCGGAGCCGCGCGGGTGACCAACACCGACTTCGGGATCAAAAATTATGTCGAAGGCGGCGTCTACATGGGGCTGCTCGTCATGGCGCTGGCGGGGATCGGCTTGTTCGCGCGGCGTAAGCTCCAGGGAGAAAACACCGCCGTCCGCTGGATTCTGGCGCTGTTGGCGCTGATCGCGCTGACCTTTGCCTTTGGCCTGCCCACTTACGCGATTTTGTACTACGCCTTTCCCAACCTGAACCAGCTTCACACCCCGTTCCGCTGGTCCTGGCCGCTGACCTTCTGCGTGGCGGCGCTGGCCGGGTTCGGGGCGGATGCGCTCGCCGATAAAACTGATCGGGCTGGGCGGCGCGATGGCGTGCGCCTGTTCGCCTGGGGCCTGATCGGGATCGGCGCGGCGGCGCTGCTGGGCCTGCTCGCCAGCCGGGTCGCCTATGGGACGTTCGAGCCGCTGGTCAAGCGCCTGTACGACGGGCTGGCGAAAGCGAACCAGACCTTCCCGACGGCCCAAGCCTTCTACAGCTTCGAGTTCTGGAACGTGCTGTTGTTCGGCGTCTTCACCCTGGCGGCGGGCGTGGTGATCTACCTCAGCCGCAGCGGGCGGACCGTGCGGCGGCTGAGCCATGTGCCGATCTGGCAGGCGGCGGCGGTGGGCGTGATCGCGCTCGATCTGATGGCCGCCGGGTGGGATTTCAACCCCGCTGCCGATCCGAAGTGGCTGGACTATACGCCGGACGCGATCCGGTGGCTCCAGGCGCAGCAGATCGCCGATGGGCCGTTCCGCTACACCACCATCAATTTCGGCCAGAATCCGCTGCACGCCAACAGCACGTGGCGCTATGGCCTGTACGATGTGCGCGGCTACGACAGCATGATCCCTAAGCAGTACGCCGAGTACATGGCCCTGATCGCGCCGCAGGACGAGCTGCTGCACAACCGGATCGCCCCGGTGGCCTGGAACGACGAAGCGGCGCTGGCCTCGCCGCTGCTCGACCTGCTCAACGTGCGCTACGTCGTCACCGATTACGTGATCGATGGGGCGGAGGCGTTGGGCTACCAGGAAGTGTACGTCGATGCGGGCGTGCGCATCTACGAAAATCTCGACGTGCTGCCCCACGCCTACACGCTGCCCTACTACAATCTCAAGCAGGATTTGTGCGGCGCGACGCCAGACTCGTTCGCCACCATCGTGACCAGCCCGGATTTCACCGCCGATCCGCGCCGGGTGGTGATCGAAGGCTTCCCCGACGCGCAGCACTGCGATTTCACGTATCAATGGCCGACCCCGGACCTGGAAGCCGATCCCCAGCCCGCGACCATCACCAATTACGGCTCGCTGGAAGTGAAGGTCGATACCGCCGTCGATCAGGAATCCTGGCTGGTGCTGTCCGACAGCTACTATCCCGGCTGGAAAGCCTTCATCCGCCCGCAGGGCGCTGACCAGGACGAGGAAAAAGAAGTCAGCATTCACCTGGTGAACGGCAATTTCCGGGGCGTGAAGCTGCTGCCTGGCGCGTGGACGGTGCGCTTCCGCTACAGTCCGCCGACCTTCCAGGTGGGCGCATTCGTCTCGTTCCTGAGCGGGATGCTGATCATTTTCATGCTGATCCTGTGGCTGTGGCGGCGCGTCTACCGCCCGGACGACGAAGCCGACAGCGCCAAGCGCATCGCCAAAAACAGCCTTGCGCCGATCCTGCTCAACCTGTTCAACCGTGGGATCGACTTCGCCTTCGCCTTCATCATGCTGCGCATCCTCGGCCCGGCCAACGCGGGGGTGTATTACTACGCCGTCGTGATCTTCGGCTGGTTCGACATCCTGACCAACTTCGGCCTGAACACCTTCCTCATGCGCGAAGTGGCGCGGGATCGCAGCGCGGCGGGGCGTATCCTGTTCAACAGCACGGCGCTGCGGTTGGGGCTGGCGGTGTTGGGCGTGCCGCTGCTGGGCCTGTTCCTGCTGGTCCGGCAGACGGGTTTCCATCCCGCGCTGGAATCACAAGCGGTCTGGGCGATCATCCTGCTTTATGTCGGGCTGCTGCCCGGCAGTATCAACACCGGCCTCACGGCGCTGTTTTACGCCTTCGAAAAAGCCGAATATCCCGCCGCGCTGACGACGGTCAGCACCATCGTCAAGGTGACGCTGGGCCTGGGCACGCTGCTGCTCGGCTGGGGTGTGATCGGGCTGGCGGGAGGCGCCGTGGTCACCAACCTGGTGACGCTGGTGGCGCTGGCCTGGCTGGCACGTCCGCTGGCGGTGCGCTTCTTCCACCAGCGCTTCGACCGGGTGATGGCGCGGCACATGCTGGGCGAAAGCTGGCCGCTGATGATCAATCACCTGTTGGCGACGCTCTTTTTCAAGATCGACGTGGTGCTGATGCAGGGCATCAACGGCGACGTGGTGGTCGGGCAGTACGCGACGGCCTACAAGTGGCTGGATGCGCTGAACATCATCCCGGCCTTTCTGACGATGGCGCTGCTGCCGGTCATGGCGCGGCAAGCTCACGACGACCGGCCCGGCCTCAAGCGCAATTACACGCTGGCGGTCAAGCTGCTGGTGATGACGGCACTGCCGGTGGCGGTGGTAACGACCTTCATCGCCGAGCCGCTGATCCACGTCCTGGGCGGCGCGGAATACCTGCCCGCCGGGGGGATCGCGCTGCAACTTATGATCTGGAGCATTCCCATCGGCTGGATCAACAGCGTGACCAACTACGTGATCGTGGCGCTGGATCGCCAGCGCACGCTGACCATCGCGTTCGTGGTCGGCGTGCTGTTCAACGTGATCGCCAACCTGATCTTCCTGCCGCACTACAGCTATCGCGCGGCGGCGATCATCACGATCCTGTCGGAAGGGACGTTGTTCCTGGCCTTCTACTGGATCATTCGCGAAGAACTGGGCGATATGGCCTGGCCGCGCGCCTTGTGGCGTCCGGCAGCGGCGGCGGTGGCCCTGCTGGCGATCCTGCTGGCCGGGTGGCAGATCGCGCCGCTGGCGGTGTTCGTGCTGTCGCCGCTGATCTACGGGATCGCGCTGCTGGGGCTGCGCCCGTTCGTGCCGGAGGAGATGTCGCGCATCGCGCCGCTGCTGCCGGGGCGCGTGCGGCGGTGGGTATTCGGGAGCCAGGCGTAGACAAAAAAATCCGGCCAACCGCCGGATTTTCTCTCAATGAAGTCTTTTCCTCTGCCAGTCAGAGGCGCTACCAATACAGGCCCACACGATCCCCTGCCGGTCTAGATGTGACCGGGCAGCGGCACATTCTCACTCTTGAGCAGGACGACGCGCAGGCCGCGGTCTTGCAGCAACCGCCGGACGACGGGATTGCTTTGGACCGGCACGACCTGGGTTTGTTCATCTTTGACCAGCTCGAAGTGATAGACGTCTACCCGCCGAGAACCGGCGTGCCAATGCTCTTCCAAACCAACAACCGGGCTGATCGTCCAGCCTTCGGTGACATAGCGGAGCAGCACGTCGGCGGGGGCATACAACTGAGACGAAGGCGACCAATGTCGCCGGGTATCGAGAGACCGTAGCTCGGCTTCGATAAAAGATGGTCCGGCGCCTGCCATGATGAAGATCCTCCTTTTTGAGTTGGTGTACGGTCAGAGGGTGCCTGCCGATGTACCTAGCTTTATTGTACATCCAATATTTCAGATGTGTATTAAAGAAAAAATAAAAAACCTTAAGCGCCTTCTAAGGATAGAACTACTGTGCGGCGCTTGACCCACGAAAATCGGCAGGCTAGAATACCATTAGTTTAATTTCATTATATCACAATAAAACAAGGACGTGTGTTGTGTCAACTCCTATCCAAATTGACCAGATCGCCGGTTATGTCGGCCAGGATGTGACGATCCGCGGCTGGCTGTATAACCGTACTGACAAAGGCCGTCTGCAATTTCTGCTCGTGCGCGATGGCACCGGGGTCGTGCAGTGTGTGGCGTTCAAGAAAGAACTGTCCGAGAGCCTGTTTGAGCTGGCGCAAAGCCTGACTCAAGAATCGTCGATCATCATCACCGGCTCGGTGCGGGCCGATGATCGCGCGCCGGGCCAGCCGGGCGGTTTCGAGATCGGGATCAAGGACCTACAAGTGATCCAGATCGCGGGCGAATATCCCATCCAGCCGAAGGATCACGGCGTCGAGTTCCTGATGGACAACCGCCACCTGTGGGTGCGCTCGTCGCGCCAGTGGGCGATCCTGCGCATCCGCGCGACGATCATCCGCACTATCCGCAACTGGCTGGACGATCACGGCTACATGCTGGTCGATACGCCCATCCTCACCCCCGCCGCGGGCGAAAACACCACCACGTTGTTCGAGATCGATTATTTCGGCGAAGCGGCATTTTTGGCGCAGACGGGCCAATTGTATAACGAAGCCAACATGGCCGCTTTTGGCAAAGTGTACTGTTTTGGACCCACTTTCCGCGCCGAAAAATCCAAGACGCGCCGCCACCTGATGGAATTCTGGATGGTCGAGCCGGAGATGGCCTGGTTCTCGTTGGAAGACCTGATGGCGATGGAAGAGGAATTTATCAGCGCGATTGTGCAGGCCGTGCTGCAAAAGCACCGTGCCGAACTCGCCATCCTGGAGCGCGACGTTACCCAACTGGAAAAGATCGTCCCGCCCTTCCCGCGCATCAGCTACGATGACGCCGTGGCCCGGCTGCAAAAGCTGGCCGCCGAGATCGACGATCCCGACCGCAAAGCCGAAGTCAACATCGAGTGGGGCGGCGATTTTGGCGCGCCGCACGAAACGGTCATCGCCGAAATGTTCGACAAGCCGGTCTTCGTTTACCACTATCCGTCGGCGGTCAAAGCCTTCTACATGCAGCCGGTCGAAGGGCGCGAGGAAGTCTGCCGCAGCGTGGATCTGCTCGCCCCCGAAGGCTACGGCGAGGTTACGGGCGGCAGCGAACGCATCTACGATCCGGCGCTGCTGGACCGGCAGATTCAAAAGATCGGCATCGATCCGGCCAATTACGCGTGGTATCTCGACCTGCGCAAATACGGCAGTGTGCCTCATGCCGGGTTTGGCCTGGGGGTCGAGCGCACCGTCGCGTGGATCTGCGGCCTGCCGCACATTCGCGAGACGATCCCCTATGCGCGCATGTTGAACCGGCTCTACCCGTAAGCCACAGGCGGCCTATGTCGATTCACGCGCAGCGTACCCAGGTGCGGCGGCTGCTGGACGATTCCAGCCCGGCAGACGCCCCTACCGTTTACTATACGCTCTTTCATGATCCCGCCCGCTCGGTGCTGACCGTTCAGACCGACGACACCGGGCGGGATGTGGGTTTCGTCGGCGTCTTCCAGACCGGGATCGATCTGTTCCGCCCCTTGATCACGCTGTGCTGCCGTGACGCCGCGAGCGCGGCTGATCTGCTTCAGCAAGCCCTGACACCGGGCCGTCCCTACCTGCTGTTCGCGCGGCAGGATCAGCTTCCACTGGTCGGAGGCAGCCTGCGCGTGGAGAACTCGCGCCTGCTGCACATCTACCAGCTCGACCTGCGCCAGTTCCAGCCGGTGGTGAACGTGCTGGTCCAGCACAAAACCGCGCCGGATGGCACGCCGCGCTGCGTGATCGAGTCGGGCGGCTTGCAGGCGATGGCCGGGGTGAACTGGCAGAGTCCGGGGTTTGCCGAGCTGTACGTCTATACCGACGCCGACGCCCGCCAGCGGGGGTGGGGGATCAGCGTCGTGGCGGCGCTGACGCAGGCGGTCCTCAAGAGCGGACGGCTTCCGCTCTACCTGGTCGAAGCCGACAACGATCCCTCGCGCCGCCTGGCCGAGAAGTTGGGTTATGTGGACAGCGGCGGGCGGCAGGTGTTCGCCGACGTGGTCTACCTGGGACATCCGGGAAAGTGATAACGAGCTGCTATGAAATTCATGGTCAAACTGTTGGTGCTGAGCACCATCGGGCTGGTCGCGCTGCTGGGCTGTACGGACCAATCCGGTTCTTCTACGTCGCAGCCCTCGTCCAGCGTGTCCGGCGAATCCGCGCAAGTCGTGCGTATCATCGATGGCGATACGATTGACGTCAAGCTGGACGGCGATACCTACCGGGTGCGCTACGTGGGTGTGAATACGCCGGAGCGCGACGAGCCGTGTTACAGCGAGGCCACGAATGCGAACGCGGCCCTGGTCGAAGACCAGACCGTGACGCTGGTGCGCGACGTGAGTAACACGGACCAGTATGGCCGCCTGCTGCGCTACGTGTACGTGGGCAATACCTTCGTCAACGCCGAACTGGTGGCCGAGGGCTATGCCGAAGCGCGCGAATATCCCCCTGACACCTCGCAGGCCGATTACCTGGAAAGTCTCGAATCAACCTCCCGGTCACGGAATTTGAACTGCTACGCCACCGGGGTGTTTGACTGATCCTCGACGGTGAGGGAAGTCTGCCCCAGGCTTCCCTCATTTAACATAGATTTAAGTATATTTAAGTCATAAATAACAACAAAAATTCGCTTCTGCCGGATAATCCTTCTCATACGGACCAATTCAAGGAGAAGCGAAGATGAATAGAAAAATCACCCATGTCGCCTTTGGCTTGTTGATGATCGCCCTTACCGGAGCCAATACCGTGCTGGCCCAGGGCGGCGGCGAAGGCGGGTTTTTCAAGGACCCCAACGCGACGGACGATCACTGCGGATTTACCGACGAGACGACTGCCGGTCCCTACTACATTGCGGGCGCGCCCGTCACCGCTACCCTGGTGCTCCAGGACCTCCCCGGGGACCCGATTGTCTTCAGCGGCGTGGTCTACGATGGCAGCACCGGCGAGCCGATCCCCAACGCGCAGATCGAAGTCTGGCACGCCGATTCGAACGGCACGTACTATCCTGAAGCGCAGGGCGACGCTGCCGATTTTGCCGCCGGTGCGCTGAACCTGCGTGGGACGGTGCTGGCCGACGAAAACGGCGCTTACCAGTTCACCACCCTCCAGCCCGGCATCTACGAAAACCGCCGCCGCCACGTGCACTGGTACATCACCGCCGACGGCTATTTGCCCCTCTTCACTCAGACCTATTGGACCGACGATCCGAACGCGGCTATCGACAATACCGACGCCAATACCGAGGCGTGCCGGGTCTTGACCTTTGCCGAAAATGCCGACGGCCAACTGGCGGCGACCTTCAATATCTACCTGCGTCCCGATCCGGCCAACCCTGTTGTCATCGCGGTGCCTGAGTTCACGCTGCTGAATCTCAACACGGCGACCAAAGACGACTTCCTGACGATCCCCGGCGTGGGCGACCGCATGGTGCGCGAATTCATGGAATACCGCCCGTACGTCAGCATCGCGCAGTTCCGGCGCGAGATCGGCAAGTACGTGGACGACAGCCAGGTCGCGGCCTATGAAGCGTATGTCTACGTCCCGGTCAACGTGAACGAGTCCGACGCGGCGACCTTGCAGCAGCTTCCCGGCGTGGATGAGACGCTGGCCGACGCGCTGATCGCCGCCCGCCCGTACGCCTCCCCGCAGGCCTTTTTGGATAAGCTGGCCGAATCATTGTCGGCGGCTCAGGTCCAGGTCGCCGCGAACTACCTTGAGGCGGAATGATGCTCACCCCTACCGTCATCGAAGGGCGGCTGCGCCGCGCCCTGCTGCTCCTGTCCGCGTTCATGTTCGGCGGATCGCTGGTGGAACTCTGGCTGGTGGATCATACCGGAGAGCCGGTCCAATACATCCCCTTCGTGTTGTGCGGCCTGGGTCTGATCGTCGTGGCGGCGGTGCTGATCGCGCCCCAGCGGCGGACCCTCTACGCGCTGCGCGGTGTGATGCTGGTCGTCGTGGTCGGTAGTCTGATCGGGATGTACGAACACCTGGAAGGCAACTTCGCCTTTGAGTTGGAGATTCGCCCCGGGGCGACGGCGGGCGATGTGGTGATGCAGGCGCTCAAGGGCGCGAATCCGCTGATGGCGCCGGGAATGCTGGCCGTCGCAGCGGCGCTGGCCCTGTTGGCAACCTACTACCATCCCCAACTCGTCCGCCAGCCCGCCTGATTCCTTGTATTTTTCGTCTTGCGTATTCTCGCACCCTCTTTGATCTTCGAGCTTGAGAGGGTGCGAGAGTCTGTAGGGGCGCTGCTTGCCGCGCCCGTTTGGATGTGAATTAGCGCAGCCACCCCCGCCGCAGGGCGAGTTTTTCCAGCTCCACGCCCCAGAAAACCACCGTGCTCAGGGCGAAGCAGATCGCCAGTTGCGCCAGCGTGAGCGGGTTGGTGTTGAACAGGGTGTTGAAGAAGGGCAGGTAGATCGCCAGCAGTTGCAGCGCCACCGTCGCCACGACCGCCCCGATCAGCAGCCGATTCTCGAACAGCTTCATGCCGAACAGCGACTCGCGATGCGAGCGCAGACCCAGTGCGTGGCCCATCTGAGCGATGGTCAGGAAGATGAAGACCATCGTATTCCAGGCGGGATGGCCGTTGGCGGCTTCGAGATCGCTGGACCAGGCCCAGTAGCCGAGCAGGATGCCCGTCACGCCGAGCAGCAGGCCCACCAGCAGGATGTGCCGGGCCAGGCCGCGCCCGAACAGGCTCTCGGTGGGCGAGTGCGGCGGGCGGGTCATGCTGCCTTTTTCGCCTTTTTCCACGCCCAGCGCCAGCGCGGGCAGCCCATCGGTGATCAGGTTCATCCACAGGATTTGCAGCGTCGTCAGCGGGATGGTCATGCCCGAAATGATCTGCGTGACCTGCAAGACCAGCAGTTCGCCGGTATTGCTCGCCAGCA
The DNA here is from genome assembly GCA_964427955.1 of uncultured Anaerolineaceae bacterium. Classification (GTDB taxonomy): domain Bacteria; phylum Chloroflexota; class Anaerolineae; order Aggregatilineales; family Aggregatilineaceae; genus JACRBK01. The sequence continues at coordinate 9,067 of CAYRWY010000077.1, forward strand.
AGTACTTGATGAAGCGCCGCACGTTGTCGTAAATGGTGCGGCCTTCCTCGACCGCGCTGACGATGGTGGCGAAATTATCGTCGATCAGCACCATGTCGGCGGCCTCTTTCGAGACGGCGGTCCCGGTGATGCCCATCGCGACGCCGATATCGGCTTTGCGCAGCGCCGGGGCATCGTTCACGCCGTCGCCGGTCATGGCGACCACGTGCCCGCGTTTTTGCAGCGCCTGGACGATATTCAGCTTTTGTTCCGGCGCGACCCGCGCATACACCGACACCGTCTCGACGGCGGCTTCGAGTTCCTGCGGAGTCATGCGCGCCAACTCCTGCCCGGTCAGCACGCACCCATCCCCGTTGATACCCAGCTCGTGCGCGATGTGCTGCGCCGTCAGCGGGTGATCGCCGGTGATCATCACCGGGCGGATGCCCGCCGTCCGGGCGGTGAGCACGGCCTGCTTGACTTCCGCGCGCGGCGGATCGATCAATCCGACCAGCCCGGCGAAGATCAGGTCGCGCTCGACATTTTCCAGATCGCCGGCGGGCAGCGTGTCCACCGGGCGGAAGGCGACGCCCAGCACGCGCAGCCCATCCTGCGCCAGCGCGTTATGCGCCGCGTCGATGCGCGCCTGCCATTCCGGCGTGAGCGGCTGAATGTGCCCCTCCGTCCACACGCCGGACGTGATCGCCAGCAGGCTGTCTACGGCCCCTTTGGTGAAGGCGACGTAATCCCGGCCCGTGCCGTTCAACAGTGTGCGCAGGTCGTAGCCGTCGTCGCCCAGGCGGTGAATAGTCGTCATGCGGCGGCGCTCGGAGGAAAAAGGCACTTCGGCCACGCGGGGGAACTGCGCTTCCAGGCGCGGCTTCCACAGGTTGAAGTGCGCCGCAGCGGTGACGAGTGCCCCCTCGGTCGGATCGCCGATGGCGGTGAACTCGTCGTCGCAGTCGTCACACGGTTCTAGCACAGCATCGTTGCACAGGGCGCTGGCGACCATTACCAGGGATTGCGACGGCGTGGCCTGGGTAATTTCCTGCGTGGACATTACCGTCCGCCCCCGCCGCAGCAGGTGGATGATTTCTTCGGTGTGCCCGGCCACGTCCAACACTTTGACGGTCATGCGGTTTTCGGTCAGCGTCCCGGTTTTGTCCGAGCAGATCACCGTCACCGAGCCGAGCGTCTCGACGGCGGGCAGCTTGCGGATCAAGGCGCGCCGCCGCAGCATCCGCTGCGCCCCCAGCGCCAGCGAGATCGTCACCACTGCCGGGAGTCCTTCGGGCACGACCGCGACCGCCATCGCGACCGCCACCAGGAACATCTCGCTGGGGTCTTCGCCGCGCAGCATCCCCAGCGCAAACGCGACGAGGATGATCACGATGGCCGCGCCCATCAGGACCTTGCCCAGTTCGGCCAGCCGTTTTTGCAGCGGCGTTTTGTCCGAGTCCACGGTCTGGATCAGGTCGGCGATCCGGCCCAGTTCGGTGCTCATCCCGGTCTGCACGACCACGCCGGTCCCGCGCCCATAGGTGACGGCGGTGCCCAGGTAGGCCATGTTGCGGCGGTCGCCGAGCGGGATGTTCTCGCCCAGGATGGCCGGCACCGCTTTTTCGACCGGCAGCGATTCGCCGGTCAGTGAGGCTTCCTGGATGCTCAGATTGGCCGACTCGATCAGCCGCACGTCGGCGGGCACGATGTTCCCGGCTTCCAGCAGGATGACGTCGCCGGGCACCAGGTCTTGAGCGGGCAAATCCTGCACGTGACCGTCACGTTTGACGCGCACCGCCGGAGCCGCCATTTTCTTGAGCGCCGCCATCGCCTTTTCGGCGCGGTATTCCTGCACGATCCCCAGGATCGCGTTCAGGGTGACGATGGCCATGATCGCCACCACGCTTTTGACTTCGCCCAACGCCGCCGAGAGCGCCGCCGCGCCGAGCAGGATCAGCACCATCGGCGCGGTGAGCTGTTCCCAGAGCAGCGCGAGCAGGCTTTTGGAGCCGCGTTCGACCAGTTCATTCGGGCCGTAGGTCGTCTTACGCTGGGTGGCCTCAACGGTGGACAACCCCTGATCGGGCTGCACCCCCAGTTGATCTAGGGTCTGCTGTACGTCGAACGTATACCAGTTCAAGTGATACTCTTTCTCTTCAGGTAAATGGATGCGATTTAGAAGATAACGGTGATAATAATCAGTTGGCCCCCTAAAAATGAGGGGGTTCGGACCCCCATTGCCAAATGCCGCCGGGCGCGGTAGGATTCCGCGCGCCGCTGATGTCATGGAAAGCTGAACGGGGGGTAGAGGAGTAGTGTTAGCGTGGTGGACGAACAACGTAATGTCAACCCTGGACGCGGCGGATCATATTTTGCCCTGAATGGGATTTTCCTGCTGGCCGCCGCCGGGGTCGTCGCGGCAGCCGTGCTGGTCCGGTTATGGCCCCGATCAGAATCCAACGCCCCCGCCCCAACCCCGCTCGCGCCGACGATGACGCAGGTGTTGGGGGTGGTTTCGGTCGAAAATCCGACGCTGGTGCCGACCATTCCTCCCACGCCCACCCCGCCGGTGGTGGAGTGGGAACGCCCGACGGCGGCCCCCGCCGAAGTCTCGGCCTCGCTGGATACACCGGTCGTCAATGCCGACGGCAGCACGGCCATCCAGCGCAGTCTCGATCCCCTGACAATCATCCCCTGGCGCGCGCGCAGCTCGGTGATCACCTACGCCGTCAAAAAAGGCGACAGCCTGCGTACCATTTCTGAGAAATTCGGGATCGCGCAGAACACGATCATCTGGTCGAACGACCGCTTCTACGTCAACGCCATGCGCGTCGGGCTGGAACTGAATATCCTGCCGTTGGACGGGGTCTATCTGCGCGTGCAGCAGCCGCAGACCATCGACGAGATCGCGCAGACCTACAAAGTCGATCCGTATGCCATCATCGACTCGGAATACAACACCTTGTTTGGCTCCACGCCGCAGACGGTGCTGCCGCAAGGGCTGTACGTCGTCATTCCAGGCGGGACCGGTTCGACCGAGCCGATCTATTGGGACCCCGGCATCGTGGTGAGCACCGGCTATACCACCGACGGCAGCAACCCGGTGGGCGCTGGAGTCAATGCCGGGACCGATTACGCTTCCTTTGCCATCGGCGATCCGGGATCGTGCGGCAAGCAGGCCGTCTACGGCGGGTCGCCGCCAGTGAACGCGCCGATCCTGGACCGCTATACCATCACCCAGGATTATTCGTGGAGTCATGGCGGGATCGATCTCGCCGTGCCGGTGGGGACGCGCGTCTATGCGGCGGGCAGTGGGACGGTGATCTTCAAGGGGTGGAGCACCTGGGGCTATGGCTACACGCTGGTGATCGCGCACGGCGGCACGTTGAGCATCTACGGCCACCTGAACGGCGCGTTCGTGGGCTGCGGTCAGATCGTGTCCGCCGGGCAAAACGTCGCCGTGACCGGCAGTTCCGGGCGATCCAGCGGGCCGCACCTGCATTTCGAGATTCGCGGCTCGAGCGGCGCGCCGGTCAATCCCTGGGACTATCAGAGCTTCTAAACACCGGAGGGGCAATGCATCCATTGCCCCTCCAACCAGCAGGATCACTTGCGCTGCCAGGGCATGACGACGCGCTCGAGGGATTGCAGCCCATAGGTGAGCACCACCCCCAGGACCATCGTCACAAACAGCCCGGCGTACATCTTGGCGGTAGACATAATCTCCCAGTAATAAAGGATGACGCGCCCCACCCCGATCTTCGCCCGGACGAATTCAATCGCCACGATCACAATCAGCCCTGTGCCGAGGGCGAGGCGCAGCCCGGAAAAAATCATCGGCAGCGCGCCGGGCAGGATCACATGGCGGAACATCTGCCAGCGATTGGCCCCGTAATTCTTCCCGGCCTGGATGAGCACCGGGTCGATCTGCTGCACCCCGGTCATGGTATTGATCGTCACCAGGAAGAAGGCCGAGATCGCCACGACGGCCACCTTTGGTCCCTCGCCAAACGGATTGGGAAAGAGCAGCATCATGATGGGAAAGATGGCGATTTTAGGCAGCACATACAGCGCCGAGAGGGTCATATCGAGCATGTTGCGGACGGTGGCATTCATGCCCATCGCCATGCCGATCACGATGCCCGGCAGCGCGCCAAAGATAAAGCCGAGGAAAACGCGCGACAGGGTCGCGTATACGTGGCTCTCCCTGAACAGCGTCTTGACTCCCTCGGTGCCATGATCCTGCCACTCCTGGGGGATGAGCCAGGGGCGACCGATCAGGCTGGATTTGTTGAAGCGGTCATAATTCACCGTCAAATCCCAGAGGGCCTTGAGGATGCTGGACGGCGCGGGGAACCAGCGGGCATTGATCACATCCGTCTTGACCAAGATTTCCCAACTCAAGAGAATGATCACGGGAAAGCTGAACGCCAGGGCGCGATCATATAAGGGCTTGAAGCGCAGCGGGATGAACCGCCCCAGGCGTTCGGCGATGATCACCCACAGCAGCAGGTTGGTACCCAGCGTGAGCGCCCAATAATCCTGCCAGAAATGCAGCCCCAGCGCCAGGACATTGAAGCTCACCGCCACGCAAGCCATCAGGAGCAGGTCGCGCACGGGTGGTTTGCGGATCGTTTCCATCAGCGAAGAAGGGCTGCTCATAGCTGCTCCCCGTAAACTCGTGAGACTTCGTCTTTCAGGGCATCCCAGATAATGCCCTTCTGGTGGGCGAATTCCGGCGTGGCCATGGTCTCGATGGCACGCGGGCGCGGAATCGTGATGGCAAATTCTACTTTTTTCCTGCCGGGATGCGCCGTCATGACGACGACCCGATCTCCCAGCAGGATCGCTTCGTCGATGCTGTGGGTGATATAAACCACCGTTTTCCGGTCCATTTCCCACAGTTTGAGAAACTCCGCCTGCAAGACGGTGCGCATTTGGGCATCCAGTGCGCCCAGGGGTTCATCCATCAACAGCACTTCCGGGTCATTCGCGAGCGCCCGCGCGATGCTCACGCGCTGTTTCATCCCGCCGGACAATTGGTGCGGATAGTAGTGAGCGAACTTTTGCAGCCCGACCCGCTTCAACCAGTCCTCGACGATGGCGTAACGTTCTTTCTTGGGCACGCCGCGCATTTCCAGCCCAAACCCGACGTTGTCCCGCACGGTTTTCCAGGGATAAATGGCGTATTCTTGAAAAACCATACTGTTTAACGGTTTGTGCGCTTTGGGGTCCTGCTTGATTTCGACCGTACCTGTCGTGAGGGGGGTCAAGCCTGCCAGGATGCGGAGAAAGGTTGATTTCCCGCAGCCTGATGGTCCTACGATACAGACGAACTCACCCTCGGCGACCTCCAGGCTAAAGTCATCAATAGCGAGAATTTCCCCGTCTTTCGATGTGTAGGTCTTGACTATGTTCCTCGCCACGATTTTGGGTTGCATGAGTATTTTCCAGGCACCCTCTCCTCGCGGTATTGAGGAGAGGGTGCAAAAAGCCAGGTTATTGAGCGGGGGTAGGAGTCGCGGCGTCGGCTTCAGGCGCGACGTAAGGACCACGCAGTTCGAGCGCGGCTTGAGTGAACGTCAGATCGACGACTTTGGTCAGATCAATCGGTTCGGTGTATTCCGTGCGGCCATTTTCGCGGTGCGTGGCTTCCACATCGGCCAGACCATCCACCGGGATCACCTGGTCGGGATCGAAATAGAACGGCGTGGCCTTGCGAATGGCCTCCGCGGTGGTATCGACGTAGGTCAGGTAGGCCGCGATGTTTTCGTCGCTGAAGAAATCCTCGCCCTGCATCAGGCGGGCGGCATCCATCAGCGCCAGGACAAACCGCTGAGCGGCTTCCGGGCGTTCCTGGACGAACTTGCCAGAGCCGACGAAAGCGACCGTCATCAAGCCCGGCGTCAGGTCGGTGGCGAGCGTCACGCCGTCCCCGGCTTCGATGATCTGATCGGCATAGGGGGCACCCACAATCGCCGCCGCAATCGCGTCATTGGCCATGGCCGCTGCCATGTCGGGGTTGTCGATATTCTGCGTTTCGACGTCGAAGATCGTCAGGCCCCCACGCTGGAGCGCTTTCGCCAGCAGGTATTCGCCGCCGCTGCCCGGACCGCCGGCCACGGCTACGATCTGGCCCTTGAGGTCTTCGATTTTGGTGACTTTGCCGTCATTGAAGAGGTCTTCCCGCACGATCAGCTTGGTGGGGCTGTTTTCCAGGGGTTCCAGCCCACCGGGCGCGATGATGCGGATGTCCAGACCCTGATTCCAGCCGTTCCACAGGGAAGTGACGATGGCGATCCCGCCGACGTCGATCTTGCCTTCGGTCAGAAAGGCGATGGCGTCTGTCCCAGAACTGACCTTTTCAATTTTTACTTCCAAACCGTATTGCTCGAACAGCCCGCGTTCTGCGGCAACGTACAGAGGAGCAAACTTGAGGATGGGAACGTAAGCTACATTGACGGTTTCAGTCGGATCGAGCGGCGTATCGATACCTCCGCCATCCTGTGCGAACGAGACGACACTGCTCATCAGCATGACGATGCTCATGACAGCGAACAACAAGAAAGTTTTCGACTGGCGCGACATAGCTGACTCCTTGAATGATTAGGCGATTTATGACCGGTGGCTTGGATGATTGTCTACAATGAGTGGACTGTGAAATTATAACCTGTCCGCTTTTGATTGCTAGTACCTGAAACGACCCAATTGTCTAGGATCGCAGGGGGGGGGCTTATGAACTCTTGAGGGGCACGCGGAAGACAATCGGCCCGGTGGGGCCGTCGGGCTTGGGACTGCCGCCCGCCGGTTCAATCGAGACGCCGAACCGCTGGTAGGCGTTGATCGGGGCGCTCATGGGGATCGCGATGTAAGTGGGCTGATCGGTTCCCTCGCGCTGGAACAAGCCGCCGCTGCGCAGGGTGCCCGCCGTGTCGAGCAGCCAGAGCTGGAAGGTCTGCCCGGCGTCGAGCGCGGGAAGCTGCTCCACCCGGATCACGGCGTGATCGCCCGCCATCGAAACGACCAGTTCCCCGTTGAGGGTATCCTGGCCTTCGCCGGGCACGAGAGCATAACGGGCCGCGCCGGGCTGGGCGGCGATTTCGTCAAACATGTGGGCGGCGTTATAGGGTTCGGAGCGGCGCGACTGCTGGACCAGGACGACGATCAGTCCCACGACGAGCAGCAGCGCAGCGGCCAGCCCATAGCGGACGGCGGGGCGCTGCCACATGCGACGAAGCCGCGGCGAAGGTCTGGCTTCGGGGCGTGGGGCGGCGACCGGCGGACGGCTGGCGGCGAGGCGGCGGCGCAGATCGGCCTGCAAATGATCCGGCGCGGTCCGGGCGGGGGCCAGCGCGACCAACTGGTTAGCGACCGCCTGGTAATCGGCGAGCAGCCGCGGCGCTTCCGGATCGGTGTGCAGCCAGGATTCGAACTCGGCCAGTTCCTCCGGATCGAGCGCCCCCAGCACGTAGGCCGGAATCAGGTTGACCAGATCTTCTCGGTTCATGGATCGACAAACGTTAGCCCCTCATCTTATTAAATCTTACGTTACCGGACCGGATTTCGGATTTCTCGCCGGTTCGGCAGTCCAGGCTTCGCGCAGTTTCTGCATTCCCATGCGGATGCGGGTCTTGATCGTGCCCAGCGGTACCGCCAGGTACTCCGCGATCTGGCTCTGCGACATGCCGTAAAAATACGCGAGTTCGATGGTATGGCGCTGATCCTCCGGCAGGTGCCGGATCGCATCCACCAGCGACCGCCGCAGATCGCCGCCGGTGTCGGCTTCCAGCATATTTTCCCAAAGTTCCGGGTCGTCGTCCATCAGGATCGTGCCCAGCATCGGATCGCGCTTTTGCTTGCGAAAGGTGTCAATCGCGAGGTGCCGGGTCACGGTGAGCAGCCAGGTAAGAAACGCCCCCTTGCTGGCGTCGAAGGTGTACGACCGGTTCCACAGCCGCATGAAGGTATCCTGTGTGACTTCTTCCGCCGCCATTGCGTCGTTGAGCACGCGGTAGGCGACGGAATAGACCACGTGCGCATAACGCGCGTGGAGTGTCACCAGGGCCTCTTCTTGCCCGGCCTGGATCTGGGCGACGAGTTCCGAATCGGGGAGTTGATCCATCACACTCTGATCGTCGAACGCCGGTCATCTTCACCTGGAATATAGCATAATCGTTCCACGACTGGCGGGTTAGTAGCGCCACGAGTGGGCGGCCTGGACCATCGCGTGGATGGCCTCGTCGCTC
>CAYRWY010000078.1:0-17279 GCA_964427955.1 uncultured Anaerolineaceae bacterium
TCGTGCGCGAGATTCAGGCATTCGCCGCCGCGGGGTATCAGGAGGCCGTCCTGACCGGGGTGCACCTGGGGTCTTATGGGCATGATCGCGCAGAACGCGACGGCCTGGCGGACCTGATCCGGACGATTCTCGATCAAACCCCCATTGCCCGCCTGCGGCTGTCCTCGCTCGAGCCCTGGGATCTCTCGCCGGAGTTTTTCGATCTGTGGGCGAATCCCCGGCTGTGCCGCCATCTGCATCTGCCGCTGCAAAGTGGCTGTGATGCCACCCTCAAGCGTATGGCGCGGCGCACCTCTCAGACCTCGTTTCGCGCCCTGGTGACCGCCGCCCGCGCGCGCATTCCTGATCTGGCGATCAGCACCGATGTGATCGTCGGTTTTCCGGGCGAAAGTGAGGCCGAATTCGACCTCAGTGCCGGGTTCGTGCGCGAGATGGCATTCATGAAGCTGCACGTCTTCCGTTATTCCCGGCGGAGTGGGACGGCGGCGGCGCGGATGCCGGACCAGGTGTCCGAAGAAGTCAAGAAGACCCGCAGCGCCCGGCTGCTGGAACTCTCCGATCAGGGCGCGCGGCGCTTCCACGAGCGTTTTGTCGGGCGCGAAGTCGAGGTCTTGTGGGAGCATATCACCGGATCGTCCGATGCCGGATTCCACAATTCCGGCCTGACCGATCATTATCTACGTGTCGATATGGTGGCCCCGCAGGTGCTCACCAACACCATCACCCGTGTGCGGTTGGCCGGGGTGACGGACCGGGGCCTGGTGGCGGAGTCCACGCCCGCCGTGCGGTAAAGGAGCAACCACCGTGACTTGTATCTTCTGCCAGATCGCGACGCAGGAACGCCCCGCCCGTATTATTTATGAAGACGACCGCGCCATCGCGTTTAACGACCTTTCGCCTCAGGCGCCGACCCACATTCTGATCATCCCCCGGCAGCACATCGCCGGGCCGCTGGACGTAGACGAGACGAACGAGCAGATCATCGGCCATCTGGTCGCGGTCGCGGCACTGGTGGCTCGCCAGCAAGGCATTGGCGACGATGGTTACCGGCTGGTCATCAACCAGGGGCGCAACGGCGGGCAGTCGGTGCTTCACCTGCACGTGCACCTGCTCGCCGGGCGCCGTATGGCGTGGCCGCCGGGCTGAGCGGGGGACTGGCAGCCCGCGCCGCACACCGTTATAATGAATATGGATCTTACCTGAAGGACAAAGAACTTATGCACCCCAAAGAGTTGATTCAGCAGCATTTGAAAGAAGCGATGAAATCCGGCGATACGCGGCGGCGTGAGGCGCTGCGTCTCTTGACGGCGGCTTTCAAGCAGGTCGAGGTCGATAAGCGTATCGAACTTTCCGAAGACGATGCCATCGCGATCCTGATGGCCGAAGCCAAAAAGCGCCGCGAATCGATTGAGGAAGCCGAACACGCGGGCCGGACCGAGATGGCCGCGCAGGAAAAGTACGAGCTGGGCCTGATCGAATCCTACCTTCCCCAGCAGATGGGCCGTGACCAGATCGTCGAGCTGGCGCGGACGGCGATCCAGGAAGTGGGCGCCACGTCCCCCAAAGAGATGGGCAAAGTCATGCAGGTCTTGATGCCGCGCCTCAAGGGGCAGGCGGATGGCAAGCTGGTCAACACCATTGTCAAGGAACTGCTGAGTTAAGCGGTGCGCCCACCGGCGATCGGCGGCGATCCAACAGCGGGCACAGAGGGGGCCCGCTTTAAGTTTTTGCAGGGGTGGACATGAACGGAAAAATCCCCTATCTCCGTCGGGAGACTACTCCAGCGTGGCTGCGCCAGGGAGGATATGGGCTTCTGTTGGTGGCCTTTGTGGTCGCCGGAGCCTTGATCGTCGCCTCGGATGTCTGGTTCCCGTCCAAGACGAAAGTGGCACTGAGCGCCGGGCAGGTTGCCCCGCGCGATGTTTTGGCGTCGCGCAGCCTGAAATACGAGAGCGAGGTGCTGTCGCAGGCCAAGCGGGACGCCATTGTCGCCTCGGTGCAGCCGGTTTATGATCCCCCCGATCCTACCGTCAAGACGGAGCAGCTCCAGCACGCCCGCCAGATTCTCGATTTTGTCGAGAACGTGCGGTACGACGATCTGGCGACCGTCGATCAGAAGAAATCCGACATCGCCGCCATTACGGATCTGAGCCTGGAGGCGTCGGTAGTGGACATGCTGCTGAGCGTGGACGACGACAGCCGTTGGCGAGCGATTGACGCCCAGGTGATGCGCCTGCTCGAACGGGTGATGAGCGGCGAGATCCGCGACGATACCATCCAGGCCAAAAAAGACGATCTTCCGAACCTGATCAGCACCAGTTACAGCGAGTCCGAAGTCAAGATCATCACCGGGATCGTGGGCGGTTTGATGCGCGTCAACGCCTTCTACAATGCCGAATTGACCCGCCAGGCCCAGCTTGAAGCGGCCCAGAATGTCCCGGTGGAAGTCCGGACTTATGCGCGCGGGCAAATGATCATCCGGGCGGGCGAGATCGCCACCCCGGCTCATATCGAGGCCCTGGAGCAGTTTGGGCTGCTGCGCGAGACCCGTCATCGCAGTGAGCGGTTCCTGGGCGGCCTGCTGGCCATGGCGCTGGTGACCATGCTGCTGGGGGTGTACATTCGCAAGTTTCACCGGGATGTGCTGTCCGACGTGCCCTTCACGGTGGTGTTGGCGACGATGTTCCTGCTGTTCTTGACGGGCGCTCAGATCATCGATTCGACGGACCTCGTGCAGCCCTACTATTACCCCGCGGCGGCGCTGGCCTTTCTCGTCGCGACCCTGGTCGGGCCGCAGCTCGCCATTGTGATGGTCGTCGCCCTGGCGGCGTTAGCCGGATTCATGACCGGGAACTCGCTGGAATTTGCGATCATGATCGGCTGCGGCGGGACGCTGGGCGTGCTTGGCCTGGGCCGCACGGAGCGGCTGAACGCCTACTTCGTAGCAGGCGGGATCGTCAGTGCGTCGGGCGTGATGGTAGCGGTCTTGTTCGCGCTGGGCACCGATACGCCGCCCAGCCTGTTTACGGTGGTTTCCCAGATTCTGGCCTCGATTGTCAACGGGTTTCTGGTGGCGGCAGCGGCTTTTGTCGGGCTGTACGTGATCAGTAATGTGCTGAACATCCCCACCAGCCTGAAAATCGTCGAGCTTCAACAGCCCAACCATCCCCTGTTGCAGCGCCTGCTGCGCGAAGCGCCGGGCACCTACCAGCACAGCCTTCAAGTCGCCAATCTGGCGGAGTTGGGTGCACAGCAGGTCAACGCCGATGCGGCACTGCTCAGGGTGTCGGCGATGTATCACGACGTCGGCAAGATCCTGAACCCACATTTCTTTGTCGAAAACCAGGCCGATGGCGTGAATCCGCACAATGTGTTGGATGATCCCTACCAGAGCGCGCGCATCATCATCGGCCACGTGACGGAAGGCGACCGGCTGGCCCGTCGCTATCACCTGCCCGCCCGCATCCGCGACTTCATCATGGAGCACCACGGCACGACCCAGGTGGCCTATTTTTACCAGGAAGCCTTGAAGCGGGCGGCTGTGTCGGGGGAGAAGGTCGATGGCGAATGTTTTACCTATCCCGGTCCCTGTCCGCAGACCCGCGAGACGGCGATTCTGATGTTGGCCGATGGCTGCGAGAGCAGTGTCCGCGCCCGCCGTCCTCAGACGAAAGAGGACATCCGCGAAACGGTCAATTACATCTTCGAGACCCGGCTGCAAAGCGGCCAGTTGGACGAAAGCGGCCTGACGCTCAACGACCTTCGGGTGCTGCGTGATGCCTTCCTGACCGCGCTGCAAGGTGTCTTCCATCCGCGCATCGCCTATCCCGGCACGCCCGGCCAGGCGCCTACGCCATCCCTGCCGTTGGTCGGTACGTCCCATTTGTTGTCCGGTCCCAGCCTGACTCAGGAGATGCCGGTTGCGGCGGCAGAGACCGTCCGCCCGCCGGTCGCTGCCCAAGATCCGGCGCCGGATGTGACTAAGACTAACGAATAGGAGTTCGTCGTGACCTATGCTGTCGAGTTTCAAGTCAACCTTGAAACTGAGCTGACCCTCCCGCTGGACCGTCTGCGACGGGCGGTCGAGTGGGTGCTCGATCAACATGATGTTTCGCCACAAACCGGGTTGAGCATTGTTTTCACCGATGATGCCGAAATCCGCCGTCTGAACCAGCAGTTTCGGGCCGTCGATGCGCCGACCGATGTCCTCTCCTTTCCGGCGGACGAGCCGCTCGTCCCCGACGACGAGGAACTCGATCCCTATCTGGGCGATCTGGTGCTGGCTCTCCCGTATATCCAGCGCCAGTCGCAGGCCGAGCGGCACAACCTGGACGACGAGTTGGTGCTGGCTGTCGTACATGGGACGCTGCACCTGCTTGGCTACGATCACGATACGGCGAGTCATCAAGCCGAGATGTGGGCGCTTCAGTCCGAGGCGCTGGGCGTGATGGACGTCAGCATCCAGGTACCGTTGTTCGAATTTCCCGACGACGATCAGACTGAATCATAAGGAGGTAACCGTGCAGTGGTATCGTCGATCACGGATGAAATCCAGTCGTGGCCATGTGCGCGTGGAGCAGGGGCCGTCCTGGGTGCTCTGGGCGGGGGCCGCCATCGTGAGCGTGATCGCCGTGTTGATCCTCGTGCTCCTGATTCGCCAGGTGGTGGGGTCCTCTTCGAAAGACGAGAATAAGCTGTCCGGCAACCGGACCTGGCTGGAGTTTGCCTGGGCCAATGAGCCGGTCAATCCGGATTCGGTCCAGCAGTTGGCCCGCCTGTTGAAAGACAACGGGATCGATCAGGTCTACGTCGAGGCGGCGGCGTGGCGGACGGATGGCACGCTGCTCGAAGGTCAGAACGCCGCGGCCCTGGTGGCGGCGCTGCACGACGCCGATATTCGGGCGCTGGCGTGGCTGCGCATGTCCGGCGACGAGATCAAGCAGGACCAGCGCCAGAGTGCGGCGGTCGCCCTGGCGAAAAAGGCCGTCACTGAATGGAAATTCGACGGCGTGCAGTTGAATGGGCGTGCCGTTGCCAATGGCTCCGAGTCCTACATCCAGTTGGTGCGCAGCCTGCGTGCGACCATTGGTGATGAAGCCCTGTTGTCGCTGACCGTGCCGCCGGATCGCATTCCCACCGACCCCGATATTCCCATCGGCCCCAATGCCGACGCGGCGCTGACCTGGGATGGCAACTATAAGCAGCGCGTCGCCCTCCTGGACGTGAACGAGATCGTCGTGATGGCCCACGCCAGCGGCCTGTCCAGCACGGCGGACTATGAAAAGTGGGTGGCCTACCAGGTCGCGAGCTACGCCCAGGTGCTCGCCGAACTCGATCATCCAGCGGATATCATCGTCGCGCTGCCGACCTATGACGCCGCGCCCGAACACGATCCGGCCATCGAGGACTTGCGCTCGGCGGCGCAGGGCGTCAGACTGGGGATCAAGCAGGCGGGGCGCGCGGGCAAGTGGGTGAAGGGGGTCGGGTTGTACGAATACAAGACGACCGACTCGCTGGAATGGGCCTACTTCCGCGAAGCCTGGTTAGGGCTGAAACCGCAGTAACGCAAGGCGGCAGGGAGACTCCCCGCCGCCTTTTAGTTTCAGATTACTGAGGCCGGATCGTCAGCCGGTTTCCGCCGTCGCCGACCTGAAACCCGACGATGGTGATCAGGCGATCCCCGTCCGCGATGACCGTCCCCGATTGGATCACGCTCCCGTCGTCGAGACGTGTGTTTTCCCAGGTGTAGGGGACTCCAGCCTGGACGGTGAACTGCTGCAAGCGGCGCGGCGTCACGTCTACGGTCTGAGCGCCTGCCTGGCTGCGCAGCACGATGGACCACTCGTCGGGCGTATCGACGGGCGGCCCGGCGAAGTCGTTGTTCGAGGCGGACCATTCCAGCGTCATGTTATACCCGCCGGGGCCGGGCGGCGGCACCGGCAGACTGGCGGAGGCACGGGCCAGCGCCGGGAAGCTTTCGTGGAGCGGAAAGTCCATCCAGTCGAAATGCCAGTTGGCGTGGTCGCGGAAGCCCAGCCAGGTGTGATCGGCCTCGTAGATTTCGCCGATGAAGCCCCGGCTGCCCGCGTAGAAATGGCCATAGGCGGGCTGGGCGACGCTCTGCCAGTCGATGACGGTGTCCAGCGTCCCGTGCACGATGCTGATGAACGCCATGTCGTCACCGCGCCGCGCCGCCAGTTGATCGCCCAGGGCTTCCCACTCCCAGACGCTGGTTCCATCGTAGCGGGCCAGCGCCGCCGCGTCCGGCCCCCGATTTTCGATGGGCAGCTCCAGGCTGCGTGCCCCCCATTTGCTCTCCAGTTCTTCGACCCACATGGCCGCCGTCGCGAAGTTCATCATCGGTTCGCTGGCCGACACAGCGGCGAAAATCTGGGGATAGCGTTCGGCCATCATCAGCGATCCGGTGCCGCCCATCGAATGCCCGTACACGTAGATGCGGTTCTGGTCGATGGCGGGCGCTGTCAGACCGTCAATCGTCTCGTGCACGGCCCGCAGCAGCCGCGCTTCAGTGTAATTGACGATCGGGCCGGTCGTGACCGGATCGCCGGTGCGGTAGTCATGTGTGGCGCTGAAGCCGTAATACCAGCTCTGGCTGGGGTCGTCGCCCCAGATCATCACCGCGCACCAGTATGGCGCGGAGGCCGGAGCGGTGTAGCGGCTGCCCCAGCCTTCGATATGCAGAATGAGAGGCAGTTGAGCGGGGACGGCACCGCCGCACGTGTCGGGGGAGGGTAATCCCAGCCAGTAGTTGTAGGCATACTGCTGCTGCGGGACGCCGCTTTCGAGAGCCTCCCAATCCGGTAAGCCTAGGTAGCCGTTGCCCTGGCGCGGCGCGTCGTAGGTCGGGTTGTAGGTGGCATAATCCATGAACTGGGTATAGACCCGGCTTAAACCGTCCGCCGACTGCCAGGTCAGGATCGCCTGCGGAGGATTGACCTCTTCCGCGACCGGCCCGGTCGTGCCGATCAGCGATCCGTCCCCCGCCACCACCGCGTAGTAGAAATCGCCGTCCTCGTGCGCCGTCCAGACGAACAACCCGGTCCCATCGGCGAGCTGCTGTCCCAGGTCGCTGATCACGTAGTTGCGCAGCGACACATAGCCCTGGTCTTCGCCGGGCGGCTCGACGGCACGGGCGCGCTCGGTCCAGAAGATGCCCGATCCCTGCGGCACCTGCGCGACCGCCGTCAGGCCGAGGCGTGCTGCGGCATCCAGAGGACTGCTGCTCCGGTACACGGCATAGGTCGGCACCCCGGCGGTTTCCGGCCACGTGAGGAAGGTTTGTCCGCGGTGGTGGATAGCGGTCAGCGCACTCGCGCGGGCTTGAGCCGGGACCGGTGTGGACGCTGTACTCTCGGATGGGGGAGGGGAGTTCAACAGGATCGCGGCCTGTCCCGGTGCGACGGTGACGGCGCTGACCTCGGTGGTCTGCACACTCCACGCCGAAAGATCGGCGTCTGCGGGAATATCTCCACCGCCGGTCGTGCCGGTCACCAACCAGCGCGGCGTATCGAGGGGCAGCGTGATCGCCGCGCCAGCAGGATCGGGGTTGATCAGCACCAGCCCGCCGCTGAAGGCGCGCGCATACAGTCCGGCGCTGTTCCGCAGTTCCTCGACGGTGGAAAACGCGGGGGAGGTCGGCGTTCCCACGGGCAGATCGTATTCCGGGAACCACTCGGCGTCCTGGCTGGTTTCCAGGTTGAGGTAGGTGTGATCGCCTTTGACCAGCAGGTAATTCGCCAGTATCCATAACCGTTCCGCCGGATCGGCGATGGTATTTTGCAGGATGACGATCCGGTCCTGGTCGGCCAGCGCCCGCACGCGATCTTGTTGCAGCCGCCAGTCGCCCATCTCGAAACGGGCATATTCGCCCCAGCCGCCGTAGCCTTCGACCATCACGCCGTCCGCCCGGCTGTAGTCAGTGGGATCGCGCGTGGTGACCAGCGCCCCGGCGTTGACGATCAGCGCGTACTGCCCGCCGAATTCGCCGCGCACCCAGGTCATCCAATCGCCCAGCCATGCGGCCCACGTGGCCTCGAACGTCTCGTCCAGCGCGGGCAGGACAGGCCGCCACTGGTCGTTGCCGAGATAGTTCGGGACGGAGACGCTGTCCGCGAACAGGCCGTCGTCCTCATTGTCGGCTAACTGATCTCGGATCTGCTCGATCCACCACGCCCGCCAGCCGGGGTTCGTGATCTCGGCGAGATACCAGCCCCAGGCGCACCAGTACACGCGCTGCCCGTCGTAATGGTAGAGCCAATCTTCCTGAACCACGTCATCGCCGGGCCATTCCTGCACCCAGTCGTCGCCGTCGATGATCGCCAGGTACTCGCCGTTGGGTTGGCAGTTCTCGTCCGCGGCCTGGTAACCCAATCCAATGCCCAGCCGGTAATGCAGGACGACGAAATCCGAGTTCACGGCTCGGAGCCGCCGCGCCCCGCTCACCGTGAGCTTTTGCGCCCCGTCGTAATGCGTCGCGGCAAACTGGACCTGGGCGTCGGTGAGGTGGTGCACGTCGATCTGGTCGTTGAAGATATGGATGCCGTCGGCGGTGTTGGGGAATGCGTCCACCGCGTTGGGCGGCTGGGCGGTGACGCGGGCTGATCCTGCCAGCAGCAGGGTGATGCAACTTGCCAGGACGAGTCGCGTTTTCATGATTCCTCCACCAGTGATCGAACATCGTCGATTCTGGCAGAAGTTGGCGGATTCCGATACCGGATCGGGAATGGAAAAACCATTGTATACTGAAACTGGACACCTGATCAGTTTTGAACTAGAAAAACCATCCTATTAGATTCAATCCAAAATAGATACTTTGTACTACTCAAGTCTATACTCCCTGAGGCCAGAGGATACCAAAATGAACCTTTCGATGGATGCCGTCCGTGTTCTGTTGGTAGATTCCAATATTCTCTTCCGGTGTGGAATCGCTCGCCTGCTTGAGTCTCAGCCGGATATTCAGGTCGTTGGCGAAACCGACGATTGTCTGGAAGCAATTCATCTCGCGAGCACGCTGCACCCCGACGTTATGCTGCTGGACATCGACCTCAACGAGTGTGACGGCCCGACCCTGACACGCCTGATCAAGAAGCAGTTCCCCGATCTGCATCTTGTCATTCTCACCACCGATCTCGATCCCGATATCTTATTGGGTTGTGTGCTGGCCGGGGTCGAGGGCTATTTGCACAAGAACATCACCCCCGACGAATTGTTCGAGCGGCTGCGTGGACTGGCCCGGGGGGAGTCGGCGATGGCGCTGACGACGGTTGGGGCGCTGCTGCGGCGGTTGAGCACCAGCAACTGCACCATGTGCCTGCGGGCCTCTTCGAATCCGAACCTGACTCCGCGCGAGTGTGAAGTACTGAGCCTGGTGGCACGCGGTATGACCAACAAGCGCATTGCGGCGGTGCTCCGCATCTCCGAGAACACCGTGCGCAATCACCTGTGCAGCGTCTACCAAAAGCTCCATCTGAAGAATCGTTTACAGGTTGCGGTGTACAGCGTGACTCACGGCCTGGTGGATCTGGACAACGTGTCCTAGTCTTTCCCTCAAAATCGGCTCTCACCATTTGTGCATAAAAGAACAATTAGTACAGACCGACTAGTTCCGACCCCGAACTAGTCGGTCTGGTGTATAGACCCTCTGCGCGCGACGCTGCTAGAATGTGAAATGGTGAAAGGGACTTTTTAAGAGTAGTTTCCTACTTACTATTCAAAACGGCGGCTATGAATCAGATGGGAGGCATCAACACTCAACGCTCGGTTGTAGTTCTTTTAGTGGACTCCAGTCTGTCATCTGTGAATGTCATTAGACCCTGGAAGGCCGGTGCTGCGGCCCATCCAGGGTTTTTGCATTCATAAGCGGTCTTTCAGTGAAGGAGGTAGATAACCCTTTGAAGGAGAATACTTTCTTTGATCAGGTGGTCAAAGCCACTCCCGGAGGAGAAAGACTCAGCCTGTGCTTGCAGTGCGGTTCGTGCGGCGGCTCCTGCCCTTCCGGGGCGGACATGGATCGCACCCCGCGCGAGGTGTTCGCCATGATCAATGCCGGGTTGGAGGACGAAGTCCTGAGCGGCAACACGCACTGGTACTGCGTGTCGTGCTACGCCTGTATGGCGCGCTGTCCCCAGGAAATCCCCATTACCGACATCATGTATACGCTGAAGGAAATGGCGATTCGCGCCGGTCACTACGAGCACCGGAGCGCGACCAAATTCTCCGAGACGTTCATCGGCTTTGTCGAACAGCGCGGGCGCAGTTATGAGGCCGGTCTGGCCACCCGCTACCATCTCTTCCACCATCCGCAGCAGATGATCAAGCTGGGCGTGATGGGGGTGGGAATGCTCCGGCGCAACCGTCTGCCGCTGCGCCCGGTCTCGATCCGCGAGGTAGACCAGTTGCAGGCCATCTTGAACGAAGCTAAGGCGATGGTCGCGAAGGAGAACCAGGCATGACCACCAAATCCTATTCCTACTATCCCGGCTGTTCGCTTCAGCACCGGAGCCATGCCTACGAAGTCTCGACCCAGGCGATTGCCAAGACGCTGGGGTTCGAGTTGTGCGAAGTCGATGACTGGAACTGCTGCGGCGCGACCGAATACTTCTCGGTCAACCGTCTGCCCGCTTATGCCCTGGTGGCGCGCAACCTGGCCCGCGCGGCGGCGTCCGGCTCGAAGGAACTGGTCGTCCCGTGCAGCGCCTGCTATCTCAACCTGCACAAGACCGACAAGAATATGAAACTGTACCCGGAACTGAGCAAGCGGGTGAATCAAGCGCTGGCGGCGGGAAGTCTCCACTACGACGCGGGCACCGTCCAGGTCCGGCATCTGCTGGAAATGGTGATCAACGATGTCGGGCTGGACACGCTGAAGGAAAAATCCCGCACGCGGCGCCCCTTGTACGGGCTTAACATCGCGGCGTACTACGGCTGTCTGGTAGCGCGCCCCGATCCGGTGTTTGACGACACCGAACAGCCGACGACGATGGATCACATGATCGAGTCGTTAGGCGCGGAAGCCGTGCCCTTCTCGCTCAAGACCTTCTGCTGCGGCGGCCACATGACCCAGATCAGCGAAGAAATTGCGCTGGAGATGATCCACAAGATCGTCAAGAACGCGGTGGAAAATGGCGCGGATGCCCTGGTGACCATTTGCCCCATGTGCCAGCTCAACCTGGACGTTTACCAGGGTGCGGCGAATGACCTCTTCGGCACGGATTACCATGTGCCGGTGTTCTTTTTCAGCCAGTTGATCGGCCTGGCGCTGGGCATCCCGCCCAAAGAACTGGGGATCGGGCAGGAATTTGTCGATGCCACACCCGTGATCCAGAAAATCCAGGACGTGCCCCCGGCCAAAGCCAAGCCCGAACGGCGCTCGAAACACGCGCTGCCGATGCCCATCATGCCGGAATAGGAGGCCCACATGAGCGAACAACGCGTTGGAGTCTATGTTTGTCACTGTGGTCACAACATCGCCGGAACGGTCGATGTGCAGCATGTCGCGGAATGGGCCTATAACCTTCCGAACGTGGTCATCTCGCGTGATAACAAGTTCATGTGCGCCAGCACGGGCCAGGAGCAGATCGAGCAGGACATCAAGGAATACGGCCTGACCCATGTCGTGGTGGCGTCGTGCTCGCCCCACATGCACGAGAAAACCTTCCGCAATGCGTGCGCGCGCGCCGGGCTGAATCCGTACCTGTTCGAAATGGCGAACATCCGCGAGCACGCCTCCTGGGTGCATCCCAACGACAAGGGCGGGGCGACCAATAAAGCCAAAGCCCTGGTCAGCGCGGCAGTGCACCGAGTGATCCATCACGAACCGCTCGAACAGATGAAGGTGAATATCCGTCCTGAGACTCTGGTCGTGGGCGGTGGTATCGCCGGGATTCAGGCGGCGCTGGAAATCGCCGAAGCCGGGTACCACGTCTACATGGTCGAGCGCCAGCCTAGCATCGGCGGGCACATGGCGATGTTCGACAAGACCTTCCCGACGCTGGACTGCTCGGCCTGTATCCTGACCCCGAAAATGTTCGACGTGGGCAACCATCCCCACATCACGCTGATCACTCATGCCGAAGTGGAGCAGGTGGATGGCTACGTGGGCAATTTCACGGTCCGGGTGCGCCGCAAGGCCCGCAAGGTGGACGAGAGCCTGTGCACCGGCTGCGGTTCCTGCTGGGAAAAATGCCCGATCAAGATCATCGACACCGTGTTCGAGGCCGGGATGGGCTACCGCAAGGCCATCTACCGCCCGTTCCCCCAGGCGGTCCCGAAATATCCCGTCATCGATACCGAGAACTGCACCTACTACAAGACCGGCAAATGCCGGATGTGCGAGAAGGTGTGCCCGACCAACGCTATCAGTTTCGACCAGGAAGACGAAGTCCTGAACATCGACGTGGGCAACATCATCCTGGCGACCGGCTACAAGTTGTTCGATTGCCGCCGTATCCCGCAGTATGGCTACGGGCGCTACGAGAATGTCTTCACCAGCCTGGAATTCGAGCGGCTCACCAACGCCGCCGGTCCGACCGAAGGCAAGATCGTGCTGCGCGACGGCGAAACGGTGCCGGAGACGGTCGCGATCATCCACTGTGTGGGCAGCCGCGACCAGCACTATAATTCGCACTGCTCCGCGATCTGCTGCATGTCCTCGCTGAAATTCGCCCACCTGGTGATGGAAAAGACCGGGGCGAAGGTCTACAACTTCTATATCGACATGCGGCCCATCCATAAAGGTTACGAAGAGTTTTATCACCGCCTTTTGAAAGAGAAGACGACCTTCATTCGCGGCAAAGTCTCCGAAATCAGCGACGCCGCACACGCCCCGGAAGAAGAAGGCAAGCTGATCGTCCTGTGCGAAGACACCCTGATCGGCAAGCAGCGCCGCGTCCCGGTGGACATGGTCATCCTGGCCGCGGGCTTGGAGCCGCGCGCCGATGCCGGGGAAGTCGGGCACCTGTTTGGCGTGAGCTGCGGCGATACCGGCTTCTTCATCGAGCGCCATCCCAAGCTCGATCCGGTAGCGACCATGACCGAAGGCATCTTCATCGCCGGGGCCTGCCAGGGGGCGAAGGATATCCCCGACAGTGTGGCGCAAGGGGCTGCGGCAGCGGCGCGCGTCCTGGGCACGATTTCTCAGAAACAGGTCACGTTGGAGCCGGTGAAAGCCCGGATCGACGAATCCCACTGTTCCGGCTGCCGTGTCTGCAACACCATGTGTCCCTACAACGCCATCGACTTCATCGAAAGCGACAATGTGTCGCGCGTCAACCCGGCGCTGTGTAAGGGCTGCGGGACGTGCGTGGGGGCGTGCCCTAGCCAGGTGATCAGCGGAGCGCACTTCACTTTCGAGCAGTTGATGGCCGAAATCGACGGCATCCTGGTCGATGTCAACGCCGAGCGTCCCTTCGCGGTGGAAGCGGTCTAGTCAGGAGAGCGGAGAGCGATGAGCGATAACGAAACGTTCAAGCCTGTCATTGTGGGCTTCTTGTGTAACTGGTGCTCCTACCGCGCGGCTGACCTGGCGGGCACTTCGCGTATGGGCTATCCCGCGACGCTGCGCGACATCCGGATTATGTGCACCGGGCGGCTCGATCCCACCTTTGTCCTGCGGGCGCTGCAAAAAGGCGCGGACGGCGTGCTGATCATGGGCTGCCATCCCGGCCAGTGCCACTACCAGGAAGGCAATTACAAGGCGATCCGGCGGTTTGCGTTGCTGAAACGCACGCTGCGCCAGATGGGCGTCGAAGAAGATCGCGTCCAGCTTCACTGGGCGTCGGCGGCGGAAGGCGTGCAGTTTGCCGAGACCGTCGCACGAATGACCGAGCAAATCACGGCGTTGGGTCCCCTGGACTGGTCGCACAACTGGCCGAACGAGGACCCCTATGCCGTAGAGGAGGCCGTGCATGAGTAACCAAAAACCCAAACTGGCGCTGTATTGGGCCTCGTCTTGCGGTGGCTGTGAGATCGCCGTGCTGGGCCTGCACGAGAAAATCCTGGACGTCGCCGGAGCGTTCGACATCGTGTTCTGGCCGTGCGTCATGGACTTCAAATACGCGGACGTCGAAGCGATGGAAGACGGCGAGATCGACGTCTGTCTCTTCAACGGTGCCATCCGCAACGACGAAAACGCGCACCTGGCGCACCTGCTGCGCAAGAAATCGAAAGTCCTGGTTGCGTTTGGGGCCTGTGCCTTCGGCGGATCGATGCCCGGCCTGGCGAATTTCTACGACCGTGAGGCGCTGTTCGACTGGATCTACTTCGACTCGCCCAGCACCGAGAATCCCGGCAAAGTCCTGCCGCAGAAGCAGACCGACATTCCCGAAGGCGAGCTGGAACTCCCTGGGTTCTGGAATACCGTTAAGACGCTGGCCCAGGTCGTCCCGGTGGATTATTTCCTGCCGGGCTGCCCGCCCGAAGCGCATTCCATCGAAGCCGCCGTCAACGCGATTGTCTCCGGTGAACTGCCGCCGCCCGGATCGGTCATCGGCCCCGATGTGACGGTGTGCGACGAATGCCAGCGTACGAAGGGCGAAAAGCGGATCAAGCAGTTCTATCGTCCCCAGGAGATCATCCCCGATCCGGAGATCTGTTTGCTGGAGCAGGGGCTGTTCTGTGCCGGGATCGGCACGCGGTCCGGCTGCGGGGCGAAGTGCCCGCGGGTCGGCATGGGCTGCCGGGGCTGCTATGGCCCGAACGAGGGCGTGCTCGATCATGGGGCCAAGATCATGACCGGCATCGCGTCGATCCTGGACGCCGACACCGAAGAAGAGGTCGAGGCCATTCTCGACACCCTGCCCGATCCGGCAGGCTACTTCTATCGTTTCCACCTGCCGGATTCGATGCTGCGCCGTCGTGCCCGCCATAATGGCCAGAAGCAGCCAGGAGGAATCTCATGACCCAACACATTACCATTGATCCGATCACCCGGCTGGAAGGTCACGGCAAGATCGAAATCTTCCTGGATGAGCAGGGGGATGTTAAGAACTGCTACTTCCAGATTCCCGAACTGCGTGGGTTCGAAGTCTTTTGTGTCGGACGTCCGGTCGAGGAAATGCCCTTTCTGACCAGCCGGATCTGTGGGGTCTGCCCTGAAGCGCACATGATGGCGGCGGTGAAGGCCTGCGACGATGTCTACAAAGTCGAAGTTCCGCCCGCGGGCAAAAAGCTGCGCGAACTGCTCTACATGGCGTTCTATGTGACCGACCACACCACACATTTTTATGCGCTGGGTGGTCCGGACTTCGTCGTGGGGCCGGATGCGCCTCCCGGTGAGCGGAATATCCTGGGCGTGATCGCCAAAGTCGGCCTGGAAATCGGCGGGCAGGTGATCGCCTGTCGCAAGCGCAACCACCACGTGATCGAGACGATTGGGGGGCGTCCCGTGCACCCGGTCGGCGCGCTGCCCGGCGGCTGGAGTTGCCCCATCACCGAGGAACAGCGCCAGGAATTCATCGAGATCGCGAAGCAGAATGTCGAGTTCGCGAAGTTTACCATCGATCTGTTCCACGACGTGGTGCTCAAGAATTCCGGCTACGTGGACCTGATCACCAGCGCGGGCTACACCCAGAAGACCTACTACATGGGGTTGGTGGACGCCAACAATCGTGTGAACTTCTATGATGGCAAAGTGCGCGTGGTCGATCCCGATGGCAAAGAGTTCTGCAAGTATGCGCCGCGCGACTATACCCAGCATATCGCCGAACGGGTCGAGACGTTCTCTTACCTGAAGTTCCCCTATCTCAAGAACGTCGGCTGGAAGGGCTTTGTCGATGGCAAAGACAGCGGGATCTACTGCGCTACGCCGCTGTCGCGGTTGAATGCGTCGGATGGCATGGCGACGCCGCTGGCCCAGGCCGAGTATGAGGCGATGTACCAGACGTTGGGCGGCAAGCCGGTGCACCATACGCTGGCGACGCACTGGGCACGTGTTATCGAGCTGCAATACGCGGCGGAGCACATGCTCGAACTGGCCGAAGATCCCGAAGTGGCCAGCCCGCACGTGCGTGCGCTTCCCACGGCGGTACCTACCGAGGGGGTCGGGACGGTCGAAGCGCCGCGCGGCACGTTGACCCATCACTACGTCACGGACGAAAACGGTCTGGTTACCAAAGCCAACCTGGTCGTGGGCACGACGAATAATAATGCCCCGATCACGATGAGCGTCCAGCGGGCAGCCCATGCGGTGATCAAGAAAGGGAAGGTCGATAACGGCATTCTGAACATGGTGGAGATGGCGTTCCGCGCCTACGATCCGTGCTTCTCGTGCGCGACGCATTCGCTGCCCGGCCAGATGCCGCTGGAAGTGGTGGTGCGCGATCACGCCGGTCAGGTGACCCACCATTCCAGCCAGTATGTCGATCCTGCCCAGTTGGCCGAAGTTGAATAGAAGACTCCCCTTGAGCGGCGCGCCAGCTTCAATCCTGGTTGTTGGATTGGGCAACCCGATCCTGTCGGATGATGGGATCGGGTGGCGTGTCACTCAATATGTTCGTGAGCGATTGCTGGACGATCCCCGCCCGGCAGTGCGTGTGGTCGAAGCCAGCCTGGGCGGGCTGGCGCTGGCTGAGCTGCTGATCGACTACCCGCGCGCGATCATCGTGGATGCCATCATGACCCGTGGAGGAGTGCCGGGTACCGTCTATCACCTGAAGCTGTCCGACCTGCCGGGCACTCT
This sequence comes from uncultured Anaerolineaceae bacterium, assembly GCA_964427955.1. Classification (GTDB taxonomy): domain Bacteria; phylum Chloroflexota; class Anaerolineae; order Aggregatilineales; family Aggregatilineaceae; genus JACRBK01. The sequence continues at coordinate 16,697 of CAYRWY010000078.1, forward strand.
GAACACCGCCTCGGCGCATGATACCAACCTGAGCACGGCACTGCGGGCGCTGCGGCGTTTCGGCGCGGTGCTGCCCGCGGATGACGCGATTGACGTGATCGCGGTCGAAGTCCAGGATGTGCTGACCTTTGCCGAGCAGTGCTGCCCGGCGGTCGAGGCGAGCATTCCCACGGCGGGGGAGGCGGTGCTGCGCTTGTTGCAGTAAGCGATTTATAACAAGTTTAGATTTTCTTAAAATCGAGCCTTGACAGGGCGTTTTATATTGCTATAATGCTGCCCCGTTCGGCAATGCGAAATTCGCAACCAAACGGAACAAAGCAAATTCCAAACGCAACACAAATCACTCTTGTCAGCCCAAGAATTGTGTGCTAAGATAAAAGCACGCTCGACGAGAGCGGTTTGTGAGCCGCGCATCAAGGCGGCTCGGTCAAATGGGAGGTTCAAGACACCGGTTACAGCTACTAGATTTGTTTTTTCGTGCTGTCTTCGTGTCTTGAGCCGACGGGAAAACCGTCGGTTTTTGTTCCCAGCACCTTAACAACAGCAGAGTGACAGGAAGCAGCAAGAAGCGTGCGAGCTAAGA
>CAYRWY010000079.1:0-17260 GCA_964427955.1 uncultured Anaerolineaceae bacterium
AACCGGCTCGTGCGCGGCGCGCTCATCGGTTTCGGCGCGTGCGTGTTTGGCGGTCTCGCGGCGGGGCTGTGGGGCGGATTGGTGATGATCTGGCTCTCGTCCGCCGTCGTGATTTCGTACGCCTATGTGGACCGGCAGGACCCGTTCACCTCACGCGCGTCGATTGACCAGGTCAACTTCGAGGAATCGAACGTCGATTTCTTCATCCGGCGCATGGCCTCCATCGGGCGCACCACCCGGGCCGCCTCCCACGCGCTGGTGCGCAACAAGGCCGGATTTTTGGGGTTTCTCGGACTGTTATTCTTTTTTCTGATGACGGTCTTTGGCCCGCTGTTCATCGACTACGACGGCGACACCCACATGGACCGCCGCAAACCGGGCGCGGCGACGCTCTACCAGGGACCCTCCCACGAATACCCGCTGGGCCTGGACTATGCCGGGCGCAACGTGCTCTCGCACATCGTCTACGGCGGGAAGGACCTGATCATCGTGGCCGTCGAGGCCGGGCTGGCGACGACCATCCTGGCGGTGCTGTTAGGGGCGCTGGCCGGGCTGTTAGGCGGGCTGATCGACCAGGTGCTCTCGGCACTCTCCAACTTCTTCCTGACCATTCCGACCTTCCCGCTGCTGCTGGTGTTGGCGAGCATTATCACCTTTGACAACATGAATTACCTGGCCCTGCTGTTCGCCGCCCTGTATTGGCCCACGCTGATGCGGGCAGTGCGCGCCCAGGTGTTCAGCCTGCGCGAGCGGGACTACATCCAGGCGGCCATCGCGCTCGACCTGGGCCTGTTTCATATCATCTTCCGCGAAGTGCTGCCCAACATGATCAGCTACATCGTGGTCAACATGATCTTCACCATCCGCAGCGCCATGTATAACCTGGTGGGTCTGATCTTCTTCGGGCTGGTCCCGATCCAGGAACCGAACTGGGGCGTAATGATCTACTGGGGCCGGGCGAAAGGCACGATCTTTTTCCCGACGGCGGCCAGCATGTTGATCGCGCCGATTATTGCCATCGCGCTGTTCCAGTTATTTCTGGTGCTGTTCACGCGCTCGCTCGAAGAAATCTTCAACCCGCGTCTCCGGTCAGGGCTATAAGGATAGGTCACCATGCCAGGCCACGAAGTCATTCTCAGTGTGCAAGACCTCTCGGTGAACTACCTGACCCCGCGCGGACAGCTCAAAGCCGTGAGCCATGTTTCCTTCGACCTGCACCAGCGCGAGACGCTGGCCATCATGGGCGAGAGCGGCTGCGGCAAATCCACCCTGAACCTGGCGCTGATTCGCCTGCTGTCGAGCAATGCCAGCGTTCCTAACGGCAAAATCGTGTATACCGCCCGCAATGGCTCCAAGGTAGACGTGCTGACCATGAAAGCCAACGAGATGCGGCAGTTCCGCTGGAGCGAGTGCTCGATGGTCTTTCAGGGTGCCCTCAACTCGCTCAACCCGGTGATTCGCGTCCGGGAGATGTTCTACGACACGGCGTGGGCGCACGGCCTCAAGAGCCAGAGCCGGGTACGGGAGCGCGCGTTGGAGCTGTTCCGCAAGGTGCGGCTGGACCCGGAGCGCGTCTTCAACGCCTATCCGCACGAACTCAGCGGCGGGATGCGCCAGCGGGTGCTGATCGCGTTGGCCCTGCTGCTCGACCCGCAGATCGTGATTCTGGACGAGCCGACAACGGCGGTGGACATCCTGACCCAACGCACCATCATCGACGTTTTGCAGGACCTCCGCAATGAGTTGGGCTTCAGCATCGTCTTCATCAGCCACGATCTGTCGGTCGCCGCCGAGATGGCCGACACCGTCGCCACCATGTACGCCGGAGAGATCGTCGAGATCGGGCCGGTAAACGAGATGTTCTATCACCCCCGCCATGCGTATACGTTGGGCCTGCTCGAAGCGATCCCGCGCTTGAGCGCTGGAGCCGAAGAACTGACCAGCATCCCCGGCAGCCCGCCCGACCTGATCGAGCCGCCCACCGGCTGCAAATTTCACGTCCGGTGCCCGTTCGCCACTGAGCGTTGTAAGCAGGCGGCACCGGACATCCAACGCGTCACCGACCATCACGAAGTCGCTTGTTTTGAAGCTGAAGCCGTGCTCAGCCGAGCCTTGGAGACCGTCAAACGATGAGCCAGCCGCTCGTGGAACTGCGCCACGTCAACCGTACTTTCAAGCAGGGCCGCGCGATCATCCCGGTGCTGCAAGACATCAATCTCGCCATCTATCCCAACGAGATCATCTGCCTGGTGGGCGAAAGCGGATGCGGCAAGACCACCACCGGCAAGATCATGGCGGGCTTGCTGGCGGAATCTTCCGGCGAGCTGCTGTTACAGGGCCGTCGCGCGAAGGATTATCGCGGCAAAGAACGCGCGGCCTTCCGCCGGGCGCTGCAAATCGTCCACCAGGACCCGTTCGCCTCGCTGAATCCCGCCCATACCATCGGCCAGATTCTCAGCTACCCGCTCAAGCGGCACAAGATGGTCGATGGGCGGGCCGAACTCCGCCGCCGTATCTGGGAGCTGCTCACGCTGGTGGATTTGACGCCGCCGGGCGACGTGGTGAACAAATTCCCCCACCAACTGAGCGGCGGCCAGCGCCAGCGGGTGAGCATCGCGCGGGCGCTGACGGTCGAGCCTAAGTTGATCGTGGCCGACGAAGCGGTGAGCATGGTGGATGTGAGCATCCGGGTCAGCCTGCTGAAAATGCTGCACGACCTGCGCGACAAACTGAACGTCGCGATTGTGTTCATCACCCACGACCTGGCGCTGGCGAAATATTTCGCCTGGGAAGGCCGGATCGCGGTCATGTACCTGGGGCGCATCGTCGAGATCGGTCCCACGCCTGACGTGATCGCCAACCCGGCGCACCCGTACACCCGGGCGCTGATCTCGGCCATTCCCGAAGCGGACCCCGAAGTCACCCGCCACAAAAAACGCATGGTCCTACGCAGCGAAGATATTCCCAGCCTGACCGAGATTCCGCCGGGATGCGCCTTCCATCCGCGCTGCCCGTTCTTCGTGCCCGGACAGTGCGAATTGCAGGTCCCCGCGCTGAGCAGCGCGCCCGGCTACCAGCAGGCGGTGGCGTGCCTGCCGCTGCGCCAGGGACAGGCTCTGACGGAATATGCCGAAGCGGGGTCGCATGAACGCTAGACGGGACGTGCTCCGCGGGTTCTTCGGGATCGGCGTGTTCATCGGCGGGTGTGGGCTGCTGCTGGCCCTGGTGGAGCCGCGCCACAGCCCGGAGTTCGTGTTGAGCGTGTGCAGTGCCGCGATGGGCGGCGCACTGATGCTCGGCGTGGCCCTGGTGGTACGCCTGTCGCGTTGAAAAAGGAGCATGGCCTGATGAGTTCCTACTCGCTCGTTCCTCTACCGCCCGGCGTCACGGGGGAAATGCTGCAAGCCGATTTCTGGCTGGGGCAGATCAGCGATCCATCGCTCCCACTGCTGACCCCGGAGGCGATCCAGGTTTTCAACCAGCAGTGCCATGCCAGATTGGGCATACCGCCGGTGCTGGATCTGCCCGACACCCTCAGCACGGCGGAAGTCCGCGCCCAGCTCGCCCAGTACCAGCCGCCGACCCGGCAGTGCTATGGCAGTGATGGCACGCCGCTCATCGCCGCGTATTTTCGGACCCTGATCGACCAGACTGCGCCGCCATCGAGCGATCCGGTATCCGTGCGGTGGGGGTTGGCCACGCGGCGGACCCCCGTGCGCAGCTTCCCCACCGACGACGTGGTGACCACCGAACCATTCCAGTTCGATCTGGACCGGCTCCAGGAAACCGCCGTCGATGTGGGTTGGCCGGTGGCGGTAGTAGCCACCAGCCGGGACGGGCAGTGGTTCTTCGCCTTGACGCCGTGGTATTGGGGCTGGGTGCGCGCCGACGCCATCGCTCTGGGCACGCGCGAACAGGTCGCCGCGTTTGCCAGCGCCGCGCCGTTCATCACGACGCTGGCCTCGCGGGGCATGGTGGCCGGTGGCAACGCGATCCCTCAGATGGGCACGCGGCTGCCACTGCTCGAAGACGCTCCCCTGGCCTGCCGCGTCCAGGTGCCGGTCCGCGGGCGCGATGGAACGCTCGCGTTTGCGGAAGGATTTGCCGCCAAACAAGATCGCCAGTTCGCGGTGGGCTACCTGCCCTACACCTGGGAAACGATCTTCACCCAGGCGTTCCGCCTGTTGGGCGAGCCTTATGCCTGGGGCGACAACCGGCTGGGCATGTTCGGGCGCGACTGCTCACGCCTGATCCGCGATGTTCATGCGGTCGCCGGGATCGACCTGCCGCGCAATGCCAATCAGCAGGAAGAAGTAGGCACCCCCCTGGTCACCTTTGGGGCCGATTGGCCGGACGCCGTGCGCGAACAAACGCTCGTCGAACAGGTGCCTCCCGGCGCGCTGCTGGCCATGCGGGGACACATCATGCTCTACCTGGGCCAGGTGGACGGCAGGCCCTACGTGATCCACGACACCAGTTCCAACGGTTATTCCAGCGTCATCGTTTCGGATCTCTCTTTGGGGACGACCTCCCCGTCAGGCTCGCTGCTGCACCGCCTCACCTCGGCGGTGACGATTGCATCCGGGAAGGGAAGTTCTGGCCATGACAAAACATGACTCGCCCGTACCGCTCTATATCCAGGTCAAAGATTACATTCGCCTGAACATTCAAAATGGCGTCTTTGGCGTCAACGAGCGGATTCCGTCCGAGCGCCAACTGGCCGATCAGTTTAGCGTCAACCGCCTGACCGTCAGCAAGGCCCTCAACGAACTGGCCCAGGACGGCCTGGTTTATTCACGCGTGGGCAAAGGCACCTACGTCGCCCCGGCGAAGATCGACCAGACCCTCCAATCGTTGACCAGCTTCACCCAGGACATGACCAGCCGGGGGAAACGGGCGGGCAGCCGCGTGCTGTATGCAGGCATCGATCCGGCCACGCCCGAAGTCGCCAAGGCGCTGTCGATCCTACCCGGCGCGGAAGTGGTCGTGCTGGAACGGGTGCGCATGGCCGATAACCAGCCCATCGCGCTGGAGAAATCGCATGTGATTTTTGCCCTGTGCCCTGGCCTCCTGGATAAGCACGATTTCGAACAGGAATCGCTCTACGGGGTGCTGGCGACCGACTATCACCTGCGCCTGACGTATGCGCACCAGACCATCGAGGCGCGAGCGGCCAATGAAGCCGAAGTAGAGGCGCTCGAAGCCGGGCCATTCCTGCCGATCCTGAGTATCACGCGCGTGGCGTTCGACGATCACGACCAGCCGGTGGAGTACGTGCGCTCGGCCTATCGCGGGGATCGCTACAAGTTCTACACTGTGCTTCGCACCCTGGAGTGATGATGACCGTCCTGACAGGTCTTGAGGTTTTGCGCCGCGACAACTTCAGCCTGCTCGCCGGACAGCGCGTCGGGTTGATGACCAACCCCAGCGCCGTCGATCACCGGCTGGACAGCGCCTATGCAATCCTGTCCGGCGCGGAGGAGGTCCGCCTGACGGCCCTGTTCGGACCGGAGCACGGCTTCGCCGGAGCGGCCCCGGATGCCGAGCGGATCGATTCCACCAACGATCCACGCACCGGCCTGCCCGTCTACAGCCTGTACGGGCAGAGCTACCGGCCCAGCGCGGAAATGCTCCGGGACGTGGATGTGCTGGTATGCGATATTCAGGACATCGGCGTCCGTTACTACACCTTCACCTGGACGGTCTCGCACATTTTGGAGGCGGCGGGCGAACACGGTGTCCGGGTGGTGGTGCTGGATCGCCCGAACCCGCTGGGTGGCGTGGCCGTCGATGGGCCGACGCTCGATCCCGGCCTGTCGTCCTTCGTAGGGCGCTTTCCGGTCCCGGTCCGGCATGGGCTGACGCTGGGCGAACTGGCGCAGATGATCAATACACGTTGGAATCCGACGCCCGCCGATCTGACAGTCGTCCCCTGTGGCGGCTGGCGGCGGGCCATGACCTGGGAAGAGACCGGCCTGCCCTGGGTCCCCCCCTCGCCCAACATGCCCCACTTGAGCGCGCTCCGGCAGTATCCCGGCGCGTGTCTGATCGAGGGGACGGAGCTATCCGAAGGGCGCGGGACGGCCCTGCCGTTCGAAATCATGGGCGCGCCCTGGATCGATGCGCTGGCCCTGGCCGAGCGGTTGAACGGGGAGCCGTGGGCCGAGGGGCTGAGCGCGCGCTTCCGCCCGCACATCTTCCAGCCCACCCAGAGCAAATGGGCCGGGCAGTACTGCGGCGGGGTCCAGGTTTACGTCGCCGATCCGGCACGCTGGCGGCCTATCCAGGTCTGGCTGGGCGTGATCGCCACGGTGTACGCGCTGTACCCGGATCACTTCCGCTGGCTGCCCGAACATCCCGATACCGGCGTGCAGCACTTCGACCGGCTGATCGGCTCGACCTGGGTGCGCAAGGAGATCGAAGCCGGGGTCAGGGCGGGCAAATCCACCGGCGCGATCCTCGCCCCGTTCGCCATCGAATGGACCGACGACTGCCGCGCCTTCGAGCTTGAACGCCGCCCCTTCTTGCGCTACGAATGAGGGAGACCCAGTTTGCCGACCATTCATGACCTTGCTTACCACCAGCCTGTCCATGATTTTCCACACCCGGTCATGGGAATGCTGGAAAGCCTCTGTTCGCACTGCCAATCGGAGGGCATCTTCTCGGCCATCAGCCTGGCCGCCGTCCACCGGGGACAGGTCCGCCTCCACGCCAGTTGGGGGTGGATCGATCCGGACCGCCAGCGCCACGTCGCGACGACCACGGCGCTGTTCGACCTGGCGTCGGTGACGAAGTTGTTCACGACGACGGTATTTCTCGCGCAGGTCAGCGCCGGGCGCGTGCGGCTGGACGATCCGCTGGTGACGGTGATCCCCGAATTCGGCGCTTCCGGCCCGCGCCCGTTGGACGGCGGACAGGACCCGCACAGCAAGGCCCACCTGCCCACCCCGGACGCCGCCCGTGGCCAGACCGCCGATCCGGCGCGAGTGACGTTCTACCACCTGCTGACGCACACTTCCGGGCTGGCCCCCTGGCGGGACGTGTTCAACGCCGCCGGACCGGCGCCCCTACCGCCTGATCAGCCCGATCCGATCCCGCGCGAACGGCGCTGGGCCAACGCGCTGGATGCCCTCTGCCACTATCCTTTCGTCGGCCAGCCGGGCGAAGGCGTGGTGCGCTACAGCGACCTGGGCTTGATGCTGCTCGGCGAAGCGGTGTGCCGTCTGAACGACACTCTCGCCCCCCTGGACGGCGTGCTCAGCCAACGTCTGTTCCAACCGCTCGGTCTGTCATCCATGACCTACAACCCTTTGCAGCACCAACGCCAGCGGGACTTGATCGTGCCCACCGAAGACGATCCCGGCTGGCGCCAACGGCGCTGTTGGGGCGAAGTTCACGACGAAAATGCCTGCGGCGTCGGCGGGGTCGCCGGTCACGCGGGCCTGTTCGGCACGGCGCGCGATGTCGCGGCCCTGGGGCAGGCCTGGCTGGAGCGCGATCCCCGGCTGAACATCGCCCCGGACCTGATGCAATCCGCCATCGAGCCGCACGAAGAAACCGGCGGGATGCGGCGGGGACTGGGCTGGATGATCAAAGCGCGTGAGGACGCGTCAGCGGGCGACCTGTTCAGTGCGGACAGTTACGGGCATACGGGCTTCACCGGCACCTCGTTGTGGATCGATCCGCAGCGCGAGCTGGTTGTCGCCTGCCTGACCAACCGGGTGTACCGGGGCCGCGCCTATGAAGGCATTCACCCCTTCCGCCGCGCGCTGCACGACCTGATCGCCAGGGCGGTAGACGAATGCTGAGCGCCGTCATGGGTATCGACGGCGGCGGGAGCACGATCCGGGTGGTGATTGCAATGCCGGATCTCGCCGTGCTCGGCGAAAGCCAGGGTCCGACCGCCAATCCCAGCGCCATCGGGGCAGAGGCCGCGGCCCAGGTGGTCCAGACGGCCATGCACGCGGCGCTGGACGCGGCAGGACTGCGCCCGGACCAGATCGCCGCCGTCGGGATCGGGATCGCGGGAGCAGCAGCACGCCATTCCGCCGCCTGGCTGCGCGCCACCGTCGCGGAGGTTACGCCCCAGGCAGCCATCGTGCCGAGCGCCGATTACGAGATCGCATTGGTCGGCGCGTTGGGCGAGCGGCGCGGAGTGCTGGTGTTGGCCGGGACCGGCAGTCTGGCGTATGGCGTCAACGCGGCAGGTGAAACCGCGCTGGTCGGCGGTTGGGGTTATCTGCTGGACGACCAAGGCAGCGGCTACTGGATCGGGTTGCAAGGCTTGCAGGCCGTGGTCCAGGCGGACGATGGACGCGGCCCCGCCACGACCCTGACGCCCACCCTGCTCGACGCGCTCGGACTGGGTAAGCCGCTGGACCTGATCCCCTGGTTGTATCGCAGCGAGACCCCGCGCACCCGCGAGATCGCCCACCTGGCGCCGCTGGTGCTGGATCAGGCGGCGGCTTGTGACCCGGTCGCGCAGCAGATTGTAACCCAGGCCGTCGAAGAACTGGCCGGAGCCGCCCAGACCGTGATGCGCCGCCTGAAGCTTGAGCAGCCGCGTTGGGCCTTCACCGGGGGATTACTGACCACCGCGAATCCCGTCAGCGAGGGACTCTGCCGGACGCTGGGCCTGGATCGCCTCCCTACGCCGCGCTATGCGCCGGTGATCGGCGCAGCGCTGCTGGCCCTGACCGAGCCGAGCGACCGGTAGAATTGAGCTTTCGATCATTGTTGAGGAATGCACGTCATGCTGACTGAAACCCCTAATCCCCGTTCCGCGAATATCGACCAGCTCCCTACGCTGGACATCCTGACCGTGATGAACGACGAAGACCTGACGGTGGCCCTGACCGTGCAGCGCGTGCTGCCGGTCATCGCCCAGGCGGTGGACGTGATCACGCACCGGCTGCGCCAGGGCGGACGCCTGTTTTACGTCGGGGCGGGTACCAGCGGGCGATTGGGCGTCTTGGACGCTGTCGAATGCGTGCCGACCTTCAGCGTCGATCCGGAGAAAGTGCAGGGGATCATCGCGGGCGGCAACAGCGCCCTGACGGAAGCGGTGGAAGGGGCCGAGGACGATTACGACGCCGGGCGGGAGACGATTCGCCAGCACGGCATCACGGCGCAGGACGTGGTGGTCGGGATCGCGGCCAGTGGGCGCACTCCTTACGTGATCGGGGCGCTCGAAGCGGCCAACGAGGCCGGTGCCGCCACCATCGCCATCGCGTGCAACGAACCGGCGCCCATGCTGAACGCGGCCCAGATCGCGATTCCAGCCGTGGTAGGGCCGGAGATCATCGCCGGATCGACGCGGCTGAAGTCGGGCACGGCGCAGAAGATGATCCTCAATATGCTGAGCACGGCCACGATGATCCGGCTGGGCAAGGTCTACGGCAACCTGATGGTCGATGTGAAAGTCACCAACCAGAAGCTGGCCGCGCGCGCACGCGGCATCGTCGAGCGGGTGGCAGGCGTCAGCGCCGACGAGGCGGAACGCCTGCTCATCGAAACCCGCTTCCAGGTCAAGCCCGCCATCGTGATGGCCGTGTGCCAGGTCTCCGCCGACGAAGCCTACCGCCGGTTGGACGAGGCCGACGGGATGCTGCGCCGGGTGATCGACCGTCCGCGCTGATCAGAGTTCGATCTCCTGCCGCAGCAGATCATCCCACGTTTCGCGGCGGCGGACGATGCGCCAGGCATCCTGCTCGACCAGCACTTCGGGCGGGCGGGTGCGCATGTTGTAGTTCGAGGCCATGCTCATCCCATACGCCCCTGCCGCCAGCACGGCCAGTTGATCCCCTTCCGCCAGATCGGGCAGGTGGGCGTCCCGGTTCAGCACATCGGTCGATTCGCACACCGGGCCGACTACCAGCGTCGAGCGCGCTTCTCCGGCAGGCTCGCGCACCGTCACCACGGGATGCACAGCCTCGTACAACGCCGGGCGGATCAGATCGGTCATGCTGCCATCGGTGATGGCGAAGCGGTGACCGCCCTGCTCCTTGAGATACAGCACCGCAATCGCCAGCAGCCCGGCATCCGCGATGATCGAACGTCCTGGCTCGATCATCAACTGCCAACCGTCCAGCAAGGGGGCCAGCGCCTCGGCAAACCGGGCCGGGGCGGGATAATGATCGTCTTCCGTATAAGGGACCGGAAAACCGCCGCCGATATTCAGCGTGCGGAGATCCGGGTACGGCGCGGCGAGCGCCTGGGCGGCCTGCATTGCGGCCAGCGTCTCCTGGGTATCACCAAGCTGGCTGCCGATGTGCAGATGCAGCCCGGCGATTTTCACGTGGGGAAAGTCACCCTGGTGGGCCAGGAGATCCGCCACGACCCCCGGCGCCAGGCCGAATTTCGCGCCGAAATGGCCCGTGGCGATGTGGTGGTGCGTCTTGGCCTGAATGCCAGGATTCACCCGCAGCGCGATGCGAGGCACCCTATGCTGCTCTCCGGCCAGGGTGTTGAGCAAACGCAGTTCCGAGTGGCTTTCGACGTTGATCCACCCTACCCCTGCGTCCAGCGCATAGCTCAATTCCGCGCGGGTTTTACCCACGCCCGCCAACACGATGTGCTGCGGATCAACCCCCGCCATGCGCGCGCGGTGAATTTCCCCAGCACTGACGGCATCCATGCCCAATCCCGCCTCTTTCAGCAGGCGGATCAGCGCCAGATTGGCGTTGGCCTTGAGGCTGTAATGCATCGACGCCCCCAGCGGGGCGAACGCGGCTTGCAAACGGCCTACGTTGTGCAACATGCGGACGGCGCTGTAGATATAGACCGGCGTGCCGACCGCCCGGGTAATCACCGCAATGGGCACTCCGTCGCAGTGAAGCTCGCCCTGCCGGTAGTGAAAGGATTCGTTAAGCAACAGGTTCTACTCCCAATCCAGGGGCGTCCGGCAGCATCAAGCGTCCGGCCACCATCCGCGCACCGCGAAACGGATCGTTCGTGATCAGCAAATTGGCATCGAGATCGGCATAGTCCACCAGCGGGGCCAGGTGAGCCGCCGCCGTGACCGCGACCGAACTCTCGACCATGCAGCCGATCATGACTTTCAGGCCGTACGCTCGCGCCAGCGCGATGATCCGCCGCGCCGGTCGCAGCCCGCCACACTTCGCCAGCTTGATGTTGATACCATCTACCAGCCCGGCCAGCGGGGGTACGCTCTCTACCCCCTGCACCGACTCGTCCGCGATCAGGGGTGGACGGTTGGCGGGCAAACGGTCGTGCAGCACCTGCCAGCCCGCCAGATCATGGCGCGCGACCGGCTGCTCGATGAAGATCACTTCCAGGTCGATCAGGCGCGGGATGATCGTCAAAGCATCCTCGGCGGACCACGCGGCGTTGGCATCCACGCAGAAGCGGGCGTCCAACTCTTCGCGCGCGATGCGCACCAGATCCAGATCGGCTTTCCAGTCCCCGCTGCCCAGTTTCAGCTTGATCACCGGATAACCCTGGGCCGCGCGCAGCCGTTCGCGGTAGGAGGCTTCGTCGTCCGCCATCGCGACGGTGAACGAGCTGATCGGGCAGCGCGCCGGGTTCAAGCCCCACAGACGATACAGCGGATAGCCCAGGTGCTGGCCCCACAGGTCATGCAGGGCGATGTCTACTGCCGCGCGCGCGGCGGGCGACTCTGCGGGCGGCAGTTGGTCCAGCACGTCTTCCAGCCACAGGGGATTATCGCCCAGGGCCTGGATGACGGCAGGATCGGACAGATAGCGGCTGACACGCTCGACCGTCTCGTGATAGTATGGCACGACGGCGGCCTCCCCCCGGCCTGTATGCCCGCCGTGCTCAAGTGTGAACAGCACGTTTTCGCGAACCGTGGTCGCCCCGTAGGATATTTTGAACGGATTTTCAAGTTGAAGCGTCAGTTGGCCAAGTTCAGTACGCATAACAATTTTGACTTTCCCGCGTGTGCGAGCTATATACAGCAGTGGATTATACCACCTTATGCCAGTAACAGAGAAAGGCTTATCAAAATGCTTTCGCTCGAAGAAAAAATCGGCCAGATGCTGGTCGTCGGCTTTCAGGGCTTGCAGCCTCCTGATTATATCCTGGAATGGCTGGCCCGCGGGCGGATCGGCGGCATCATCCTGTTTGCGCGCAACGTCGCCAGCCCGGCGCAGCTCGCCGATCTGACGCAGGCGTGCCATGCCGCGGCAAAACACCCGATCCTGGTCGCCATCGACCAGGAAGGCGGGGTCGTCGCCCGGCTGCGCGAGGGCTTCACCGAAAGTCCCGGCGCGATGGCGCTGGGCGCGGCCAATTCCGAAACGCTGGCCGAAGAAGTCTCCGCCGTGCTGGGCGCGGAAATGCACGCCATCGGGATCAACTGGAACCTGGCGCCCGCCCTCGATCTCACCCACAACATTCACAACCCCTCGGTCGGGGTGCGCTCGCTCGGCGTGGACCCCCAGCGCGCGGCACGGCTGGGGGTGGCACAGGTGCGCGGTTTTCAAAAAGCGGGAGTCGCGGCCACCGCCAAGCACTTCCCCGGCAAGGCGAAAACTCCCGTCGATCCGCACGTCAGCCTGCCGGTGATCGACGAACCGCTGGACGATCTCTGGGAGGTCGATCTGGTCCCGTTCCGCGCGGTGAGCGAAGCCGGGATCGCTTCGGTGATGATCACGCACGTCCAGTTCAAGGCGCTGGAACCGGAGCATCCTTCGACGCTGTCGCCCCGGATCATGCGGGACCTGCTGCGTAAGCAGGTTGGATTTCAAGGGATGATCACCACCGACTGCATGGAGATGAAAGCCGTCACCAACAAGTACGGCCCCGGTGAATCGGCAGTGCTGGCCGCGCTGGCAGGCGCCAATATCATCCTCTTCTCACACACGCGGGAATACCAGGAAGCCGCGCACGATGCCATTCTCGACGCGGCGCAAGCGGGACGTCTGCCGCTCGACCTGATCGATCAGGCGGTGAGCAAGGTGCAAGCCGTGAAAGAGCGCTTCCCGGCCCGCCGCCCAGACCTGACCGGAACGATCCGGCAGCCGGAGCACCTGGCGGTGGTCGCAGAAGCGGCGCGGGCGGGCCTGGTCACGTTGCAGTCAGAACCCGGCGTCCTGCCCGTGAAACCGGACGATCCCCGGCGGATCGCGCTGATCGAATTCGCGTCTGGGCTGGAATCGGAGGCATTGGAAAAAGGGGGACAAACCGGCTTCGCGACCCGTGTGAACCAACAACTGCCGCGCGTCGAAGCGGTGGGAATCGATCCGGTCACCCCGGTGGAGGGCACGGCCACACGGGCACGAGCGCTGGCAGAGACCGCGGAGTTGACCATCGTGGCCACGCGCAACGCCCATCTTTTCCCGGCCCAGCGGGCGCTGGCCCAGGATTTGATCGGTCGGGGTAAGCGGGTGATCCTCTTGTGCCTGCGCAACCCGTATGACGCCGGGGTACTGGCAGGGGCGGGCACCATCCTGTGCACCTGTGGCGACAGCAGCCCCTCGCTCGATGCCGCGGTCGAGGTGTTGGTGGGACACTGCGTGCCCAGTGCCCAGCTCCCGGTCCCGCTAACGATGGATTGATCTCCGGTCAGTCAGGCGGACAGTGGGAACTCAATCGGACTTTCCACTGTCCGCCACGGTGAGTGATTGAAAAACCAGGGTCACCACGCGTGGCAGTCCTTGTTCGTCTTCCCCTTCGATCACGACCCGATCGACCAACAAAGGATCGTTAGCTTGCAGACACAGCGCGAATAACTCGTCCAGGGTCGAAAACGACGTCGCGGTCTCGTCGAGGCCGGAGAGCTTGTCCCACCGGCGAAAAATCACCCGACCATGCTTGACTGCTGCTGGCATCGACGCTCATCCTTTGCGTTATTCGAACCACTACTCGAAGTATCTACTAGTTACCGAGGATCGGCAAGTGGATTTCTTGTGCTTGTGTATTCGAGCACTCCTGTGCATAATATAAGAGTGGCATTGAACACTGTCACGGTTTGCCTTGAGAACTCGATTTGGGGTTATTGAACGTCCGTCCCTGGAGATGGATGTTAATTGCGAACAAGTTTCTCGCACAGAAGTGTGTGAAGTCACCCGAAACGCCTGGACAGTAGACGAATTCGACAGCAGATCTGGTGTAGGATATCCCAGGCGGCACAACCGATCAGCAACCAGCCCCACTACACTACCCTGGGGGCGTGAGTTAAGCCGGTCCATCAGACGGGCCAATGCTGAAGAAGTATGAGCTAAAGACTATCTTGTTCGTATTGATTCCTTTATGGGGAAAGCCCGTGTTGGAGGGATTCCGTCCCATAAAGGGGCATTAATATCCAAAAACCGATCTCCGAGTTCACTATGATCTACGGGCAGCCGTGGCAATCTATGCTAACGGCTGTTTTGTTTTCGAGGACAGGATCGTGGGCCAGACGATTACGGCACTGGAGATTCAGGAACACGACCACGAGCGAGTCAGCGTCTACCTGGACGGCGACTATGCGTTTGGCCTGCCGCTGATCGAAGCGGCACGGCTGCGCAAAGGTCAGGTGCTCTCCGAGGAGGAGATCGCCACCCTGCGCCAGGAAGATGACATCAACCGCGCCGTCGATCAGGTCGTGAAACTGCTGGCCCGCCGTCCCTACAGCGTTTTTGAAATCCGACATCATCTCGAGTCAAAGCGCGTGGACCGTCCTACCATCGAAGAGGCTCTCGTTCGTCTGGAGCGTCTGGGCTATGTGGATGACCATGCCTTCGCGCGCTACTGGATCGAAAATCGTGAGCGGTTTCGTCCCCGCGGACCGCGGGCACTCCGCTATGAGCTTCGCCAGAAAGGGATCGACGAGAGTCTCATCCAGACGGTCATGGACGAACTCGACGCGCACGACTCGGCTTATCGGGCCGCTCAGGAACAAGTTCGGCGGTTACACCATCCCCAAAAACAGGATTTCCGCAGCAAGATCGGAACTTTCCTGGTCCGGCGTGGATTTGAATACGAGATTGTTCGTGAAGTAATTGAACAGCTAACCCAAGAACTAGAAGAACAACAACCGGAATACTTCGCAGAAAAACAAACAGATGAGGAGTAAGACGCCATGGAAATCGTGATAGCCCTGGTCGTCGGGCTGGCGATTGGCGTAGGGCTGGGCATAGCGGGTTGGGTTTCCTATCAACGTACCCAGGGGATCAACCACCGACGCCAGCTCGAAGAAGAAGCCGCTCGGATGCGGGAAGAAGCGCAGAACCAATCTCAGAAGACCATCGTGGATGCTCGCGATGAGGCTCTGCGCTTGCAACGAGAGGCTGAAGAAAACGCCAAGAAACGCCGTATTGAACTAGATCGTGAAAGTGATCGTCTGCAAAAACGCCGCGAAGACATCGACTCGCGTTACGAGCGGTTGGAGCTGCGCGAACAAAATCTGAATAAACGCCAGAGCAAGCTGGATAAGCGGCAGAATGAACTGGCGACGATGTACGACGAGCAGCGGGTGGTGCTCGAACGGGTCGCGGAGATGACTCGCGACGATGCGCGCTCCGAGCTGCTCAAGATGGTCGAAGACGAAGCCCGCCAGGATATGGCGCGCCGTTTTCGCGAAGTGGAAGAAGAGATCAAGCTGGAGGCGGACAGCCGCGCGCGCGACATCATCGCGGTGGCCATCCAGCGCATCGCGTCCGATCACGTCAACGAGATCGCGGTCAGCGTGGTCTCGCTGCCTTCTGACGAGATGAAGGGCCGGATCATCGGGCGTAATGGGCGCAATATCCGCGCCTTCGAGCAGGCCACCGGGGTCGATGTGGTGGTCGATGACACGCCGGAAGCGGTGACCATTTCGAGCTTCGATCCGATCCGGCGCGAAGTCGCCAAGCGGTCGATGGAAAAGCTGGTGCTCGACGGACGCATCCACCCGGCGCGGATCGAAAAGCTGGTTTCGGATGCCCGTAAGGAAGTAGAACGGATCATCCGCGAAGAAGGCGAACGTGCGGCCTACGAGGCCGGTGTTCCGGGCCTCCATAACGAAGTGCTCAAGCTGTTGGGGCGGCTGAAGTTCCGCACCAGCTACGGCCAGAACCAGCACGCCCACGCCATCGAAACGGCGCACATCGCCGGGATGATCGCGGCGGAGTTGGGAGCCGACGTCACGGTGGCGAAAGCCGGTGGCTTGCTCCACGACATCGGCAAGGCTATCGATCACGAGGTCGAAGGCACTCATGCCCAGATCGGGGCCGAGTTTGCCCGGCGGCATGGCGTGCCTGAAAAAGTGGTGAACTGCATCGCGGCTCACCATCACGAATCCGAACAGGAATGTGTCGAGGCGCTCATCGTCGAAGCGGCAGACGCCATCTCCGGCGCACGGCCCGGCGCACGGCGCGAAAGCCTGGACACCTATATCAAGCGCGTGAAGGCGCTCGAAGACATCGCCAAAGAATTCGCCGGGGTGGAACAGAGCTACGCGCTCCAGGCGGGACGCGAAGTCCGTATCATGGTCAAGCCCGAAGAGATCGACGACCTGGCCTCGATGCGGCTGGCACGCGACATCTCGCGGCGGATCGAAGAGACGATGCAGTATCCCGGCCAGATCAAGGTGACGATCATCCGCGAAACGCGCGCGGTCGATTACGCCAAGTAACCGCCGGATAGCACCCTGAAAAAAAGCGGCGGACCCTCAAGTCCGCCGTTTTGATTCTGAGCCTGCACGTTGAACAGTCTCAGGCTACCCGCCCAATCGAATACGCCAGGTCACGCACGCTGCGGACCAGCTTCGGCGGCTCGGGCAGCCAGGGAAAGTACGTAATCTGCTGCGGTTGGGTCACGATGAACTGCGGCACGTCCAGATTTTCCATCAATCCAAAACCACCTTTGTTCATCAAATTAAAGACCAGGTGCAGCAGATCCGGCGTCCAGCGCGTGGAGTCGAGGAACATCTCGATCCGGTGAAACGAGCGCTGACCGTTCAAGCCTGGCGCGTAAAGTCTCAACCGTCCCCCATCTCGGCAAGTAAGCGTGTATTGTTCCGGGCCGCGCGCGTCGAGACCGATCTCCGACCGGCTCAACTCGCGGCGAACCGCCTCACGGTTGCCGTCGGCAAAACGTCCATCGACGGCATGACATACCAGAATCATCATACGGTGCATGGCACTCGGCCTCCTTCACCCCACCGGGGGTGGAATCCTCACCGGCTGATGCCTAGAGGATAGCACAAAAGTTCTGATCCGCCAACTTTTGGGCGGAAAGGATGGTACGCACAGGCACGATCGCAGGATAACGCGGTATCCTAAAGCACGTTTTAGCAGTACATTAAAGCTGATTA